>JAFYHC010000057.1 GCA_017539385.1 Solobacterium sp. | reverse complement strand
GAGGATAGCCATCATAACGTAAGCCACGGCATGTGCCTTCGGGAACATGTATTTGATCTTTTTGCAGGAATTGATATACCAGTCCGGAACATCGTGTTCTCGCATGACTTTTTCCTGATCTTCACGCAGTCCCCTTCCCTTACGGACATCTTCCATGATCTTGAAGGCATCCAGAGGTTCCAGTTTCTTATTCAGAAGATAGGTCATGATATCGTCACGGCATCCGATGACTTCCTGCAGCGGCATGCCCTGTTTGATCAGTTCCTGTGCATTGCCTGCCCATACGTCGGTGCCATGGGACAGACCGGATATGATGACCAGATCACTGAATGTATGCGGACGGGTCTGCTCCAGCGTCTTGCGGGTGTTGGCTGTGCCAAACTCCGGTAAGCCAAGAGCACCGGTCTCCCGCTTATAGACGCGCGGATCAGCTTTGAGTGCATCATCGCTGTAGAAGACACTCATCGTTTCCGGATCATTCATCGGAATATCCAGCGGATTCATCTTGGAGATGCTTGTCATTAAGCGCATAGCAGTCGGGTCGACATGACCGAGAATATCAAACTTCAGGACATTATCATGAATGTCATGGAAGTCGTAATGGGTCGTCATCCACTCGGATTTGGGATCATTGGCCGGATACTGGATCGGCGTAAAGTCCGCCGCTTCGTATTCTGACGGAATGATGATGATTCCGCCAGGATGCTGGCCGGTCGTGCGCTTGGTATACTGACAGCCGCTTGCCAGGTATTCTTTCATTGCCTGGCGCATTTCCGGCTTATGCATCTTTTCGCAATAGCCAAGAATGTATCCAAAGGCTGTCTTTTCCTGCACGTTGGAGATCGTGCCGGCACGGAATGCATTTTTCGGTCCGAAGACTTCTTTGATGAATGCATGGGCATTGGCCTGGTATTCACCGGAGAAGTTCAGATCGATATCCGGTGTCTTGTCGGCGTTGAAGCCAAGGAATGTCTGGAACGGAATGTTATGTCCGTTTCCTTTCATGATATGACCGCAGTGCGGACAGACCTGATCGGGAAGATCGAAGCCGGAGAGAACTTCTGCCGGATCCTTGAATTCACTGTAATGGCAATGCGGGCATAGATAATGCGGCGGCAGCGGATTGACCTCGGTAATGCCGGTCATGGTCGCGGTAAACGAAGAACCGACGGAACCACGCGAACCGACTACATAGCCGTCTTCATTGGATTTCTTAACGAGCAGATGGGCAATGTAATAGTGCACGCCGAAACCATTGCGGATGATATTGTCCAGCTCGGTATTCAGACGTTCCATGACATTGTCCGGCACTTTGCCTTCAAAGGCATAGCGCTTCTGCACGGTATCGTAGCAGATCTGACGCAGCTTATCGTCGGAGCCTTCGATCGTCGGCGGGAAGGTTCCCTTCGGCACCGGACGGACTTCTTCGATCTGTGCAAAAAGCTTCTTCGGATTCTCGATGACGATCTCACGGATCAGGTCCGTATCTTCGAGCCACCCGAATTCCTTGATCATCTCTTCGGTCATGCGGATATGCTGATCGGGATTCTTCGTGCGCAGACGCAGTGCTTCATCACGGATATACAGCGGATGGATGACACCGCCGACGCCCTGGGAAGCGATAAAGATATCGCGGAAGATCTTCTGCTCTTTTGTACAGTAATGGGCGTCACTGTCCGCAATGACCGGTTTGCCCAGTTTCTTTGCCATGGCAATGATGCGCTTCTGCACTTCTTTCAGACGGGCAATGCCGGGAATGGATCCCATGGCAATGGCAACGGAATAGTTGGACAGCGGCTGCAGTTCAATGTAATCGTAGAAGGACATGGCTTCTTCCAGATCCCTGTCGCATCCATTGCACGCCAGTTCAAAGACTTCGCCATTGAGGCATGCGGATCCTAACAGAAGATGTTCTCTTGATGCATTGAGGCGGCTGCGCAGGATGCGCGGCTCCACGATGCCTTCAGATCCTTCCTTCGTATTGGATTTGCCCATGATGGCAAGAGTTTTGGTATTGGACTCCGTCACCAGACGGTAGAGTTCCTTGACACCCGGCTGGTCTTTGATAATGACGCAGACATGGCTGCGGCGGACTTTGGCAAAGTCCTGATCGCTCTGCAGACGGCTTTGCAGGTCATCGATGGTGCGGCATTCAAACTGCTTGCTGGCATCTGCCAGAAGGCACATGAATACCCCTGCCAGCGTCTCTGCATCATAGTCGGCACGGTGTGCGACTTCTTCGTCATACGGAATGCGGTAATGACGCGAAATGTTGCCGAGACGGTATGCCCTTCGATCACGCAGGATCGCTCTGGACATATCGAGGGTATCGATGACGGTATTCATTAACGGAGGTCTTCCAAGACGCCTTAATTCTTCATTCAGGAAGTTATAGTCAAAGGTCGCATTATGGGCAACCAGAATGCCGTCTCCGATCCAGTCGATGATCTCATCACATGCTTCGGCAAAGGTCTTTGCCTTGCGCACCATATCATTTGTGATATTTGTCTTGGATACGATGAACGGAGGAATCGGCACCGGCGGCTTGATAAACATCTGCAGACGGTCGGTGACGGTCTGGTTTTTAATGCGCACCGCACCAAACTCAATGATGTGATCAAAGTAGCAGGACAGTCCGGTCGTCTCCAGGTCAAAACAGATATATTCTGCCGTATCGATCGGTTCATCGGTGCTGTTGCGGACGATCTTGAGATGATCGTTCGCGAGATTCATCTCACAGCCAAGACCGACTTTAAAAGAACGGGATTTGTCTTTGGACTTGAGCGACTGTGCCTGGTTATACGCTTTGACGAACGCCTGTACATCGCTGTGATCGCACAGGATGAATCCCTCGTGGCCGATATCCCAGCAGTATTTGACGATATCCGCTGCTGCACATACACCATCCATTTCCGACATGCCGGAATGCACATGGAATTCGATGCGCTTTTCTTCTGCTGTATCGCGTACTTTTTCTTTTTCCTGCTTTTCGACATACGAAGCGATGAATGTCAGTTCATGGGAATAGTTGTCATTTTCCACGTTTCCAAAGAAGCGCACTCTGTCGCCGGGACCGACTTCTTTCATGTCATCCAGCGTCCATGCACGTCCTTCAAACCGTTTGACAGTAATGGCATCCGTACCGTCATAAACAGATAATGCCTGAATATGACGTCCGGTCTTGGTTTCGGTGATTTCTTCTTTGAAGATGTCACCGGTAAACTGCACGTCTGTGACCGGGAACTGCACATCTTCCAGCCGGATCTGGGTATAATCCTGCATGCGGATCCGGTAGTTGTTCTTGCGCCGTTTCTTTGGTGAAACGGTCTCGGCAGACTCCGGTACAGCATCCATGATGACGGTTTCCACTTCGGTCGGCTGTACGACCGTAAACTGACAGCGGATCCCATAACCGGTGATGCCAAGGTCTGCAAGTGCATTGGAAAGATCTGCTTCCAGTGCCTCTGCACGATGGCAGTCTTCTTCTTTTTCAAACAGGAAGCACAGGCATCCTGCCTCCGGATCAACGGTGAAGATTACATCGTGATAGGCAAGAAACGAAGTATCCTGCCGGCAGATCTCTTCAATATAATCCTGAATGGTCTGCTGTGATACATCACAGCTGTCTGCTTTGACATGGATCGTACATGTGATGCCCAGTGTATCTTCAATGGCAGTGCGCAGCGCAGTATACAGAGCACAGGGAATCGTTTCCGGTGTATGCAGATCCATTTCCAACCGGTTTTCGGCCGCATAAAAGCGGATGCCGGTCAGTGAACACTGTGTCAGCTGTTCTTTTTCACTGTCATTCAGACAGGACAGATCTTTTAATTCCATATGTACTCCCTTCCCTGTTTCGAATGAAAAAAGGCAGATGCCTTTTTTCACAGATGATATCTTACTTCAGCAGTCCCTTCAGGAACTTCTTGGCAGAGCGTACGGTGATATTCAGAATCTCGTTCTCTGCCTTTGTTTTTGCTTTCCGCATCAGCCGGTCTTTCCATGCATTGGCTTCTTTTTCGCGGCGTGCGGCTTCTTTGGCTTCAGCTTTTTCCTGTGCTTCGCGCTCTTTGGCAAGACGCTTTTCTTCTTCCAGGAGTGCTTTTTCTTCTTCTTCCTTCGTATAGATCCGATCCATTTCCTCATAGGCACTGTCCGGATCAAATTCCTTCTCGTACTTGCCGGCCAGGGAATCCGAAGCGATGCAGCTGCGGACGGTCTCTTCCGGAGCAATATCCATGCTGGACTTCGGCGGCAGGATCTTTGTCTTCTGTACGATGCATGGCGCACCGTCTTCATCCAGAACAGATACCAGAGCCTGTCCGGTCTTCATGTTGGTAATGACTTCTGCAGTATCCAGATCCGGATTCTGACGGAAGGAATCAGCAGCCATTTTCACTGCTTTGATCTCATTCGGTGTATAGGCACGCAATGCATGCTGGATCCGGTTGGACAACTGTGCCAGTACGGAATTCGGAATATCTGCCGGTGACTGGGTAATGAAGAAGATGCCGACGCCTTTGGAACGGATCAGCTTGATGATCTGCTCGATCTTATCCATCAGCTGCTTCGATGCATTATCGAACAGCAGATGTGCTTCATCAAAGAAGAATACGATCTTCGGCTTGTCAAGATCACCGACTTCCGGCAGTTCCTTATACAGCTTATCCAGCAGCCAGAGCAGGAAGGTCGAATACAGCATCGGATGCTGGAACAGTTTCTCACATTCGATGATATTCATAATGCCGAGACCGCCCTGTGTTTCCATCAGATCATCGATGGCCAAAGCCGGCATGCCGAAGAGCAGTTCACCGCCCTGCTGTTCCAGTTCCAGCAGCTTTCTCTGGATTGCACCGACAGACTGCTTTGAGATCGTACCATATTTCAGCGTAAAATCTGAAGCATGCTGACCAACATATGTGGTCATTGCCTGCAGATCTTTCAGATCGATGATATCAAGCTCCATGTCTTTCGCAGCCTTGAAGACGATATTGATGACACCCTGCTGGGCATCGGAAAGATCGAGAATACGGGAGATCAGAACAGGGTCCATATCCTGCAGAATAGAACGTACCGGATGACCCTTTTCCCGGTATACATCAAAGAAATGGACCGGGAATTTGCGGCATTCGAAATCCGTAACACCCATGGATTCCAGACGTCCCTGGATATTCTCATAATTACCGCTGACGATCATGCCCGAAAGATCACCTTTGACGTCAGCGATGAATGTCGGAACTCCGAGTTCGCTTAATGATTCCACGATGACTTTGGCAGTAACGGTTTTTCCGGTACCGCTGGCACCGGCGATCAGCCCATGCCGGTTCATCAGGGAAGGAAGAAGATACATTTCTTTGTCACCGGCCTTGCCGATGAAGAGTTTGCCGTCTTTTAACATGTTTCCTCCGTTATGCGATGCGGATACCGCCGCATCCGCGGATCTTCAGAACATAGCAGCAATCGTCTCCGAATACAGAATTCATTGCTGCAATGTAGCGGTCTTTATCCTCATGACGGACAAATGCCTGAATCGTACCGGCAAATCCGCCGCCATGGACGCGCCATGCACCGTGATTGCCGATAATATATTCACTGATCGCAAGACCGACGCCAAGCGACTGGTTGCGGTCATCTCCGTTTACATTGACATTCTGCAGATACATCCAGGAGGAACGTCCGGATTCTTTGATCAGTTCCAGGAATGCATCGATATTGCCTTCCCGCAGTACTTCTGCTTCTTTGGCTGCACGCTCTGTTTCATTGAGGAAATGATACGCACGCAAGAACGCACGGTCACCGCATTCTTCACGAATCTTTGCTGCATTGGCCATGAGCTGTTCCATGGTGCATCTGCCAAGGACTTCCTGTCCCAGGATCTTTGCGACTTCTTTCATTTCCTTCGGAATTGCCGCATATTCATGTGAGAGCTCGGCATGGCTTGCCTTGCAGTCGGTCAGAATCAGTTCATATCCATACGCTGCCGGATCAAAGTCGACCTTCTCAACGACGGGGTTTGCCGGATCGGCAAAGTCCATAGCGGCAAAGCTGCCGACAGAACATGCCATCTGATCCAGCAGTCCGCACGGCTTCATGAAATATACGTTTTCTGCATACTGACCGTTTTTGGCGATGAACTCTGCAGATACGCTGCCGTCGTTGTACAGTTCGTTCAGGATCGTTCCCAGCAGTACTTCAAAGGCTGCCGAGGAACTCATGCCGGAACCCGGCAGTACGTCGCTTTCTGCATAGGCGCAGAAACCGCCGATCTTATAGCCGGCATTTGCAAAGCCTGCAGCTGTGCCGCGGATCAGCGCTTCGGTCGTATTGGCTTCTTCGGCATGGATGGAAAGATCGCTGATGTCGACCGGTTCCACGGAAAAGCCTTTGGAAGCATAGCGGATCACCGGTTCTTCCGTAGCGATGACAACCGCAAGCACATCCAGATTCAGACTGGCAGCCAGGACCTTTCCAAGCTGATGATCGGTATGATTGCCGCCGACTTCGGTGCGCCCGGGGGCACTGAAGAGTCCTGCTTCCCGGTCTCCATACAGTTTTTCTGCTTTATTGAGAATATCGAGCCAGCGCTCTTTCTGCTGTGACAGCTTATCGCTGCCGTAAAGTTCTGCAATTCTGGAATCAAATGATCCCTCCTGTACAGATGTTCTCAATTCACTGATTCGCATGTCCGGATCTCCTTCTGCTATTTAGCCATTTTATCAAATGCATCTTTTGCAGCATTCTGCTCTGCCTGCTTTTTGCTTGTACCGACACCGGTTCCCATGATCAGTCCGTCAACGACCGCATTCATGGTGAATTCCGGATGATTGCTCGGACCGGTCTCTGAGACCAGTACATAACTGACGGTACGGCGTGTATCTGCCTGTACATATTCCTGCAGTTTTGTCTTGTAATCATGGATCACACCGACATCTTCCGGATGGGCAAGACGGGGTGTAATGACCTCATCCAGGATCCGGTCGACGGCATACCATCCCTGATCCAGATACAGCGCTCCAAGGAACGCCTCAAACATATCGGCAATGATCGCATCTTTGTCCTTGCCGCCGTTTTTCCGTTCCCCTGTTCCAAGCAGCAGGAAGTCATTCAGATGCAATTGTCTGCCATAGATCGCCAGTGCTTTTTCGCATACCAGCTGGGCGCGCAGACGTGTCATCTGCCCTTCGCTCATGCCGAGGGGATAGATCGCGGTGGAACTCCATAACTGCAGCACCGCATCCCCCATGAACTCCAGCCGCTCGTTGTCGCGGCGGTTTCTGTGCTCATTGGCATAGGAGGAATGTACAAAAGCCTGCTTGATCAAATCAATATTTTTTACCGTGATATCACGGTTTTTCAGCCATTCTTCAATCGTCATAATTCTTCAGTCCATATAATTTCCAGCGTGCATTGCCGCTTCTTCCAGCATGGGAATATGTTCGGGATCGTCCGGATCCTGTACGATGCACTGTGCATCTTTCCGTGCTGTTCGTATGATATCCGTATCATCGATCACGTTGCCCAGAATAAAACCCGGGACACCGCTCTGTCTCGTTCCTAGTATATCACCCGGACCTCTCAGACGTAAATCCTGATACGAGATTTCAAAACCGTCCGACGTCTTTGTCAATACGTCCAGCCGTTCGATGGCAGATGGATCCTGCGAACCGGAAAGCAGCCAGCAATACCCCTGCTCGCTGCCCCGCTGAATGCGTCCGCGCAGCTGGTGCAATTGCGACATGCCGAAGCGGTCTGCATCATAGATGATCATGCCGGTCGCATTGACAACATTCATGCCGACTTCCACGACGGTCGTTGAAACAAGGATCTGTGCCTTGTTATCCGCAAATTCCTGCATTACGCTCTGCTTCTCATCACTGCTCATGCGTCCGTGCAGGACGGCTGTTTTGTATTGGGGAAACAGTGTCGTCAGTGCTTTGGCAGTATCGTATACATTGCGGGCATGGTATTCGGGATTGTCTTCCACAGCTGCGCATATCACATAGAGCTGACGCCCTCTGCCCAGTAATGCCTGTACTTCATTCAGCACGCTGCGGAAACTGTTTTCCGCGATCCGCACGGTAATGGGAGCACGCCGTCCCTGCGGCAGTGTCTCAATGGTAGAAAGGTCCATATCGGCAAACATCGTCGACGCCAGCGTACGCGGAATCGGTGTTGCACTCATCAGCAGAAAGTCCAGGGAATCCCCCTTTTCACGCAGTTTCTTTCGCTGCTCTACGCCGAAGCGCTGCTGTTCGTCGGCCACCACCAGTCCAAGATTGTGAAATGTTACTTCATCCTGGATCAAAGAGTGGGTGCCGATCAGTACATGGATTTTTCCCTCTGCAGTGTCTTCCAGTATGCGTTTTTTATCTGCATTGGAAAGACCGGAATACAATACATCGCTGATGACAGATTCATCCTGGATCAATGAACGGAATGACAGCAGATGCTGTCTTGCAAGGATTTCTGTCGGCGCAAGAAGCGCACACTGATAACCGGCTTTGACGCATGCATACATTGCCAGTGCTGCTACAGCCGTCTTGCCGCAGCCGACATCCCCCTGCACCAGCCGGTACATGCACTTCGTGGAGCTCATGTCTTTCAGGATATCCAGCAGTGCTTCATACTGTCCCCGCGTCAGTTCAAACGGAAGAGCACGGATCGCCTGTTTGACAAGATCCATGGAGATCCGCCGCACCGGTTTGTTCAGAGCGCTGCTTTCTTCTTTCCGCGAACATTCCAGCGCCGTGAAAAAGCGCAGGAATTCTTCGTATTTCAACGTTCTTTCCGCAAGGCGTATGTCATTTGGCGTCTTGGGAAAATGAATGCGGTATAATGCTTCGGCTTTGTGCAGAAGCCTGTATGCACGGATATAGCGCTGCGGCACAAGGTCACGAATCTCGTTCTGCATCTCATCGTATACGATCTGTACGCATGTACGTACGGTCTTCTGCTGGATACCTTCTTTTACACTGTATACCGGTGTGACGGCATCGTGCTCTTTGAGCGGCTTTGTATCGTAGTTCATTGCCGTGACACGGTTTTTTCCCATGTAGATGCCCTGTATGGTGACCGTCTGCTCCACAGCCAGATTCTTTGCCCAGGGACGGTTGAAGATGGTGATCTTCAATACTCTCTCATATGCCATGACTTCAAACGTACTGGTGGAAAGATGACCTCTGCGCCATGTACGCACCGGACCGGTGACGATGGCTTCAAATGCCACCTTGTCTTTTTCTTTCCATTCGGAAAAAGGACGGCAGTTCAGAATATCATACCGGTATGGATAGTATGACAATACTTCATCACTGTCGTGCAGTCCGAGCTTATCCAGCGCTTCCAGACGTTTTTTTGTCAGATGAAATCGTTTATCCCTGAGATCCATGGGTCCATTATAGCACGGGCATATTTTTAAAAAGACGGAATTCCAAACTGTATAAAGCAGTTTTTCATATATAATAGACGTTATGAGCAAGACAACGAAACCAATACTGCGGATCTTGTTTGCCGCAGTCAGTGCCGGCATGCTTGGACTGTCCGGCTATGGCGCATTTGCGCTTGTGACCATTCCGCCGCAGGTGGCGCAGGGTCAGAAAGATATTGAAGAACTTCTGCGGGAAAACCAGGAAAAAGCGGAACAGATGAAAGAACAGCAGCAGAACAACCTGCAGAATCCTGATTCAGTGGTGGAAGAAGAAGTCGAGCGGGAAAGCAACGGTATGCGTTTCCGCGATGCACGGGAAATGCGCGTCGTCGGCATCGGTGATTCCGTTATGCTGGCTGCCCTGCCGCAGATGTATGAAGTATTCCCGAACGGCTATTTTGATGCCGTCTTCGGCAGAACGATCTACGAAGGCATGAATACATTATATGAGCTGGAAGCGGAAGACAAACTCGGTGAAGTCGTCGTCTTCTCCCTTGGTACAAACTGCTATATCCATGAAGAAGATGTGGAAGAACTGATTGCACATTCCGGCGGCCGGCCGACGTTCTTCTTATCGACATACGGTGTTTCCAATGACTCCAATGAAGTGACACAGCGTGTCATTGCACGTCATGAAGATGCATTCTACATCGACTGGGAAACAATGGCACTGGAAAACCGTTCCGCTTATATTTCTTCCGATGCCCTGCATCCTACGGAAGAAGGCTCTTATGCCTATGCAAATCTGATTGCTGATACGATTACAAAGGATATCCGACGTTATGAACTCAAAAAGACCAAACATCCAAAACCCGCAAAGCCAGCCGAAGCCGAAGGCGAAGAAAACGCAGAGAATTAGAGGTCTCTCCTCGCTGCGTGCACTTGCTGCTCTGTGCGTGCTGTTCTACCATGGCTTTCCAACGGTCGTTAAAGGCGGATACTTTGGTGTATTGATTTTCTTTGTGCTGAGCGGCTACCTGTGTGCCTACAAGGCAGATGACCTGTTCCCGGACGGTCATTTCCGGCCCTTCCGCTATTATAAGAAGCGTTTCCTGCGTATCTATCCGGGCCTGGTGCTGGTGCTTCTTGCTTCACTTGGTGCACTGGCACTGATCGATCCCAACCGGATGGCCAACAGCCAGAAAGAAGTTCTCAGCATCGTACTTGGCTATAACAACTACTGGCAGATCGGCATGCAGGCGGATTACTTTGCCAACCTGGCAAACACATCCCCATTCACGCATCTGTGGTACATTGCAATCCTGATCCAGTTTGATCTGCTCTGGCCGTTCATTGCCCTTGTGTATCAGACGGTGCGCAGGCATTCTTCCCGCATCAATGCGATCCTGCTGATCACGGTACTGACGCTGATCTCCTATACGGTATTGCCACTATGCATGTTGTTGAGCAAGGAGATCAATATTACTGCGATCTATTATGGAACGCATACCCGTCTGTTCTCTTTGATGACGGGCGTACTGCTGGGATTTCTGCATAAGGAAAACATGCATATCCGTCCGCTGCGCTTCTCACACGCTGCTGTAACAAGAATCGTTTATTTGCTGTTCCTGGCTGCTACGATCGCGATATCGTTCCTTGTGCCGGGCACAAACATGTTCGTCTATTATCCGGGCATGCAGCTGTATACGATCGCTGTTGCCCTGCTGATCGAGATACTTTGCCTCAACCGCCGTCATCTGCTGCATTTCCTGGATGACCGCCTGAGTGATCTGGTATCTCGCTACAGCTATGAAATCTACCTGTGGCAGTATCCGGTCTTCTTCCTGACCGGCATCCTGTTTCCGAAAGGACTGCCGTTATTGGGCCTGCTGCAGATCGTCCTGATCGTGCTGCTCAGTATCTGGAGCCATGCATTTGTATCATTGGCGAGAAAAAAGTGATCCTGTTTTGTATTGGATCACTTTTAGTTTCTTTTGGGTTATTCGATAATGCCGAAGAGGCCGCGCGGCTTGATGTAATCCAGCAGGATCTCTTCATGATCTCTGAGGTGTCCGACGACATTATAGGAATCGTTGACTTCCATATCTTTTAAGACGATCCAGAGCTCGCCGCGGTAGTGTTCGAGATTGTCATTTACGATCAGCACATCCCCGCGGTGCACAAGATTTGTGGAACGCTTTCTTACCGGGATGGATCTGCCGCGGAATACAACGCGCGGCCAGCTGGAGCGGATGATCAGATCATTGCAGTCGTCTCTGTGCGCATGGCGGTCCCAGAAGATGATCTCACGCTCTGTATCGGTAAGATCCGGTACTGTTTCGATCTTCACATTGATCTTGGTAAGATCTGTATCGGCAAGGATCTTCAGTTCCTCATCGGATGCGAAGCAGTTGCCGATCAGGATATCCTGACACAGATTGATTGCATTAAGATGGCGTAATTGCAGGTCGATCGGAAGATCGCGGTGCATTTCCAGCGTTGGCAGACCATCGTATACCGGCCATGGACCGAAAGTATTCTTTTCCTGCGAAGTGACAAAGCTTGCAACACGCATGCCTGCCTTCTTATAGCGGGATGTCAGCTGTGTATAGCGGTCCAGTCCCATGCCGGTAAAGCGCTGCGGGAAGAAATTCGAGCAGAAGCACATATTTTCTTCATCAGCACCGCATTCGATCAGATTCTCGATACCAATTGTACCGGATGCGTTGTATTCGATCCGGATGCCGTATGGATTGTGGGTGATGGCAATATCTTCCACTTCACCGAAATGACCGTCCAGACGGATGATATCCAGTCCGATCTCATGGAATACGGAAAGATCATATGGGGTCGCATCCAGTTTCCGGAAGACTTCCGGATTGGTATCCGCAGATACGATCAGTCCTGCCTTGTGTGCAACATCGCAGAATTCCTTGAAATTGCGAATCGTATCTTCTTTGGATTCCGTGACGGAAAGGAAGCATGTAAAGACACGCTTATAACCTAATGCCCCTGCTTTTTCCATATAGGCATAGGCTTTTTCTTTTGTAGTGTGTTCCGGATAAACGGATATACCGAGCTGTTTCATTGCTGTTCCTCCTGCAGCAGGCATTCGCCATTGCTTTCAATGATCTCTTTGTAGTGATAGTACGAATCTTTCAGACGGCGCTCCAGGGTGCCGTGTCCGTCATTGAAACGGTCGACATACACGAAGCCATAGCGCTTTTTCATTTCACCGGTGCCGGCGGATACGACATCGATCGGTCCCCAGTACAGATAACCGCGGCAGTCTACGCCGTCTTCCAGTGCCTTGTGAACATTGCGGATATGTTCATCGATATAATGGCAGCGGAATGTGTCGTGGATCTCTCCGTTTTCATCGAGATTCTCATCCAGACCAACGCCGTTTTCCACGATGTACAGCGGCAGATGATAGCGGTCATACAGAACATTCAATGTATAGCGGATGCCTTCGGGATCGACCGGCCATCCCCATGGCTGGGGTGCCTTGTCTTTCAGGTAGGGATTGGTTCTTCCGGTCAGTCCGCCGGTATCACCGGAAATTTCAACCGAAGCATCATAGGTGCCGGAGCGGTAATAACTGAAGGAGAAGAAGTCGACCGTATGCTCTTTGATCAGCTTTCGTTCTTCTTCGGTAAAGATCACCGTGACGCCCTGCTGTTTCCATACTTTATTCAGATATGTCGGAATGATGCCCAGACAGAACGGATCGCCGAAATAGAAGTTCGCCATGCGCTGTGTTTCCAGTGCACCCATGACATTGACCGGGTCGCAGTTATAGGGATATGTGGCAATGTTGGAACTTGTCAGCATGCATCCGATCTGGTTTTCCGAATCGATCTCATGACCAAGACGTACAGTCTCTGCATTTGCGACAAGGATGTTGTGATAGGCATCCCAGATATCCTGTTTCGTGGTGGAACCAATCGGATCGGATGGATCAGCAGGATCATTGATCGTCAGCACGCCGGCTGCGACAAGCGGGATACGGAATGCATTATTCACTTCATTGAATGTCAGCCACATCTTTACAAGACCCTTGAATTCCGTAAAGACAGTCGTGACATATTTCTTCCAGTATTCGATCAGACGCGGATCACGCCATCCGCCGTATTCTGTAACCAGATGCAGCGGTGTTTCATAATGCGACAGTGTAATGACCGGTTCCATCTCCAGCTCCCGCATGCATTCAAACATATCGCGGTAGAAGGCAATGCCGGCCGGGTTGGGTTTCTCATCATCCCCATTTGGATAGATGCGTCCCCAGGCAATGGATGTACGGAAGGAATTGAATCCCATCCCCTTCATCAATTTCAGATCTTCACGATAGCGGTGATAGCCGTCAACTGCTTCATGAGACAGATAGACTTTATCCGGATCGAGTTTCATCTCGTATTTACCGGTCTCTTTGTTCCAGGCAATGCCCGGTTCTCTGGACATGATGCCGACGACAACATCGGTAACATTCGGCTGCTTGCCGTCTGTCAGCCATGCGCCTTCATACTGATTGGCCGCAATGGCACCGCCCCATAAAAAATTCTTGGGAAAACTCATGATCTGTTACTCCTTTTTCTTATGCTTTCATGATACCTGCTTTTGACGGCAAAAAAAAGGCAATGTATTTCTGCATTGCCTCTCTTGCATCATTCGACTCCGATGAAGAAACTGTATACCGGCTGTTCACCGTTCTGTACATCGACATCGACTTCGTAGTTTTCTGCAATATACTGTTCCAGTTCACTGCACTGTTCTTCCGTCGCATCTTTGCCGCGGATCAGTGTAATGATCTCACTGTCATCATCGCACATGGCATCGATCAGATACTTCGCTGCGCCGACTGCGTCATGGTCGGTATGAATGATGTCATGTTCCAGGATCGACATGTAGTCGCCCGCATGGATCTCATTGCCGTCCACCGTTGTATCTTTGATCGCATATGTGACGGAGCCGCTCTTTACATGGGCGACTGCATCGAGCATGTTATCCTTGTTGGCTTCCGGCGTATCATCCGGATTGAAGACGATGCAGCTGCTGATGCCCTGCAGGATGCTCTTGGTCTCGATGACGATGATATCCTTGTCTTTCGTAACATGGGCAGCCTGCTTGGCAGCCATGATAATGTTGGAGTTATTCGGCAGGATGAAGATATGACGAGCATGGATGCCGGCAATAGCATCAATGAAGTCCTGTGTGGAAGGATTCATCGTCTGTCCGCCCGATACCACAACATCACACCGGTAATCCTTGAAGAGCTTGGCAAGACCATCGCCTGCTGCGACAGCAATGATGCCGTATTCTTTCTCTTCGACCGGCTTTTCTGGTTCTTCTATGATGGACGGCTTGAGGTCATCCTGAATGTTTTCGATCTGCACTTTAGCAAAGTCACCATAGCGCTGACCAAGCATCAGGATCTCGCCCGGCGTCATTGTGTTCAGACGCAGACGGATGCCGTTTTCATCGGTGATCAGAGTGATCTTGTTGCCGAGCTGTTCCACGGATTTGCGGAAACGCTCTTCCTTGAAGGAACGTCTGCCGTGATCGTTGAAGTTCAGAATGAATTCGGTACGGTAACCCGATGCGACCGGTGATTTTTCTTCTGCCGGTACATCGGTCTTTTCTTCTGCTGTAAACGGTGTGCCGTCAAGATAGGCTTTAAAGCCTTCCAGGATCATCAGAAGACCGGTTCCGCCGGAGTCCACGCAGTGTGCTTCTTTTAATACCGGAAGTAATTCCGGTGTATGATCAACGGACTTTTTCGCTTCGGCACACAGGATGTCCATATATTTTTCGATCGTAAGATCCGGATCTGCTTCCAGTGCTGCAGCAGCAGCTTCACTGGACTCTCTTACAACCGTCAGGATCGTTCCTTCGACCGGACGCATGACTGCTTTGTATTCACGTGCAGAACCATTCTTCATGGCTTCGCTGAGATCAGCAGCCGTCAGTTCTTCTTTTTCTTTTACCGCCTGGTAGAAGCCGCGGAAGATCTGTGACAGGATGACACCGGAGTTGCCTCGTGCGCCCATCAGAAGCCCTCTCTGCAGTGTCTTGGCAATGACTGGCAGAGATTCACTTCCGCTCTTAACGACCTCATTAACGCCGTTAGAGAACGTCAGAGACATATTTGTACCGGTATCTCCATCCGGCACAGGGAATACATTCAGTGCATCCACTTCTTTCTTGCGGTTATTCAGATGATTGCAGCCGCTCTCCAGCATGCCGCGGAATACAAGACCATTCAGCTTTTCCATATTGCCCCCTTATTCCACTGTACGCACGCCCTGTACAAATACGTTGACTGCCGTCACATCCTGCGACAGTGTCTTTTCCAGAACATATTTGACTTTCTTCTGTGCTTCCTGTACTACTTCGGAGATCTTGACTCCGAAACTCACGATAATATACAGATCAATAGAAAGACCATGGTCCTCTTTGCGGACGACAACGCCCTTGGCATAATTCTCTTTCTTCAGCAGCTCAGCCCAGCCATCCCGCAATACCTGTTTGCTGGACATGCCGACAACGCCATAGCATTCCGTGATCACGCCGCCAACCAGAGACGCGATCGCATCCTCTGATACGGATATATTTCCGTAATTCGTTTTTCTTTCAACTGTCATGGGAATAATCTCCTTTAACTTAATAATTATACCAAATCCCCCGTATTACGACAAACCGCTATCCATTAGCCGATATCGTCCGGTTTGGGTGTCGTTTCCGGCTGTGGCGAAGCCTCTGGATCCGGCGTCTCTTCCGGTTCTTCCGGAATCACCAGCACACCGGTCTTGTAATAGCCTTTCTCATAATGATCCTGGAAGTCGGCATCTTTGATCTCATGTCCGTTTTCATCGATCGGGATCGGGATCCGTTTGCCGTGTTCATCCAGTGCCGGTTCACCGGCAAGATCTGTATAGTAATGCTTCACGATGCCGTCTCCGTATTCATTGACAATGATGCGTCCCTTCTCATCGGTCCAGTATTCACGCTCTTCCGCCGTATCATCCCATGGACAGATATGGGAATAGGCATCCGCATACTGACTGGCATCTACAGCAAAGATGCACCAGTCTTTATGCGACAGCTTATCGTAGAATGCATTGTAATGATTGATGACATCCGCATTGTAGTAATTGGCAATAAAGTAGCCGCCGTTGCGCATCAGGATCTTCATGATCTCACTGTCATACGGCAGTGCATACTGCGTGATCTCAGCGATCTCCTGGATCATTTCGCGGTCCACTGTGCTGAATGCCTTTGCCAACAGACGCGTCTGCTCATCTTCATCAAAGCCGACGATGAGCGGCACTTCGGCAATGATTCCAAGATATTCACTCTTCAGCTTGCTTTCGCTTCCGTCCGCAAACAGCAGATAGGCATCATCATAATACCGGTAGCCGATCGTTTTCTTTTCGGTGATCTCGATCCGTACGACATTTCCCTTCTGCAGCCGTACCTTGCATGATTCCACCAGCGGTTCTTCCATGATCTTCTTTTCTACCAGCATCGGCACGGTGCCGTAGAAATAGGAGTCATTGGTAATGCCGCTGAGCTCTTCGATATATTTCTTCGGCAGTGAACGGTTGCCGCTGATCGACAAAGCATATACCTTGTTTCCGGGCATGAGAAAATATGCCGCAATGAGCAGAGCAATACAGAACACAGCCGCAAGCCGGATCAGTTTGGGCTGGCTGTCGATATAGTCATTCCGGTTTCGTTTTTCCCGTTTCACAGAGAAGATCTTTTCGACATCTTCCCCGAAGGCCGGTACATCCAGAAGATCATCTTTTTCGTCTAAAACGTCCAATTGAATTTCTCCATTTCCGTGCGCAGAGAGATCCCGTATTTCTCAAATACGGCATTCTGTATCTCTTCCACCAATGCCAGATAATCTGCTGCTGTGGCATTGCCGGTATTGACAATAAAGTTGCAGTGTTTTTCCGATACCATGGCGCCGCCCCTGCTCTTTCCGCGGTAGCCGACCCCGTCGATCAGCTCCCATGCATTTCTGCCTTCCGGATTGCGGAATACAGATCCGCAGCTGGGATAATTCAGCGGCTGGGAATCAAAGCGTCTCTTGCGGCGGTCTGCCATCAGTGCTTCGATCTTCTTTGGATCAGAGGGTGTCAGTTCCATGCGCACGGCCAGGATGATCCAGTCCGGATGGCGCTGGAAGATACTGTGGCGGTAACGGAATTCACACTCTTCGGCATCGATCCATTCGACTTTATGATCCCGGTAGACATTGATCTGTTTTACGATCGCTGCCATATCGGAACGGTATGCACCGGCATTCATGAAGACAGCTCCGCCAAGGGTGCCGGGAATGCCGCTGGCAAACTCAAGACCGGACAGTCCCCTCTTCATGCATTCCGATGCCAGGGCAATGATCGAACAGCCTGCCTGTGCTGTCAGCATGCCCCCTTTGAAATAGGCATCGTTATAATGCTTGTCAAGACGGATGATCACCCCGTGATACGGATCATCCGAACACAGGATGTCACTGCCTTTGCCAAGCAGTTTATACGGGATCTGTTCATTCTCCAGGAATGTGATCAGTGAGTCGACCCCGATATCATTTTCCGGATAAACAACATAGTCCGCCGGTCCGCCGATGCGAAGCGTCGTCATCGTTGAAAGAAGACGGCCGGTCTCCACCTTGCCGAATTCCCGCAGTTCTTTCAGAATTCTATCGTCCATCGGCAAGCTCCTCCATCCATTCGATCATCCGGTATGCCGCATCCGCTTTTCCGGCTTTCTTTGTATTGCGGCGCAGTGTTTCTCTTCGCTCCGGATCTTTCATCAGCGCATTGAGCGTCTGTGCCAGTTTTTCCGCACTCAGATCCTTTTCTTCCAGCAGGATCGCAGCATCTTTATCTGCGTATTCCGCTGCGTTGTAATACTGGTGATTGTTCGGTACATAGGGACTTGGAATCAGGATCGCTGCACAGCCAATCGCACCGATCTCTGCCATCGTTGTAGCACCAGCGCGCAATACTGCAGCTTCGCATCCCTTCAGCATCTTCTTGCCGTCCACAAACGGCACAACGATATGCCGTGAGGAGTCTGTATGAACGAACTGATATTCGTTATCCCGTCCGGCTGCGATGATGACCTGATAGTCTTCATCAAGCATTCCGCACGCTTCATCGATGATCTTTGACACCGACTCACTGCCCAAAGATCCCATCATGACAAGCACAAAGGGCTTTGCGGGATCCAGACCTGCTTTAGCCCCGTCTTCCGCATCATAGTGCGTATCTGCAGCTGTTGTGGCCTGCGGGTTGCCCAGAAGACGGATCTTCTCTTTCGGCATCTGCTCTTCATTGGACGCATAGCATGTCACAATGGCATCGCAGTACCGGGACAGAAGACGATTTGCCTTGCCGGCAAAACTGTTCTGTTCATGGATCATTGTCGGTATATGCATCCGGTGTGCTGCCAGGATCAGCGGTACGCTGATGTAATTGCCGAAACCGACGCAGATGTCCGGCTTTTCTTCTTTCAGCAGCTTTCTGCAGTGACGCCCTGCTTTCACTAATGACAGCAGGGAATGCACCTTGGCGGAAATACCGCCGTTGGTGCCGGTCATCTCTTCACCATGGAAACGGTATCCATGGGCCGGTATGACTTCGGCTTCCATGCGTCCGCTGGATCCGAAAAAAAGGATCTCTGTTTCCGGACGTGTCTTTTTTAATATATCTGCCAGAGCGAGTGCAGGATAAATATGTCCTCCTGTTCCTCCGGCTGCTATTACAACTTTCATTGCTTTCACCCCATCACTGTATTTTAGCATACTGGATGCAACCCTTGCGTGAAAAGTACGAAAAAGACAGATGCCGTTATTCAGCATCTGTCCCGATCATTGAATCGATCTTATTCCAGAGTTCATCCATACCTGTCTTTTCAATCGAAGAACAGGCAATCAGACAATCTGCATTCACACCCAGTGTTTCCCGGATGATCTTCATATTGTGCAGCAGCTGGTTCCGTGACAGCTTGTCTGCCTTGGTGCAGGCAATCACGATATTCAGATGTGCTGCCCTGCCATATTCGATCATGGCAATGTCATCTTTGCTGGGTTCACGTCTTGCGTCCGCTACCAGAACCATGCCTTTCAGCTGTTCGCGGTATTTGAAATACGGATCGATCAGGCGTGAGAATTTCTTTGCCGCTTCGGCATCCCGGATGGCATAGCCATAGCCCGGTGCATCGGTAAAGACGACTTTCTGATCCACCAGAAAGAAGTTCAGCAATCGTGTCTTACCAGGCGTCTTGCCGGAGTATGCCAGATTTTTGCGGTTGACCAGTGTGTTGATCAACGTGCTTTTTCCGGCATTGGAGCGGCCGACAAAGATGATCTCCGTGAGATTGCTTTCCGGCCACTGCGCCGTGTTGGCGGCAGTAGCCAGAAGCTTTGCGTCATGATACTGCATTATTTCACCAGTGCTTCTTTCAGAACCTGGGAAACTTCTTCGACCGGGATGAAGGTAATGCCGTCACGCACTGTCTGCGGAATATCATCCAGATCACGCACGTTCATCTTCGGGATCAGGATTTTTTCAATACCAACGCGGTGTGCCGCGAGTGACTTCTCACGCAGACCGCCGATCGGAAGCACATGTCCGCGCAGCGTCACTTCACCGGTCATCGCAATATTGGAATAGACCGGACGCTCACAGATCGCCGATACCAGCGCAGTCGTCATGGTTACACCGGCAGACGGTCCGTCTTTCGGTACTGCCCCTTCCGGTACATGGATATGAATATCATGTTCATCGAAGAACTTCGGATCGATTTCCAGTTCCTTGGCATGTGCTTTGATGTAGTCCAGTGCGATCTCTGCACTTTCCTTCATGACATCGCCCAGCTGACCGGTCATGATCAGCCGTCCTTTGCCGGTGAAGTAATTGACTTCGATCTGCAGCACATCGCCGCCGAATGCCGTATAGGCAAGTCCGGTAACGACACCGATCTGGTTCTTCTTCTCTTTGGAACCATAGTCAAACAGTTCCTTGCCGAGCCATTTCACAATACGCTTCTTTGTGACCGAAACGCTCTTAACATCGTTGTTCAGGATTTCCAGAACACTCTTGCGGCAGAGCGAAGCAATGACACGCTCCAACTGACGTACGCCGGCTTCTCTTGTGTAATGACGGATCAGATACAGGATCTCAGGTTCTTTCAGCTTGAACTGTGCCGGTTTAAGACCATTGGCTTCCAGCTGCTTCGGGATCAGGTGTTCTTTGGCAATATTCACCTTGTCGATCTCGGTATAGCTTGGCAGCTGAATGATCTCCAGACGGTCCTGCAGCGGTGCCGGAATGTTTTCCAGATAGTTTGCTGTTGCAATGAACAGGACTTTGGAAAGATCATACGGTTCTTCCAGATAGTGATCGGAGAACAGGGAATTCTGTTCCGGATCCAGGACTTCCAGCATGGCATCGCTTGGATCACCCTTATAGTCCATACCCATCTTGTCGATCTCATCGATCAGGAAGAGCGGGTTGATGACTTCAGCTTTCTTCATGCCCTGGATGATGCGTCCCGGCAGTGAGCCAAGATAGGTACGTCTGTGACCGCGGATCTCCGCTTCATCACGCACGCCGCCAAGGCTCATCTTTACAAATTTACGGTCCAGCGCACGGGCGATCGACTTGGCAAGACTTGTCTTACCGACACCCGGCGGACCGACCAGGCACAGGATCGGGCTCTTTAAAGACTGCGTCATCTGCTTGACTGCAAGATATTCCATGATGCGGTCTTTGACCTTCTCCAGTCCATAGTGATCATCATCAAGGACAGCACGCACGGCCTTGAGGTCTTCGTTGTCCGTTGTCTCCTGCCACCACGGTACTTTCAGCAGCCAGTCGAGATATGTACGGCTGACGCTTGCTTCACCGCTTCCCGGCGGCAGCATTTCATACCGGCGCAGTTCTTCCAGTGCCTTCTCTTTGACATGATCCGGATATGGATTCTTATCCAGCATCTCACGGATCTGTGCAGCATCATCGGTAAAATTGGAAACATCTCCCAGTTCCTCTTTGATCGCACGCATCTTTTCACGCAGGAAGTATTCTTTCTGGTTGTCGTCGATCCTCTCTTTTACCTTCTCATTGATCACCTGTTCGATCTGACTATAGCGCTGCTGTTTGTTCAGTTCTGCAATGATCAGAAGCATCCGTTCATTGACATCTGCTGTTTCCAGCAGTTTCTGCTTGGCTGCCTGATCCATCATGAAATACTGGGCAAACTGGTCTGTCAGTGTTACAGCACTGACGCCGTTGGAGAACTGGCGGATCACTTCTGCCGGGAAGGAAGCGGTGACATTGGACATATGTTCGAATTCGGAGATGATCCGTTTTACCAGTGCCATCTCTTCCATCGGATCGCCGTGTATATCATCGATTGGTTCCACTTCCGCCATCATCATGCGGCTGTTGTCCTCAAGTTCAACAAGGCGGGCACGCTTCATTCCCGTAAATGTCACGCGCATGAAGCCTTCCTTTTTGCGGAGTACTTTGATCTTTGCAAGTGTTCCGGTGCTGTAGAGGTCTTTGAGGACAGGGTTATCCACCATCATATCCTGCTGACATACGATCCATACCGTTTTGTCATAAGCATCTACAGCCAGATTCACCGCATTCAGCGATTTCGCACGGCCGACTTCGATCATGACGTCCTGTCCCGGGAATACGATGATTCCGCGGGTGCAGACTACCGGTACTTTCACATTTGCATTACTCATGAATCGCACCTCCTTTACTGGTACTTATTTGAAAAAGAAGACGCATCGGAATGCGTCTTGGGTTTGTTATTCCGGACGGTTTCCTTTCAGGAAATCGAGAGCCTTCTGGTTTGCAACATCCTGACGGAGTGTGTTCGTCGGGATGTACTGTTTTACCTGCTCAACCGGCATGCCGTACATATCAGCGATCTCCTGGTACTGCTTTTCCAGATCCTCGTCAGTAGCGACGAAGCCCTGCTGTTTTGCAAGTGCCTTCAGACCAAGACGGATACGGACAGTCTTTTCAGCCTGTTCACGGAAGGATTCTTTGAAGGAATCTGCTGTCATTCCCATCATTTCCAGATAGGATGTCAGCGACAGACCGTACTGCTGCAGCTGAGAAGCCTGCTGCTGTACCTGCTGCTGTGTTTCTGCTTCGATCATTTCTTCCGGGATCTCAACTTCCACACAGTTTGCAAACTGTTCCATCATGTCGTTTTCTGCTGCGCTCTCAGCACTTCTCTTTGCTGTATCCGACAGACGCGTACGGACGTTTTCACGCAGCTGCTCAACAGTATCTACACCGGAAATATTCTGGTCTTCCACGAATTCTTCATTGACTTCCGGAAGTACCTTTCTGGTAACGTTCTTGACTTTTACTTCAAAGACAACTGCTGCACCCTTCAGTTCTTCGGAATGATAATCTTCCGGGAATGTCAGATTCAGTTCTTTGTCTTCTCCCTTTGCTGCACCGATCAGGCCTTCTTCAAAGCCCGGGATGAAGGAATGGGAACCAAGTGTCAGCTTGTAGTCTTCAGCTGTGCCGCCGTCAAATGCAACACCGTCTTTCTTGCCGACATAGTCGATCGTAACTGTATCACCTTCAGAAGCCGGTCCTTCAACTTCCTCTTCCTCTGCATAGCGCTCACGCATGCGGTCGATTTCATTGTCGATATCTTCTTCTGTTACTTCTTCGATCTTCGGTTCGTATTTCACTTCGCTGAGATCCTTTAAGGAAGCTTCCGGTTCAACCGGTACTGTGAATACGATCTCTACACCGCTTTCGGAAACAGATGTAACATTGGAATCTGCTTTTGCGATCGGTTCAATACCGTTTTCTTCCAATGCTTCACGGAACCAGTTCTGGATGTTGTCATCGATTGCCTGTTCATAAACAGCAGAACGAGGTACTCTCTTTTCCAGGATGGACTTCGGTACGCTGCCCTTGCGGAATCCGGGAATCGAAATCTCTTTTGAAATGCGGTTGAATGCTTTTTTGACAGCTTTCTGCCATGTTTCTCCGTCGATCTTGACGGTCAGTTCGCCTTTTGCACTTTCTTTCAGTGTCCAGTTTGCCATAGACATAATCTCCTTCTCTTAAAATATGCCACGATATTATACCAAAGAAGACAGAAACATGTCACTCGAATCCGGATAAATCGCGGTTTTTTAACGCTTTTAGCACTCTTGTTATATGCCTGCTAATATCCTACAGCATGGGATTAGCACTGTCAACAATAAAGTGCTAATCTTCTTTCAGTACTTCCAGTGCTTCCTGCAGGATGCTTTCATCCCCCATCATCTCACTGATCTGCTGGGCGGTATTGCGTACAAGCCATGCGGCTTCTTCTTTCTCATAGGAAAGCGGCAGATACAGATAGACATCATGTACCAGCAGTGTGCGGCAAAGATGCAGCACATCCGGACGATTGCTGCCATAGATCTGTTCCAGCAGATGCATGGCTTCCTTAAACCCTTCTGCTTCATCTGGCAGGATCACTTCATCCGGATAAAACTCATACGTCATGCCGTTCTTATTCAGTGTAAACGGTTCTGTGATCTTCTGCTCGGCAAGTGCTTCGATCACCAGTGCAGCAGCTTCCGGCAGCGGGTCATCACGCAGATAGTCCTGCAACGGTTCGATGCAGCTGCGCAGATTATGCCCGCGTAATTCAGCAGCTGCCTGCAATTGTGCCTGCGCAGACTGATGCAGATGATCCAGCAGATCATCCAGCGTGCGCTGGGAAGCCGGCTTCTCTTCCGCTTTCATACGCTGTACTTCTTTATATAAAGAACGGAACGTCTTTTCATAATCGGATGGGATATAGGGCATGGACAATTCCTGCCGCAGAAGAGCTTCTGCTGCTGCAGCATCGCCATTCTGCAGCGTCTGACGGATCGTTTCCGTGATCTCATCATAATATGAATAATCAGATGCCATGGTTTCTCCTTTGAAAGTAAAAACCGGAAATGTGACCATCTCCGGTAAATATACGTCGTCGAAGAGACTCGAACTCTTGACCGTCCGCTTAGAAGGCGGAAGCTCTATCCAACTGAGCTACGACGACATAGCCCATATAATATACCAGACTGTGCGGATAGATTCAAGTATTAACTTTGTAAGTCTTTCGCTCTGCCGTGAGTTCTTTTCCATTCAGACGCAGCAGCATATACGATGGTTCGGAACCGTCCCGGTTATGCCAGATCGATCCGGGATTCAGAAGTCTTACCCCTTCTACCGTTTCATCGAAATAGCGGTGCGTATGACCAAAGCACACCGTATCACAGCCAAGCTTCTGTGCTTTCTTTGCCAGCATATCATAGCGTCCGTACATCATATCGCGGTGGCCATGCGTCAACAGGAAATTTCTTTCCCCGATATGCAGGACAAGATGCAGCGGGAATTCCCCGTAGAAATCATTGTTTCCCTGGACGCATGCATAGCCATCCAGCATATACCGCGGCATCTCACTGTCGCCGCAGTGGAAAAAATAGTCCGCGTCCGGATACATATTCCGAATCACACTGATACAGTCCTTGAGAAGATGATTGTCACTGATCAGTACGATCCGGATCTCCTTCTGCTTCATTTGCTTTACTGCGCTGACAGCTGCATGTAGCGCTTAATGATCAGACGGATGATATCCGCCGCCAGGTCCGCATCATCGTTGCAGATGACATATTTGTACTGGTCGATCATTTCCATTTCTTTCTGCGCTTTTGCAAGCCGTTCCTGAACGATCTCCTCCGGCTCTGTTGCGCGTCCGCGTATGCGCCGCTCCAGCTCGTCCATATCCGGCGGTACAATAAAAATCGTCAGTGCATCCGGCACTTTATTCTTTACCTGCCGGCATCCGTTCACTTCGATCTCCAGTAAGACATTCTTTCCTTCATTGCGCAGCCGTTCAACTTCAGCGAGCGGCGTACCATACCAATTGCCTACAAACTGTGCACTTTCCAGAAGCTCACCGTTTTCACGTGCCTTCTGGAATTCTTCATCGGTGACATAATAGTAATTTACTCCTTCGACTTCTCCGGCACGCTTCTGGCGTGTGGTCATCGATACGGAGAATGCAAGTTTTAATTCAGGATCATCGACAAACTTCTTGATGACCGTGCCTTTTCCGACGCCGGACGGCCCGCTGATCACGATCAGTAACCCTTTTGCCATAGTTTTCTCCTTCTTTTTCCATAGATTACACAATCCTCGAACAGACGTCAATCATGATATAATCCACTGTAGTCCGGAGGTAATCTATGGCATTGGACGGTATCGTTTTTCATCAGATATTAAAGGAAGTGCGTAAATCCCTTCCTCTTCGCATACAGAAGATCTATATGATCTCCAATACAGAAGTCTTATTTCATATCCATGGTCCATTGGGAAAACAGCAGCTGCTGATCTCCTGTCATTCCCTGTATAACCGCATGCTGTTTACAAAGCGCAAATACCCGACACCTGCAGAGCCGGGCAATTTCATCATGGTTTTGCGCAAGTATCTGGAAGGTGCTTTCATTGAGGATGCGGTGCAGAGCATTCCGGACCGCTGGTGTGCCTTTGTCGTGCGGCGGCGCAATGAGATCGGCGATATCGAATATCTGCGTCTGTATGTGGAACTGATGGGCAAATATGCCAATGTCATCCTGGTCAATCAGGAAAACCGCATTATCGATGCACTCAAGCGCATACCGCCCTTTGAAAACAACCGGCGCACCATCCATCCCGGTGCAGAGTTCACACCTGCCCCTTCCCAGGATAAAACAGACCCCTTCCTGGCCTCATCCGTAGCAGCTGACCGTTCTCTGACTGCGCAGTTTACCGGCTTTTCGCCATTGCTGTCACGGGAAGTGGAATACCGCATGAGTCATAACGAAAGCTTTGCATCGATCATGAAGCAGATCGCTGAAAGTTCCAGTCTGTATCTGACGACGGATACGCCGGACCCGCAGTTCCATGTTATTCCCTTAACACATCTCGGACATGTGAAAGAATATCCCCTGTTCGAAGGACTGGATGCACTGTATTACCATGCGGAAGAAAAAGAGCGCATCCGGCAGATCACCGGTGATCTCTACCATGTTGTAAGACGTCAGCTCAAGCATCAGAAAGTCAAACTGCCGCGTCTGCTGAAAGAAGCGGATGAAGCAGCAGATCACGAAAAATGGAAGCTGTACGGGGATCTGCTTCTGACCCATGGCATCAAAGATACAAAGGGCATGACGTCGATCGACCTGAAGGACTACGCCGATGACAGTGTTGTCCGTGTGCCGCTGGATGTCCGCTATGACGGCGTCACCAATGCACGCCGCTGCTATCAGAAATACAGCAAGCTGAAGAAAGGTGTGGTATATCTCGCGGAACAGATCGAGATTACGGAAAATGAGATCCGATATCTCGAAGGTGTTCTGACCCAGCTGGAACAGGCTGATTTCCATACTGCATCCGGAATACGCGAAGAACTGATCCAGCAGGGCTATCTGAAAGAAAAGAAAAACCGCCGACCTGTCCGCGGCAGCAATAAGAAGAAAAAGCAGGAAATCACCGTTCATACAGTCACAGCATCGGACGGTACATTGATCTCCTACGGACGCAACAATCTGCAGAATGATGAACTGACATGGCACATTGCCCGCCGCAATGAGATCTGGCTTCATGCCAAGGATTACCATGGCAGTCATGTTGTGATCCATACAAGTGATCCTTCGGAAGACACACTGCGTCTTGCGGCCATGGTGGCGGCCTATTGGTCAGCCGGACGCAATTCGTCCAGTGTGCCGGTCATTTACTGCCCGGTGCGCAATCTCAAAAAAATACCGGGAGCACGTCCCGGCATGGTTTCACTTGGTTCTTACCGTATGCTGTATATCGATCCGGATGCGGATCATCTGCGGGAGTTTTCTGCCGCAGCCGATTGATCATCCGCCATCTGCATCAGTTTGCGCACTTCATACATACGCAGGCGCCGGTACTGTCCCGGCTGCAGGTTTCCAATCTCCAGAAACCCGTAGCCGATGCGGTTCAGCGCCTTTACTTCGCAATGGAAGTATTCCATCATGCGCCGCACCTGCCGGTTGCGTCCTTCAAAGATCGTAATCAGCAATACCGTGCGGTTTTTTTTCACGGACTGCTGGGTCACATATACTTCCGCCGGCAAAGTTCTGCCGTCATCCAGCATGATTCCCCTCTCCATCATCTTTACCATGTTCTCGGTGATGATGCCTTCCAGCGTGACCTCGTAGGTCTTTGGAAGATGGGATGAGGGATGCATCATCTTATTGGCAAATTCACCGTCATTGGTCAGGATCAGCAGCCCCGTCGTATCATAATCCAGCCGTCCGACCGGGAAGACGCGTGCATCCACACCCTGCAGGAAGTCCACGACTGTACGCCGCTCACGGTCATCACTGACAGCGCTCAGTGTACGCTTCGGCTTATTCAAAAGAAAGTATACTTTTTCTTCCCGGCGGATCGGCTGTCCGTCTACCAGGATCTCATCTTCCGGAGAGACCTGAAAACCCATCTGGGTAATGACCTGTCCGTTGACTGTAACGCGTCCTTCGGCAATATATTCTTCTGCCTTGCGGCGGGATGCCACGCCCGCAGCCGCAAGTACTTTCTGTAATCGCTGCATAATTCCTCCTAATGATGGTTCTGTGTATTGCCCCAGAAGCCGCTTCCTGCCTTCGAATAGTCATTGCGGATACAGATGGGCACTTTTCTGTATTTGTCATTTTCCTGCACCAGGATCTTGGCGGCACTTAAACGCCTTGCGCCATCCGTGCATACATAGCCGTTTTCAGTGCGGTTTACCTGTACCGGTATCGCAATACCGCGGATGCGGATGCTGTCCAGCAGTTCACCGGGATCTTTCTCTTCAAATTCAATATCATTGAGATCAGCGTTTGTGATGATCATGTCTTCTTCTCCTTCTGCGCATGGACAGTCCTGCACCCAGTATCACAAGTATGAGCAGGCCTGCTGCACCGCCCACCGCAGCAAGTGTCCAGTGAACAAATGAACTGTTCTTTACGGTCAGGCTTTCGGTGATATCTTCTGCCAGTTCGGATGATTCCTCATTGCCTGCACTGATCAGATAGGTACCGGACTCTGACGCTACAAAGCGGATATAATGCTGCGTGGCGGCGGTCCGGCACTCCAGTATATCCTGTCCTTCGCCGATCCGGAAGATCCGATAGCTCTGTTTTTCATCCGGTTTCGGCAATGAAATGACTAACGGTTCCGTCAGGGTGATCTTATTGCCATCCTGCATGACATTGATTTCTACTGCAAAGGAAGGCTCATAACCCAGCATGCGGGCTACATTCAGCAGGGAATCATCTGCCTGCGTTTCCTGCAGCGACACCATGTTGAGATGCCGTGAGAATACATTCCCGCTCATCGTATCATCTAACGGCAATGCCACTGCAAGCCCGGATACACCGGCATCCTGCCACTCACTGCGCAGTACATATGCCGCATGATCGCCGATTGCTTTGCGGAACAGTGCATCCAGGTTTCTTCGCTGCACCATCGTCAAAGCCGGTATGCCCTGTGCATCCATGTCTTTTTTCAATGTGATCAGAATCCGTGCTTCTGCGGAAGAGATATTCTCCTGGTTTGCCATATACATGACATCATAGATCCGCTGCAGATCGACCGGTTCCCCGGTCTCTTTCTGCGGCAGAGAGACGTTGATCGCATACGATGTTTCTCTTCCGCCATAGCGTACCGTAACCGTCTGTTCTCCCGCTGTCCTGAGATCAAATCCCGATACCATCGAAGTTTCCAGCGGCACCGTCAAATCCCCTTCGCCAGTCCTGGCACGCACGCTTCCCCCGGCAAGTGAGATCACTTCACCGACGGTATATTCCGTTTCCGGAAGACTTTCCATGACCAGTTCATCAAGAGTGGTATATACGGCATGGAATACGGTATCTTCCTGTATGCCATGAACATCCCTGTCCCATCCGGTAAACAGCATTCCTTCTTTTACGGGAATCGTACATGCTGCATCACTTCCGGCATACATGGCATACTGCACCCGGGATGTTCCATCTGCGAACGTGCCGCCGTCCGCATCAAATGTCACATGCACGGTTTCTGCATTCTCTGCACCGGTTCCGGCAAATACCATCTGCACATCTTCTTTGCGCAGATAGCCGATATCATCCGCAAAATCATATGCATAGTCTGCATCGTCTTTGCCCACTGTCAGATCACTCTGTATCCTGTAGCAGGTGCCCATGTCTTCCAGAATGACTGCAGTATAATCACGGATCACAGAAGCCGTATAAAGCACCTGTGTG
>JAFYHC010000056.1 GCA_017539385.1 Solobacterium sp. | reverse complement strand
GGAAAGCAGCCGAAGTTACGACGAGATCATGGCATTTCTGAAATCAGAGCAATAAGAAAAAGGACAGCTGAGCACTTGTATTGACCGGTGAAAAGCTGTCCTTGTGTGTTTTTAGTGGGTAAAGTTCAGGAAGTTAAGAGTGGAAGCACTCCGTTCGGAATAACTGAGAAAACAGCCTGCGGGCTGTTTTTGTTACCCTGCAGGAATGCCCATAGAGACTATGAAAATGGTATGATAGAGAAGAATGAATACAGGAGTACATTATGATTCAGGACCTGAGAGTATTGCTTGCGGATATTGACGGAACACTGGTGCAGAAGGGCGAAGCGATCATGCCGAAGACCCGGAATGCCATTATCCGATTACATGAACAGGGTGTGTTGTTTGGCCTGGCGACGGGAAGAAAGATCACGAAACAGATGTTTTCCCGCCGGATCACATGGGATCTTCCGTTTGAGTTTGATGTCATGATCGGAATGAACGGAGGACAGTTATGGGACAGGTTCCATCAGGAAACGGAAGTATACCATCTGCTGTCCACGGATACGATGCGTGAAATCATCGATGTAATGTCGGTGCTGCATCTGAACTGTTCAATCTATGAAGACGACCACATGGTTTCTCTGTACATGGATCCGATGATCCACGGCTCGATGAAGCGCAATGGGATCCCGGTCATCCTGACAGACGGCGATACGGAGCGCTTATGTGTCAGACCGAATTTCAATCTTCTTTTCCGCTTTGAACCGGAGCGGGAAAAGGAAGTGCTGGAACATGCACGGAAGGTGTCCAATGACCGCTACACCGGTGTCGTGACGTCGCCGGGCATCGTGGAATTCATGGATCCCCGTGTCAATAAGGGACTGGCAGTCCGCAAATTCAGCGAGCGCAACAATATACCGATCGATACGATCATGGCATTCGGCGATCAGGACAACGATGCCGGTCTTGTCAAAGAGGCAGGCTGGGGCGTATGTTTGCTCAATGGCAGCGACCTGACCAAGTCGATGGCCGATGCCGTAACGGAATACCCGTGCGAAGAAGACGGCATGGGCAGATATCTGGAAGAATACTGGCTGAAGCCGCATGGACTGCTGTAAGAGACAGGGAATGCTGCGGAAGGTGCTGAATGCGGCCATTGCAGTATTAGCAGCTGTATGCTGGTTCTGGCTGGCATTTCACATGCAGGGTGCTTCCTTTACCGCAAATGGATTACGCTCATTGAAATACTTCACGGTATTATCCAACCTGCTGGCAGGCTTCGCTGCAGCAGCCTGGCTGCTGCGTCCAGAAGCGCGCTCTGTATATCTATTAAAGCTGACTGCAGCGGTATCGCTCTTTATTACATTTGCGGTCACGGCAGGCTTTCTTGGACCGATATTTGGCTATCGAGCCATGTATGCCGGTGCTAATCTGTGGTTTCATCTGCTGATTCCGCTTCTGGCCTGTGCAGAGATCCTGTTTCTGGAAGACAGAATATACAGTGCAGGGGACTGCCTGTATGGAACCGCACTTCTGATTGTGTATGGGATCGTCTATGGCGGCAATATCATCCTGAACGGGACCGGCACACCGCCGCATACCAATGACTGGTACGGCTTTGCCCGCTGGGGCATCTTTCCAGCTGGTGCATGCATCTTTCTGGGATTGACCGTACTGGCCTATGGCAGCGCACGGTTATTGGCATATATACAGAAAAAACGATGGGGAAAGAAGGTATAGTATGGGAATTCTGAAAGGAATACTGGATCCTGCTGTCTATTGGATCCCGTTTGCGATCGCGGCATTCTTCTGCCCGGTTTTCAGTATTATCCGTTTTTACAACAAACAGTACCGGGGCTGGCAGATGCTGACATTTCTCTCTTTGATCTTCGGCACACTGGTGCTGCTGGAAGAATACCTGATGGTGAATAACTGGGTCCTTGCCGGTGAAGTGGAAACGCTGAAGAATACCGTACCGGGAATGTCGCTGCTGCTGGTTGTCTTTGTGATCTTCGGAATCGCACTGAATGTATATAACTGGTATATTCATCAGAAAGAAATTCTGGAACGGCGGGGGAAACGGCCGTAATCCGGTAATAAATAATTGAGGGAGATCATACGTTATGAATTATGCGCTGCGTCCGTATCAGAAAGAAGCGATCCTGAGCATCGTACATGAGTGGAGAGACGGAAACCGGAAGACATTGCTGGTATTGCCGACCGGCACCGGAAAGACCGTCTGCTTTGCCAATGTGGCAAAGATCTGTGTCGAGCACGGGCAGCGCGTACTGATTCTGGCGCACCGCTGGGAGCTTCTGCAGCAGGCAAAAGAAAAGATCGAAGCCGTTGCAGGCGTGGAATGTGCGCTGGAAAAGGCGGAGATGCATGCCGTCGACAGCGGGGCAATGATCGTGGTGGCATCGATGCAGACACTGACGCAGGAAAGCCGGCTTACCCAATATCCTGCAGATGCTTTTCAGGCAGTGATCCTGGATGAAGCGCACCATGCCCTCAGTTCCTCCTACCGCCGCATCCTGGATCATTTCCACGATGCATTTGTACTGGGTGTGACAGCTACGGCAGAGCGCGGTGATAAGCAGCAATTGGGTCAGGTGTTTGATTCCATTGCCTATGAGTATACGATGCGTCAGGCGGTCATGGATCAGTATCTGGTGCCGATCAAGGCAATGACCATACCGCTGAAACTGGATATCCGCAATGTCAAAATACAGGACGGAGACTTTCAGCCCACTGCCCTCAGTGAAGCCCTGGAGCCATATCTGGAAAAGATCGCAGAAGAGATGGAGAAGACATGCAAAGACCGCAGGACGGTCGTTTTTCTGCCTCTGATCCGCATCTCTGAACAGTTCTGTGAATGCCTGAAGAGGCATGGCTTCAAAGCAGCCGAAGTCAACGGACGCTCCAAAGACCGCACGGAGATCCTGGAAGAATTTGAAAAAGGAACCTACGATGTCTTATGCAACAGCATGCTTCTAACAGAAGGATGGGACTGTCCGCCGGTCGACTGCATTGTTGTGCTGCGGCCGACAAAAGTGCGCGGCCTCTACCAGCAGATGGTCGGCAGGGGTACCCGTCCGTTTAAAGGAAAAGAAGATCTGCTTCTTCTGGACTTCCTGTGGCTGACGGAGAAACATGAACTGTGTCATCCGGCCGTATTATTTGCCAAGAGCGAAGAGATCGGCAGACAGATGACGCTGCGTCTGGAAAGCGGTCAGGCAGAAGACCTGATGGAATGCGAAGAAGCAGTAGAAGAAGACATCATCCACAAGCGCAAGGAAGCACTGGCACGCCAGCTGAAAGAACAGCGGGAAAGACAAAGACGGGTATTGGATCTTCTGGAAGTCGGCTATCTTCTGCAGGATACGGAGATCCTGGATTATGAGCCGACATTCAAATATGAATATGAACCGGCAACAGAGAAGCAACTGGCAGCCCTGCAGCGGTTCGGTGTGGATACTGCTTCCATAACGACGAAGGGACAGGCCAATATTCTTCTTAAGAAACTGATCGCACGCAGTGAGAAAAAACTGTCTACGATCAAACAGACACGCTTCCTGGAAAGCAGGGATTTCGTCAATGTCAGCAAATGGACGTTTGACGAGGCTGCCTTTATGACCGATGCCATTGCCAAAAACCGCTGGCAGGTGCCGCAGGGAATTGATGCGAAGACGTATGTTCCGCCTTCGCTGAAAGGGAAGCGGCGTTCCAGAAAGCGGATCATGCGGAAGGAGGAGACTTCATGAAAACGGAAATATTCGGAACACTGGGTCCTTCCTGTGATGATGAGGATCTGCTGTATGAGATGTTCAGAAGGGGTATGACCGGCATGCGCCTGAATTTGTCGCATACCACTCTGAAGGAAAGCGCACAAAGCATTGCCCGCTTCCATCAGGCAGCGAAGCGTGCAAAGACAAAAGGGGAACTCTTGATCGATATGCAGGGACCGGAACTGCGTACAGGTCGTTTGAAAAGCCCTGTAAAGCTGGAAGAAGACATGACAGTCACTCTTTCTGCAAAAGAGGGAATTCTTCTTCCAGAGGCAGTTATGAGCGCTTTGGAGCCCATGGACCACGTATTGTTTGACGACGGACGGCTGGAAGCAGTCATCGAACGCTTTCAGGATGAGAAGGCATATGGAAAAGTGATACGGGGCGGTCTTCTTGCATCCCGCAAAAGCGTCAAGATCGTGCATAAGACCATCAATGGTCCGGTGCTGACAGAAGAAGATCTTGCCAATATTGCCTGTGCCCGCCAATATGGCGTCACTGCACTGATGCAGCCATTCGTACACAGCGGCGATCAGCTGCGCTATGTACGCAGTGTTCTGGACGATCACGGCTGCGAAGAGATCCGCATCTTTGCCAAGATCGAAGACTGTACCGGCATCCAGCATCTCGACGATATCGTTTCTGCTGCGGATATGATCGTCATTGCCCGCGGCGATCTTGGCAATGATATGCCATTATGGGATCTGCCCGCTGTCTGTGAAACGATCATACAGGCGTGCCGGAAACAGAATCGTCCGTTTCTGATGGTGACACAGATGCTGTATTCCATGATCGAATCCCCGGTGCCCACCCGTGCCGAAGTCAGCGATATCTATCATGCAGTGCGTGACGGCGCTGCGGCTGTCATGGTTACCAATGAGACCGCAGCCGGCAAATATCCCGCGGAAGTGATCCGCTATCTTGCCAACACTGCCCAAAGCGCAGAATGCTATAAGGAGGAACAATAACATGCAGGTCAATTTATATGATGTGATCGATGCCATTGAAAACACGATCGAAGGCAATACCTGGTATTACTATATCCCGATGCAGAAGATCATCGGCCGAAACGCAGACGGCTTCTATGGCGAAGGCGTTTCGGGTGAACTGCCGATGAAGGATGTCATCGAACTGCCGGATCACCGCACCGTAAATGACTATGGCAATATGGAACGCTTCATTGAATACGAAGTAAAAGGCGAAGCACAGGAATGGCTGAAAAACAGCATCAAGGGACGCGGTGCATTCCGCCGTTTCCGCGGCACCCTGGAGCGCTTCCTTCTGACCGATGAATGGTATGACTATCTGTTTGAATGCCACCGCAATACCGCAATTGACTGGTGTGAACAGAACGGTATCGTCTATACCGAAGAAGAACCTGTCGAAGAAGACGATGCGTATGATGATTATGATGAGGAGGAAAGCTATGAAGAAGCACCTCCCCGCACAGAGAACATTGTCCGCATTGAACCGCTCCGTGTCGTACGCATCACCGAACAGAATCTTCTGAATCTTGTCTTCCCGGCCGCCAAGTTCACCGTTGTAATGTCTATGAAACAAAACCGGAAAGAAAAAGAAGACCCGGATCAGGCAGAAGAACACCTGCAGGACCTATTGGCAGAAGGATGCGAGATCTATGCTGTCTCTGACCGCGGCCGCTTTGTATCCTATTGCGTCCTTTCCACCGGCCGCAGAGGCATTACCATGGAAGAATTGTATACAGTGGAAGACTTCCGCCGTCATGGCGCCGCTTCTCTGCTTGTGAAGAAAGCGGAAGAACTTGCGGAAGAAGCTTCTTCTTCCCTGCACTTTTACCTGCTTCCCGATGATACGCAGACTGCCGCATTCCTGGCATCCTGCGGCTATCACACCCTGCAGTCCATTGAAATCGTCAAAGATACCGGAAGCACGGAACCTCTTACCGCAGGAGATCTTACCCTATACAGAGAATAACAACTGGACAAAATCATACTGAATACAGTATAATCCAGTCAACAGACTGAACCGGCGCACGTATACCCAAGCAGAACAGAATACCGAAGGAGCAAACGCCGCTCCATGCGATTTTGTTCTGCTTTTTTATGTGGATTAATCGACATAAATGCGGATATGTATTTTGTATCGCTCTGTGCAAACAGCTAAACTGATTGCAGAGAGAATACTCACATACTAAGAGGAGAATATGAGTATTTACGGTTATATCAGAGTCAGTTCCAAAGACCAGAATGAGGACCGCCAGCTTCTGGCGCAGAAAGAACTGGGCATCCCACTATCGAATATCTACATCGATAAGCAGTCCGGAAAAGATTTTGAACGCCCTCAGTACCGGAAACTGATCCGGAAACTGAAGAAAGATGACATTTTATACGTCAAAAGTATCGACCGCCTGGGAAGAAACTACGAAGAGATCCAGGAACAATGGCGCTATATCACCAAGGAGAAGCAGGCAGACATCGTTGTACTGGATATGCCGTTGCTGGATACCCGGCAATGCAAGGACCTGTTAGGAACCTTTATCAGTGATATCGTCTTACAGTTATTATCTTTTGTGGCAGAAAACGAGCGGATCAACATCCGCACACGTCAGGCAGAAGGCATCGCAGCCGCAAAACTGCGCGGTGTACGCTTTGGCCGTCCGGAAAAGGATGTGCCCGACCGGTTTGATGAAGCCTGCAATGGCTGGATGAGAAAAGAATTATCTATGCGCAAGGCAGCAGAGTACTGCGGTATGCCATTAACGACATTCCGTACAAAAGCACTAAAACGAAAAGAAGGAGTATGACAGCAGGGCTGTTTTGTAAAGTGTACTTTTTTGCAATATACCCGGTTCCGTCTGTTGATTTTAATGATAGCACAGTTGTTT
>JAFYHC010000005.1 GCA_017539385.1 Solobacterium sp. | reverse complement strand
GATGAACTGGTGAAGCAGACCGGTCATGGCGTCATTGGAAACAAAGCCGCTTCGGGAACAGATATCCTGGAAGAGCTCGGTGAAGAGCACATGCGCACAGGCGATATGATCGTATATACCTCAGCAGATTCCGTACTGCAGATCGCTGCCAGCGAAGAGACATTCGGACTGGATGAATTACTGCGCTGCTGCAATATCGCACGGCAGATCACAATGAAACCGGAATGGAAAGTCGGCCGTGTCATCGCCCGTCCGTTTACCGGTACGAAAGCCGGTAATTTTATCCGTACGCCGAACCGGCATGACCTTGCCCTGAAGCCGACCGGACGCACCGTACTCAACAGCATCAAGGACGCCGGTCTGGATATGATCGCAGTCGGAAAGATCAATGATATCTTCGTCGGCGAAGGTGTCACAGAGTACATGCATTCCAAATCCAGCGTGCATGGCATGAGGCAGACGATCGAAATCTGCAAGCGTGACTTTACCGGTCTCTGCTTTGTAAATCTTGTTGATTTTGATGCCAAATGGGGACATCGCAGAAATCCGAAGGGATATGCAAATGAACTCGAGCAATTTGATGAAAAGCTCGGCACACTCATGGAAAACATGCGTGAAGATGATCTGCTGATGATCACGGCTGACCATGGAAATGATCCGACATGGAAGGGAACAGATCATACACGTGAACTGGTTCCGCTGATTCTCTACAGCCCATCCTTTACCGGCAGCGGACTGCTGCGTGAAGCCGATACATTTGCCGATCTCGGTGCAACGATTGCTGAAAACTTTAAACTTGAGCGTCCGGCAAACGGAACATCCCTGCTTGAATATCTTAAATGATTGTGTTTACAGCAAAATACTTAGTATAATACAGAAAAAGGAGGCACTAATTCATTATGAGTGAAGACAAGAAATTCGATACAGAAGAGCTGACAGAAAAGGCAAAAGACTTTGCTGAAAAAGCAGGCAAAGAACTGGGCAAAGCAGCTGAGACTGCAAAAGCCGGTGCAGAAAAACTGATCAATGCCGGTAAGGAAGCTCTTGGCGGAGAAGACGGAAAGATCGGCAAAGAAGATGTTGACCGCATCGCCGGCCAGGTCAAGGACAGTGCTGTTGACTTTGTCAACAAGAGCAAAGAAGCTCTTCTCGGTGAAGACGGAAAGTTTGACAAAGATGATGTTGACCGGATTGCCGGTCAGGTAAAGGATAGTGCTGTTGGTCTTGTAAACAAGGGCAAAGAAGCACTCCTTGGTGAAGATGGGAAATTTGACAAAGACGATGTTGACCGCATCGTTGATTCTGTCAAAGAAACAGCATTGGGTGCTGTTGAAAAAGCCAAAAGCTTATTCGATAAAAAAGACTGAGTAAGATAATATCGATCTGACTGCGGTATCCTGCGGGGAATCGCGGTCTTTTCTTTTGGTTTTTTTTCTGCTATGATGCAGGAAGATGGTGAAATCTGTTTTTTTTCACCATGCAGGGAGGAACTGATATGAAAAAATCCGTTCGTTATATTGGCCTGACCGGTGTCCTGTGTCTTGGCACACTGTTCTCACTGAATGCAGATAATGCCTCCTTTTCGCTGCAGACTTCCAATCGTACCAATCAGAGCGATTTCGAAGAACTGCTGGCAGCAGATAAACAGGATATGTACCTTCTGAAAGATACAGATATTATTTCAGATAATACCAATACCGCTTCTGTGATCGAATCACAGGCAGCAGGATCAACTGTCAGTGTCATTACGATCAACGGCAGCATGTGCCGTGTCCTGACCCAGAGCGGCCGAATCGGTTATATGCCGCTGGCACGTCTGACAAATAAAGAGGAATATGTCTTCTCAGCAGCAGATGACATCAAATATGCAAAAGAGGGGACTGAACTGTTAGGTATTCCATTCTCCAACGGAACGCAGATCGATGTTCTGGAAGAAAATGATGAGATCCACATCATCGGTACCAATAACTTCCAGTACTGGGAAGTGGAGACCGACGGCAGGATCTGCTATGTCAGCAAGGATGAGCTGATGGATGAAAAGAAGATCCGCATCGTTACCCCTCCGGCAAATAATAACCAGAACAACAATGATAACGGCGGCAATGGCGGCGGAAACTATACACCGAACTGGGACGGCACTGTCCTGAATCCGCGCAATGGCAGCATCATTGGTCCGAGCGGCAAGGAAACATATTACAACCTGCCGATGCAGGGCGTTATCAGCATCATGCGTGCAGCCGGCTTCAACTATGAGTACTGGATCCGCAGTGACGGTGTCAAGATGTATGGCGATTATGTCATGATCGCTGCCGATCTCAGCATCCGTCCACGCGGCAGTCTTGTTCCGACAAGTCTTGGCATGGGCATCGTCTGTGATACCGGAACATTCATCTACACCAATCCGACACAGATCGATATTGCTGTTGCATGGTAAGAGGTCCTGAATGTCCGAAACACCAAAGAACAACGGCAGACTTGATCATCTGACCGACGAAGAAAAAGAAGATCTCATTTCCAGCACACGCTCTCTGCATACTACGCTGAGTGCGCTGTCGGATGAAGAGATCGAAGATATTCTGTCCAATACACGCGTCATTCACACAGACCGTGATATGCCGGCAGATACACAGATGCTGCATGTGATCCAGTTGGAGCAGATTTCCAAAGAACGTCACAGAAAAGTACGGAATGTATTGATCGCAGTCGTATTGATCGGCATTCTGATTACCGGTATTGGCTTATATCTGAACCACCGTCCGCAGGAACCGGCTGTTCCAGCGGAAGAAGAACAAGATCCGGCCATTTCCTATCTTGTACCGGAAACGGAAGATCCGATCATTGTCGATGAAACAACATTCCCGTCTGCAGCATTCCGTGAATGGATCTACCACGAATTTGATCTTGATCATGACTGGCATCTGAGTCCGGATGAACGCAACAGCATTATCTATCTGAACTTTAACGAAGATGACAGAATTGAAAACCTGAAGGGAATACAGTACTTCAATGTCCTGCAGGGACTCTCAGTGAACGGAACAAGTGTAACCGAAGCAGATGTTTCCGCAAACCGTATGCTGCAGTACATCAATATCAGCAATACCTGGATCACAAAGCTTGATTTGTCAAAGAACAATGATGTATCGGAGATCATCCTGACCAACTCCGATATCCGGGAACTGATTCTTCCGAAGGAATCCAAAGTAACGAAGATCGATACGACCGATACAGCGATCGAATGTACCAAAGACGCTGACGGATATTACCGTTCATGCAAACTGGCAGCTGAATAATCAGCTGCTTTTTTACTGGAAGGGGAGTGAAATCATCCTGCGGTATACTGACGGTTTACGTTTTAACATTTCCGAATATTGTTATTACAGTACTTGCATAGATGATATAATCAATCATGTGACATTTTTCTGATAGGGAGGATCATATGTTATATCTGTTCTTTATTGGTATGCCGACTGTCTTGCTTTTGCTATGGATCATACACGCAGTCAGTTACTGGGGTATTCTCAAAAAAATGGGCCTCAAAAAGTTCTGGGCGTTTATTCCGTTTGCAGCAGAAAAGAAAATCGGCGATACGATGTTTGAAACCAGATATGCTTTCCGGCATCCATTTCTGTTTATGCTGCTGTTTATTCTTGCAGCAATGTATTTCAAACCTTTTGCATCTCGGATCGCACCCAGCCAGAAGGTTTACGGAATGATATTTCTGATCTTTGCATTTCTGAACTATTACGGATATCTGGCACGTCTTTACTGGAGACTGGGCAAATCCTTCGGAAAAAGTATCTTTTTCCGTATTCCCATGGTTCTGTTCCCAGCTCCGTTCCTGCTTGCTCTTGGCTTCTTAAAGAATAATAGTTTCCTGAATGGTACACCGATCCATCTTGGACTGCTGCGTCCGAAGAGGTGGTTCCGCTATCTGATGCGCTTTGTTTCCATTCTGTTCTTCCTTTCAGAAGCTGCTCTTGTAAGTTTGCTTATGGGTTTGATGATTCTCCGCGTCAGAATGCCCGGGCCGATCATTCAGCTTCTCCTGCAGGATAATTATGAACTCACCAAAGATATTACCGGAGACGGCACGGAAGTTCTGCGTGAAGAGAATATGCAGCAGAACTATGCACTGTTTTCTTCGATCCAGCCATCACGTTCAAAGTTTTTTGAAGATAAATCCAATGTTGAATCCGTTGTTGTCATGGAATATATCATCGGCTCTGATCTTGAAAACAAATCAGGCGCTGCTTCAGGCAATCTGAGACAGTTTACAGATGCAACAAAGCAGGGCAGTGCTTTGAAGTTTGTCATGGAATGCGGCGGCTCCTACCGCTGGTTCACAAACGGCATTGAAGAGAATTCTGTCGGCCGCTATGTCGCAGAGAACGGAAAACTGAACAAAGTCATGGATATTGACTCGTATACAACCATGTCCAGCAAAAACGAGCTTCTGGACTTCATCAACTGGACAAAAGAGAACTACCCGGCAGACCGCTATATGCTGGTGCTCTGGGACCATGGCGGAGGCCTGAGTTCCGGTTTTGGACAGGATGATCTGAACCGGCGCAAAGATGGTTCACACAGCACGATCATGGTGGATGAGATCGTATCCGCGATCCGTGATTCCGGTGTTACGTTTGACATGATCGGTTTCGATGCCTGTCTGATGCAGGATATTGAAATTGCCAAACTTCTGGAACCATATGCGGATTACTATCTTGCTTCCGAAGAGAGCGAGCCGTCCGGCGGCTGGTTCTATACCTCCGCATTCGGAAAACTTGCAAAAGATCCAACACTTCCTACCGAAGACTTCGCACGTGAACTCATCGGAACGTATGATGAATACAACAAGCAGCTGCTGTCCGGAAAGGAAGATAATACATATACGATCTCTCTGGTTGATCTGACATATGTGAATCCGGCTTACGAAAAGCTTGAGAACCTTTTCCGCAAGCAGGAAGCCGCAATTCTTGCCTCTGAATCCGATTATGTAGACATTTCTCTTGCCGCAAACAGTTCCTATACATTCATGAACAATGAACAGCTCGATCTGGTTCATTATCTGGATAATCTGCGGCTGTCGGACTACGATGACTCAGTGATGAGCGATGATGAAATCAATGAACTGACCGCATATGCACAGGCATGCGTTGTAGCCCGCAACCGCAGAAGCTCTGAAGGTGTCAACGGTCTTGCCTTTACGTTCCCATATAAATCAATCAGCTCATACACAGACTGCTGGAATCAGTTCATCAGCAACAATCTTCCGGAAGAAGAAAAGTTCTATACAGATTTCTTCTCCATCATGGCAGCGTCCAATAAGGCTAAAACCCCAGCAGGCGATGACTTTATCAGCACTCTGATTTCATTAATCGATTACACTGAAGAAGACTGGTATAAGCCAGGATTTGAAGACTATGTAACAACGCCGCCGTTAATTGAGATCCCGGTCCGTAAAAACGGTGAAGGCTACTCCCTGGAACTCTCTGACAGCGTATGGAGAATCATCTCTGATGAAAAACAATTCTACTATCAGGAAAGCGAAGATGGTCTCAGATATCTTGGATCAGACTATGTCGGTATGAGAGACGAAGAAGGGCACCTCATGATTACAACAGATGGAACATGGATTTCCATCGACGGCCATCCGGTATTCTATGAACCAACCGGCCTTCGTACAGACAGAAGCGGTGATGTCTATACCGGTTATACAAAAGCAATCCTGAACAAGAAAACAGAAGTAATTCTGTATATTGAATGGGAACCGTCCACCGATGACGACGCTCCATCAGCCGGCCGGATCATTGGCTATGATGAGATCGACAACAATAATGCCTATATGGAAAAAGGACATAACCAGCTCGAAGCCGGTGAAACTCTGGATTTCCTGTTTGATTACTACTCAGAAGAAGGGGAGAGCCTTGGTTCCAAAACAGCATTCCGCACTTACCGCGTCAGAGAACCAAACAACGTCAAAGTCACAGACGCTCCGCTTGGCAAATGCACACTCCGTCACGGTATAATTCTTACCGATGCATTCCAGCGTAAATTCCAGTCTGAAATTATCGTAACTGATATTGACTGATCACAGTTTTAATAAAGTAAAACCCAGGAAGGGTGAAAAAGAAATATACATTTGTTATATTTTTCACAAAGAGATTTTGCAATGAGGGCAGAATCTCTTTTTTTACAAAGATTCAATCAGAAAATACTCAGATATACATACGATAATGACGCAGCATCCGGTAAACTACGCTGTGTGACTGCAGCAAATATATACGTTAAGAGACTCCAGATCATTCACATACCGATAATATCTGGGTAGTAACGAATTGCAGCAAAATGCATTAATACGTAAGAATGCAGGAGGCTCTGAGATGCATCTGTGACCGACACTTACCCATAAGAGGAAATATAAATGCATCACAGACGGTCCATTCAGCATCATAAACGTACCAGAAGCACAGCACTGCGTCATAACAATGCAAATATCCAATAAACGAGCAGCATCAAGAATCCTATAGATCATTACTTTAAGGAAAAGATCTACAACCAATATAATCGATGATTAAAAGCAATAATAAGGGAATATAGAAGCATCATGCATGTATGTCATCATCGAAATATACCTATAAAATAGGGTTATTTCATGCCTCACTCTATCTATAAAATAAAATCGTATAACATACATTATGCGAAGTTATATATTCAAAGAGCCTAAGCGTCTTTGACTGATGTCCAATTACTGTCCAATTACGATAATCTTATTAATCATTTACGATAAGTTTATTAATTCTCTAATTTTTTGCTATTTTTTCCATATTTTCTTTTAGATTTTTTACGATATGTTTATTAATGTTGTGCAATTTTACGAAGTTCTTATTAATGTTGGACAGACAATAGGTCTGTCTAACAAAACAACGATTAATAACTTTATTCGTAAAAAAGGCCGGTCCCCTTCCAGCCTGATAGTATAGTGATTATGATTTTATCCAACAGTAAATATCCGCTATTCTTTACATAGCTTTCAATTATTTCTTTTGTTGGCCAGGTTGCCAGATCTCTTTCTTGTTTCCCGGAAGTGTTTTTGAGTAAAAAGATATTTCCAAAACCTTTTGCTGCCAGATGCATGATTTGATACCGCAACTGACTGTTGCGTGCATTACAGCATCTTTCATATTACGATAATTTCAGGGAGGCAATCTATGGAAACCAAGGATGTACTATATGAACTCAGAACGAAAAACGGAATGTCTCAGGACGATCTGGCAGAAAGAGTATTTGTAACACGGCAGGCTGTTTCCCGTTGGGAGAACGGCGATACCATACCGAACACTGAAACTCTTAAGTTGCTTTCTAATCTCTTTCATGTTTCAATCAATACCTTGCTCGGTTCTCCGCGTGAACTGATCTGTCAGTGCTGCGGGATGCCGCTGGATGACTCTATCATTGCAAAGAATGCTGATGGCTCTGTGAATGAAAACTATTGTCAATGGTGCTATGCCGATGGAGTCTTTACCTACAATAATATGAACGATCTGATCGATGTATGTGTCCGGAATATGGTTAATGATACTGTCACTGAGGCAGATGCGCGTTCCTATCTGCGAAAAGTTCTGCCGACCCTGGATTACTGGAAACGATATGAAGAGCTGAGTGATAACGGACAATTTGAAGAATTCAAACGGAAGCTGATCGATGAGATCAATGCGCTTGGAATCGAAGGTATGCCGAAAGTTGAAAAACTGAATGCTCTTGTTGGCAGCTATGTAAATCTGGAATATCCTCTGCCAGGCGGAATGAAAGCAAAATTCCTGAAAGATGATACAACATATCTTGGCAATCAGCTGAAAGACTTCAATGGCGGTGAGCGCTGTTTCGGCGTTCTGGCAAGTATGGAGTTCATTCTCATCTGTACATATGGAGAAGGAGGCAGTAATCCGGAACTTCTTCTGTATAAAAAACGCTGATTCGCTAAACTGCACTGCTTATGTCTCGATTGCGCTTCCGGTCAGTCTGAGATATTGTGAAGATAGCAACAATCATCGATGGCTGTATCATGTATACAAGGTGTACATGCAAACGGTCAGATGTAATCAGGTTCATGTTTTTCCCTTTAGGAACATTTGAATTTCTTAATCAGGCAGCCGTTCAAAGATTACCGGCTGCTAATTTATTATTTATGAAAAATACTTCAGCTTTATAACGCAAAAGGAGGATCGTCAGATATCATTAAAAAACTTCACAGCATATCTTCAGCAGCTGTTTTCCATGATTGAGCCCGGAAACACATTTTCAATTGGACTTGCCAAAGCAGCTTTATCCGCAACGTCGGCATTATCGCAACCATCCTGGAACTGCTTCGGTTCCGCGAACAATATGTATGGTGGATCATCACAGATATCGTTTCTGTCGGGATATATATTGTACATTTTGATGCTGTATACCTTACGAAGCGTACCATTTACCTGATCATGGCTGTCATCGGCCTGATCAACTGGGCAAAGCTGAACAGAACAAGAAACAGCATAAACGAATAATCTTCCCCTTATTGCAAATCCCTCATAGCCCTGTTTAAGGCCAATAATGGCATTCTTCGACAAAAATGATATCTTCCTCATTCCAATACTTAATGCCTCTTATTTCTGTTAAAAAGTACCTTATAACTGATTCTGGCATGATATACTAATGTCATGATTGGTATAGATATCGTAGACCTGTCCAGAATCACTCTGACGGATTCATTCATCCGCTTCATACTTACTGATTCGGAACAGGCAGAATTCGAAAACAGAAAAACAGATAAACGCAGAATTGAATATCTGGGCGGACGATTTGCTGCGAAAGAAGCCATATTTAAAGCCACTCATGATAAGAATTATCTGAAATACTCTGTTTTAAATAACACAGACGGGACACCGTATATAAAAGACCATCCCGAAATCTCCATCAGTATTACACATGACGGCGGCATCGCTGCAGCCATTGTTATGATCACATAATAAAGGCATATCCTGTAGATATGCCTTTTGCTATTCTGACGGATATCGGTCAGAGTTTTCTTTTCAGTGCTGCAGATGCTTTGAAGACCGGACTCTTTCTTGCAGGAATCTCAATCGATTCAAGCGTTTTCGGATTGATTCCCGTCCGTGCCTGATATTCCTTTACCGTGAACTTTCCAAACTTCTTTATATCTACGCTGTTGCCTTCAGATAAAGATTCTCCAATCAGATCAAAAATCAGTGTAATGATTTCAGTTGATTCTTTCTTGGTAAGACTGTGCCGTTCCGATAAAATCTCGGCCATAGACTGTACATTAGAAACTTTCATGTTTTTGCATTTACCCCCTGTAGTTTCTGATATATCAAACAATGCTGTTCAGACTGCTGCCTGTTCCAGTTCTTTCAAAAGTTCATCAATCTCACTTCGCGTGAGTTCTTTGACACCGGCTGCACATGGATGACCGCCGCCGCCATACTCTGCGGCAATATCATTGATCTTTATTGTCTTGGAGCGCAGCGAGCCATCATATCGGTCCGGAGCTTTTTCTGTCATCATTAACCAGATGGAAAAATCTTTGACATGACCGATTTCATCAATATAATTTCTCGCTTCCGGCGCTGTGATTTTCAATGTTTTCAGTTCATCAGCGGTCAGTATAACGCAAGCCACATCCCCCCTTGCATTCCGCATGACGCGGCTGCGTATATAATTTGCAATTTCAAACTCTGTATAATCCTTATCGAACAGTTCGCGGTTGATCTGCGGAATATCAATTCCTGTATCTGCCAGCGCTGCGGCTATGCGAAGCGTTTTTCCGGTCACATGAGACACTTTGAATCCAAGTGTATCTGTCAGCAGACCCCTGTACAGATATTCCGCTGTCTTACCGGACAGTTTCATTTCCGGAAATGACAGAAAGAATTCTCCCAGGATCTCACATGTTGCGGAAGCATGATCATTGACCCAGCTGTACATTGCATACGGATTTACATCCGGATGATGATCAACTTTAACGATACATCTTGCCTGTTCAAACCGTCTGTCATCCGCACGTTCCGCATTTGACGTATCCAGTACAATGGCAAGACTGTCCGCAATCACACTGTCCGATACCTGATCCGATACCGGAAATTCAGCCTGTTTGGTCGTTTCTGCACCAAGTGCATACACATGCTTTCCCGGATAGTTATCCTCGATCCAGGTTTTCAAAGCATATTGTGAGCCAAGTGCATCACAGTCCGGATGCTGATGGCGGAACAATGTGATCGTATCATTCTGTTCAATAAGATTCCGAAGTTCCTGCGGGCTCATGCCAGTCCGAGAATCCGATATGTATCGCGGGCAATGACCAGTTCCTCATTTGTCGGAACGATCCATACCTGTACTTTGGAACCAGGCAGAGAAATGAGGGCCTCCTCGCCATGTGTCTTTGCATTCAGTTCATAGTCGATCTTCAGTCCAAGACCTTCTTCCAGACGCTTCAGAATACGTTCACGCATATGTGCATCATTCTCACCCAGACCTGCTGTGAATGCCATTGCATCAACATGACCCAGCTGCATGTAGTAGCCGCCGATCACATTGACAACACGGTTTGCATACAGATCAACTGTCAGGATCGCACGTTCATTGCCTTTTTCGACTGCTGCCTGAATATCACGTGCATCGGAACTGATGCCGGATACACCGAGCATGCCGGAACGCTTGTTCAGGAATGTATCCATCTCGTCCGGTGTGCACTGCAGCTGCTTCATCATGTAGAATACGACGGTCGGGTCGATATCGCCGCAGCGTGTACCCATCATGATTCCGCCCAGAGGTGTCAGACCCATGGATGTATTGATGCACTTACCGTTGTGGATCGCTGTAATGCTGGCGCCATTACCCATATGGCAGGTGATCATGTTCAGTTTATTGACATCTTCGCCCATCAGTTCAGCTGTTCTCTTGTTTACATACTGATGGCTTGTTCCATGTGCACCATAACGGCGGATCTTATACTGTGTGTACCAGTCATACGGTACCGGGAAGAGATAGGATTCCGGTCCCATTGTCTGATGGAATGCCGTGTCAAATACGAATACATGACCAATGTGCGGCAGTGCTTCACGGAATGCTTCATAGCATACCAGGTGTGCCGGGTTGTGCAGCGGAGCGAGCTCTGCGAGTTCACGTACTTTCGAAACAACATCATCATCTGTCTTAACGGATTCGCTGAAGTAAGCGCCGCCCTGGACGATACGATGACCTGCACCCTGGATCTCTGTCAGATCCTTCACGATGCCCAGTTCAACCAGATTTTTCAGAAGCAGATCAACAGCGACCTTGTGATTTGGAATCGGCTGTTCGATCACTTTCTTTTCACCATTGTACTTAATGGTGAACATTCCCATATCCAGTCCGATCCGCTCTGCCTGTCCGGATGTCAGTACGACCTCAGACGGCATGTCGAATAACTGGAATTTCAGTGAAGATGATCCCGAGTTTACAGATATAACCTTGCTCATAGTTCCTCCTGTCCTTGTTCTTTTGCGATGAGCTTTTTTATATACGGTACAGTCTCACTGCCGGCTGTTTCCAGCATTTCCTGCAGCAGTGTGATCCGTTCCGTATGATCCCTTAACAGATGAAGCTTTTCTTCGTATTTCTCCATTTCAGCACGGCATCTGCGAATGATGTCATGCACAGCGCTGCGGCTGGTCCCGGTAATTTCCGCGATTTCCTGCAGAGAATAATCCTGCCGGCAGTAGTAATCGCAGATCTCCTGCTGTTTTTCCGTCAGCAGAATGCCGTAGAAATCCAGCAGCCGGTCCATTTCCAGCTTATTCGCCATATTCCAGGCCTTCAGAAATACTGTACAGATACGAATCCAGATCAAACGGTCTGAGATCCTGCGGCTGTTCTCCAAGTCCGATAAAGTATACCGGAACATGAAGTTTGTTCTTGATGGCAAGAACGATGCCGCCTTTGGCAGTGCCGTCCATCTTTGTCAGAATGATGCCGGTCAGTTTTGTTGACTGTGCAAACACCTCTGCCTGTGAAAGACCATTCTGTCCCGTGGTAGCATCCAGTACCAGCCAGGTATTGTGCGGAGCACCTTCGATCTCTTTTGCGGCAACACGGTTCATTTTGGACAGTTCATTCATCAGCATGCTCTTGTTCTGAAGACGTCCGGCCGTATCACAGAGAACGATATCTGCGCCTTTTTCCTTGGCAAACCGGCATCCATCCACGATCGCTGCCGAAGGATCGCCGTTTTCGCGTCCCTTTATGCAGGGAACATTCAGGCGTTCTCCCCATTTCGCCAGCTGCTCAATCGCACCGGCACGGAATGTATCCGCCGCAACAAATACGACCCGCTTATCATAAAACTTGTACATATGGGCCAGCTTTGCTGCAGAGGTCGTTTTGCCGCTTCCGTTGACGCCTTCCAGCAGGATCACTGTTGGCCCATTCTCATTATATACGATTGGAGCATCCGGTACTTCCTCATATATCTGTTTCATGATCTCGATGAGGAAATTCATTGCCCAGTGGAACGTAACAGAGGGATACTCTTCACATTTTTTCCGCAGACGCTCGCAGATCTCATCTGCTGTCTCAATACCTACATCACTTTCAAGAAGTATGATCGTCAGCTGTTCCAGGAAATCGTCATCCACTCCATGGAACGTATATTTCATCTGATTCAGCTGATCTCCGAATGTCTGTCTCGATTTCTGAAATCCGCTCAGATAAACCGCTTTATCTTCCTTCTTGGTAAACTTTTCTTTCAGTTTGCTTAAAAAACTCATCCACTGACCTCCTGCGGATCTGCCAGATCCATCGCTTCATGCAGTTCAACCTTCAGCATCTGTGATACACCCTGCTGCTGCATCGTCACACCATACAGCACATCTGCACTCTGCATCGTTCCTGTACGATGCGTTACGACAATAAACTGTGTCTGCTCTGTAAATACATGCAGATACTGTGCAAAGCGCTCTACATTTCCCGGATCCAGTGCCGCTTCGACCTCATCCAGAATTACAAGCGGTACAGGTTTTACCTTCAGTATGGCAAACAGCACACACAGAGCGATCAGACTCTTTTCACCGCCTGAGAATAGAAGGTTATTCTGCACTGCTTTTCCCGGCGGCTGCGCATCGATATCAATACCGGTATTGAGAAGATCGGAAGGATCCTGCAGGATCAGGCGTGCCTTGCCGCCGCCGTACAGACTGCGGAAGATATCGTTAAATTCCACATTGATCTTATCGAACATCTCTTTGAACTGTTTCTTCATCACGGTATCCATCTCATCGATGCCGGACAGGATCTTATCTCTGCTCAAAGACAGTTCTTCGATATTCTTGCGATACTCTTCGTAGCGTGTATTGACTTCGCTGTATTCCTCCGGTGCATTCATATTGATATTGCCAAGACGTTCGATCTCTGCGCGAAGAGTCGCAACTTCCTCACGTGCATTTTCAACGACTTCGTCCGTCACACGTGTTTTGGCAAACTCATATGTCATCTGGTATTCCGAAGCAATGCGCTGAACATTCTGATCCAGAACAAACTGGTATTTATTCTGTTCGATCTGTACTGCACGCATTTCATCCTGGCTGCGTGTATAGTCTTTTCTTAACTGACGCAGCTGTGCTTCCTTACGGTCCGTATCCTGTGTCAGAGCAGCACGCTCTTCCCGTTTTGCCTTGATTTCATTGGTAATCTCATCACGCCGTGAATACGCCTCATTCAGCTGTAGGATCAGCTCATCCGCATGCGATTCACCGGTTTCTTTTTTATCAGGCTCCAGAAGTGACAGATCATTTTTCACTTTGTCAAATTTGGCTTTTTTCGCATCTACGACCGGCTCCAGAGAAGCGACTGCAAACCGTTTCTCCTGCATCTGTGCCTTGATGCTGTCCATCAGACGTCTTGCCTGACTAAGAGCCTTATCAGCCAGTTCCGCCCGTGCCTGCTCGGCATCGAGCTGACGGCTGACCTGCTCAGCTTCCCGCTTCATTGTCAGGATATTGGTATCGTTGCGGTTCTTTCCGCCGGTCATCGAACCGCCGCGGTGAATCACTTCACCATTCAGTGTAACGATCTTATAATTCCGGCCGGTACGGGCAGATAATTCGTTGCCGTTTTCCATCGTGTCCGTAACAAGTACATTGTTCAGCAGTCTTGCAACGACCGGTTCAAACTTTGCATCACACGTAACAAAATCCGAGGCATTTCCCAGATACCCTTCCGTATGATCACATATGATCTGATTTTCTTTTGATACATATGTGGGACGGCATACCGTCACCGGCAGGAAGGTTGCCCGGCCGGACTGGTTGCGGTTCAGAAAGCGGATTGCATTTCTGGCAGCTTCTTCATCTGTTGTAACGATATTGTTGACGGCAGCGCCAAGAGCTGTGGAGACTGCCTGTTCATAGCCTTCCTGAATTTCAAGATTCTGTCCGATCACGCCCAGAATGCCTTTCAGGAAATGGGTATTTGCCATAACAGAACGGATGCCGTTCTGATTGTTGAAGGGATTGCGGATCAGAGAATCCAATACGTTCTTCCGTGTTTCCAGCGCCTTTCTGCGGCTGTCGGCTATATCGAATTCCGATGTGCGGTTAATAATATCCGATGCTGTAACATTGATCTGATCTTTCAGCATCTCGATCTCAGCATTCAGCTTATCCAGACGTCCCTTGCGGTCTTCATACTCGACCCGTGCTGTTTCAAGCTGCTTCTGCAGTTCTCTTGTCCGCGTCTCGTGGTCAGCCGTCTCGATCAGATATTTCCGCTTTTCCTCGAGCTCTGTCCGGCGGCTCTCCAGTGCCTGAACATCCGAAACGTTTCTCATCAGTTCATCCTGAAGATGTACGATCTCCAGATCCAGATCACGGCTCTTTCTGCGTGCTTCCAGTATTTTGGTATCATTGATCTGAATATTTGTATTCATCATCACAGAAGACGTCTCGAGATCAAACAGCGCTTTCTTTGTCCGTTCGATCTCTTTTGTCGCATTATCGATCTCATTAACAAGAACTGTGATTTCGATTTCTTCCAGACGCTTTTTCTTTTCACGGTAAATTTCTGCTTTTCTGGCAGCCCGTTTCAAAGGTGACACCTGCTTTTCCAGTTCCGCCGTAATATCCCGCAGACGCTCCAGATTTGTTTCTGTGCGCTGCAGTTTGGCAATCGATTCGATCTTGCGTTTCTTGTATTTTGAAACACCGGCTGCTTCTTCAAAAACACCTCTGCGTTCCAGGGGCTTTGCTTCTGCAAACGAGATAACATTACCCTGTGAAATGATGCTCAGTGAATCCTTGCCAAGTCCGGTATCCATGAACAGTTCAACGACATCTCTTAACCGCACCTGATTGCGGTTGATCAGATATTCCGCATCCCCGGAATCCCGATACAGTTTTCGTGTTACTTCGATCTCATCGAGATCAGAATGAAACACTCTGCCTGTATTATCAAAAACGAGTGAAACATATGCCATGTTAACTTTTTTGCGGTCAGAACTGCCGGCAAAGATGACATCATTCATACGTTCGCCGCGCAGACTTTTCGCACTCTGTTCACCCAGCACCCAGCGCACTGCATCGGCGATATTCGATTTTCCGCATCCGTTCGGACCGACTACACCGGTGATCGGCTGATCGAATGTAATAACTGTCCGGTCGGCAAAAGACTTGAATCCCTGCATTTCAATGCGCTTTAAAAACATGTATCACTCCTGTAAAACCTGAATTATTATACCAGAACCATTTTATGAATGAAAGTAAGTGCAGGCATACCAATTGATTACGACCATAAAAAAGCGTATCTGTTCATGTTTTCTCCATGGAGATACGCTTTGGATCGAATCATTTACTTAATTGCAGGTAACTTCAGAGGTCTCACTGAATTCTCCGAGGTATTCATTCTCAATTCCGTAATACTCCTCAGCCTTGTCTTTTGTATCAATGTATCCGCAAACCTGTACTTCATAGGCCGCACCTTTTCTGGTATCTTTCAGCACAACAGACGGCTGATCAGCGGGTGTCCTGGTTTCATTCCATTGCTCAGTCCCCTTTTCACGCCACCGAACAACATAGCCGGTAATTCCGGATTCAGCCATATTTTCTGCTTCAACGGTGATTTTGCCTCCGGAGCTTTTCGCATCACGGATGATGCCGCGCTGCGGAAGAACCGGAAGATACCCTTCTGTTTCTTCGTGATAATCATTGATGCCGGCTGCCTTGACGACCATGACGCCGCATTTAACATTATCACTGTAACTCAGAGTATAATCGGTATCCTTTTTCAGCAGTTCATTATGAACGTTGTAAACAGATGGTTCCGGTTTCAGTTCACTGCCGTTATATACCGTCTGTGTTTCCGGCGGGAATTCAAGGAAACACAAGGCCAGTTTCGAAGCATCCAGCTTAACGACAGTCGTACCGATGTTTGTAACCGTGACATACAGATACGTATGACCCGTCTCTTTTCCGGTCATGGATATATGGGCCTGTGATCCATCTTCGGAAGGCTCTACCTTCAGAATGTTTTCGCCGCCTTTTTCCAGAGTCCAGGTAATCTTTGCGTCATCATCCGGAACAACACCCTGATCACCGGTAAACCGGACATACATATCACCGGCGCGCTGATCTTTGTAAGAAAGGAAACTGGTCGTGCCGACGACACGCATGCTCAGATTTTTCGGCTGTACTGCACAATATCCTTTAATCGGGAAATTGTCAAAAGCATACTTCATATCCTGATCCAGTTCATTCCGCGGCAGCAGTTCTTCCCGCAGATCGGCATCGCTGAAGTCATGCCATTCATCATCCATCCACAGGAAGCTTTCTCTTTCGTTTATAATTCCGACATTCCATGTAATCAGATTGGTATCACCATTGGCTACCGGGATATTCACCGCATATTTTCCACTTGGAGTTTTCTGTGAAACAACGATCGAATAGTGCTGTTCTTTCTGGATCAGCACCGGTTCACGCAATGTGATTTTATGGAATCCGCCCAGTTTGTAATGCGCACTTTCTTCCGCAACAAGTTTGCCGTCTGTCGGATCCTGGAACTCATCCGTCAGAAGATAAACCTGATAGGTTACATCGGTTTCCGGGAAAGACGTCTGACAGGATACCTGTTCCAGCTTTTCGCAGCCTTCCGCTGTAAATACATTCGCCATGCGTGTCATTCCATCGGTTTCTGCCGCTTTGACTTCTGTAACAGGCATGTAGTCGAGTTCATCCAGATAATAGCCTTCATCTGTGTTTACTCTGTCAAATTCCAGTGCCTCCGGCTGATCGAGTGACTGATCATAGTAAGAAAGCATGAAGTATCCGGTATGCACACCATCCTCATTCAGCATGCCCCAGCTGCCGTCGCCTTTGTCCGGGAAACTTCTTTCACCCGATCCCCAGCTGTTCTTCACGATCCATGCACCGTCCTTCGGCGGCATATGATCACTCATGAAGTTCTCTCTGCTGTAGTTGTCATCCCAGCCTACGATCGTTACGGCATGGTTGGAAGGCAGCTTATTATCATACGTATAATGCGCCCAGTTTTTGCTCAGATAAAGATTCTTCGAATCCACCTGATCCGGACGGAATGTCTCCGCAAAGAATCCGATCTGTACTGCTCTTTTGTTCAGAAGCTGTTCCTTGATCAGCTTCGTTGCCGTTTCATTGTATACGTATTCCCCGTCTTCATCTTTCTGGGCAGGAGAAGGAAGAATATAGCTTTCCTTAAGAACATAGCTCTGCATAAACCGTTTATCTTCCGGAATCGACCAGTCATCATCACCGCTGTATGAATAGTCCTGGTATCTTCCGTCGATCATGCGCTTCTCTGTCCATTTGTTGTTCCCATGATATTCAAATACAGGATCTGCGCTTTCATGCACCGGACCGATACCGGAAGAAAACGTACTGGTCGCCATGAACGGCAGGCCGCCGATATTCATTTTCTCCGTCGTCGTATACTCCTTGTCCGTATTCAGTCCTTCACCATTCTGCGGACTGTCAGGATCATTGAGGGCCGTCGCTACAAAGTATGCAAGATGTTTCTCCGAAAGATTCAGCGTCTCCGCTGTGAAGCCATCTTCCTGCGCAAGGCCACTGCCAAGAAGACTGGTTTCCGCCGCTGCTGCAGCCGCAAAGCCCCAGCACGTGCCAAATGGATTCTGAAGACGCACAGGCGTTACGATCCCATACTCCCGCAGATCCAGTTTTTCCGGATATTCACCGGTATCCAGATAGCGGTTTCCGTTCTCATCGGTAAAATCAAACGGATCAAGTGTTGGATCATTGAACTGATCAACGATGTCATCTTTCGTCGTTTCCGACGTGCCAGGGTTCTCTGGCTGAACTTTTCCGCCGGATTTCGGCAGCAAAAGTATTCCTACAGCCAAACAGACTGCTGCAAGAACAACAAAAATTGTTTTTTTCATCCGCAAACCTCCGATTTTGCTGATAATACTCTTTCATATATTTTAATCGGTTATTTCCGAACAATTATTAAAAAACCGTATCTTTTTTGATACGGTTTGCTGAATCGGTCTTATTTCTTGTCCTTTAACAGAGTAACGATTTCTTCCAGAGCCTTCAGTTCATCGCTCTTTACCGGTGCTGCCGGCTTTTCTTCAACCGGTTTCTTTGCAGCATTGACAGCCTTATTAACAGCCTTCAGCATGCAGAACAGAATAAATGCGATGATGATGAAGTTGATGATTGCCGTGATGACAGCGCCCCAGTTAATGACCTGTCCATTTGCCAGCGGCGTAACCAGACCAACTTCTGTTCCCCCAAACGAGCCAAGGATCGGCTGGATAATATTCTCTGTCAGCGAGCTGACGATTGCAGAGAATGCACCACCGATGATAACGCCGATGGCCATATCCATGACATTGCCGCGCAGAGCGAACGCTTTAAATTCTTCCATAAATTTCTTCATAAGCTTCTTCTATCTCCTTTTCCTGCTGAGTATCCGGAATCAGATAACTGCCGGTACAGTACGGATTGTCACTGCGGTAGACATCCGGTTCTCTGATCTCAACTATGCTCTCATTATATGACAAATCATATATTTTTCCATGAAAATCCGTAATCGATTCCATGCTTTTTCGGGATGAAAATCCTTTCTTTATGTACATGACTGTACGATGTCCGTATACAAGACGATACGTGGCCGGGATCCATCCATAACGCTGCTTAAAGGCATCCAGAGCGTCACGGATCATCGGATTGGTCAGTTCACTGCTGAATATGACACCATGGATCCCCTTCTGCAGCAGCAGGAAAGCCAGTGCATAGGAGTTTGTACAGTTCAGCGTCATGCCGGCAATGCAGTGATCCAGGATGCCGTTCAGCCCACCGATCTCATGCATGACCATGCCCGTATAGGATCTTGGAACACTCAGTGCTTCATCGACCGTTCTCGTACAGTTGATACCGTCAATCTCTCTGATGCAGAGTATCCCCGGACGCTGCACAGGCTGATCTGTATCGACGATTAAACGGACTGAAGGATATTCTTTTTCCGGTACTGATGCCGCATATTCTTTCCGTCCGGCATGAACATTCCAGACCGCACGTTTTTCATTCAGATCCGCAAACGCCTGCCGCCGCACTTCATTGACCGCACTGACAGGCATGAATATATTTCCAACTGTTCCATCCATCTGAATGACTCTGTACGGTTCCTTATCCGTCCGGGAAAGCAATTCTTCAAGACGCTGCTTTGTGATGGGTGCTTTTCTTGCTTCCTGAACCGCTTCCTTACTCATGGCAATGACCTGAATTCCCCTGTCGTCTGTAATCATCAGCTGCAGCGGTTCTCCCGGTACTGCCTTATATGAGATTTGAATCGGTGACGTTCGTTCGCTCTGCCGGATCGATTCATCCGTTTTTTCGATCAGCAGATCATCAGTCGTTTTCAGAACCTTCTGTCCCGCTTTGGGAACCGGTTTCTGCCGGCATTCCACCCATACCGTTTCACCGGCTCTGGCTGAGGCAGTCAGTTTTCCCTGCCGATAGATGCGGTTTGCAGTAAAACCGGTGTCATTCGGCGTATTGAGTATACGCAGTCCGTCATGCTGGTGCAGATCATGTGAGAGTGTGATGCGAACACGCTCCCCGCTGACCTCTTTTACTTTGCCGATCGGAATTCCCTGATGATTTGGCCGGAATGGATTCATTCTCTCCGCTGTTTCGGCGTGAAGCATATGTCCCTTGCTGAATCCGCGGTTAAACATCAGCTTCAGTTCTTCTTCACGCTGTTTTGATACTTTGTATTCTTTTCCCTGTTCAGCCGCATCGATTGCTTCACGGAATGTTTTAACCGCAAGATAAACATATTCTTCCCGCTTCATGCGTCCTTCGATTTTCAGACTGCTGACGCCTGTCTCCATCAGCTGCGGAATGGCTTCGATCAGATTCAGATCCTTTGGACTCAGAATATAACTTCCCTCCGGAAATGTTTCTCCAGACCGAGGAAAATACTGCAGTCTGCAGCATTGTGCACATCTTCCTCTGTTGGCAGAGCGGTGCTTGACGGCTTCACTCATCAGGCACTGCCCGCTGTAGCTGATGCACGAAGCCCCATAGACGAATACTTCGATCTCCATGCCTGTCCCACAGGCTTCCCGGATGATCTCAATAGGGGTCTCACGGGCTAATACGACCCGCGTCACTCCCTGTTTCTGCATGAAGCGCACGCCTTCGACATTATGGATATGCATCTGCGTCGAACAATGCACTGCAAAATCCGGATACCGTGTCCGAATGTAATGCAGAAGGCCAAGGTCCTGCACAAGCAGCGCATCGCAGTCATTTTCATACAGGAAGTCCAGATCGGAAAAAGCCGTTTCCAGTTCTTCCTCAAACAGCAGAGTATTCATCGTCACATAGATACGCACGCCGCGGATATGACAATACCGTATTGCCTCCTGAAATTCTTCCCGGCTGAAATTGCCTGCAAATGCACGTGCAGAAAAAGACTGCAGTCCGAGATATACTGCATCACATCCGGCTGCCACAGCCGCTTTCAATGCATTCATGTTGCCGGCCGGAGCCAGTAATTCTATTTTATTCATCTGCAATACTCCCTGAGTACGGCGTACTCTTTGATCAGTCGGTCCAGTTTCATTGCAGCATTGGCACTGCTTGTGGATGGAAGCGGAATATGCGGAACATCCAGTCTGATATATTTTCGATACAGATCCCGTGCTTTCGCTCCTGTCGTAAAAATACAGGAGATATCGGTATCCTGAATCAGTCTGTCAATATCATTGACCTGTATATCCCGTATGCTCGTATCACTGGATGCTTCGATCGTACAGGATGCGATCACATCCCATAGTGCGATGCCATGTTTCAGACAGAAGCTTTTCCGATCGGTAATCTCTTCCTCAAATACCGCTGAAAGTACTTTCCAGAACCGATTTGTCGGATGTGCATAGTAAAAACCTGCTCGTCTGGATTCTACAGACGGAAAGGACCCCAGAATCAGAACTCTGGAATCCTGGCGGCAGACCGGTTCCAGTGTATGAAGCTGAAATTCACGCTCCATGGCGTTCACCTTTTGCTCCAAGCAGCCATAATTCAAATGCATGATCCGGATCGCTGATCAGACCTGCCTTGATTCCCTGATCCATTTCAGCAAGACCATTCAGCCATTTCAAAGCACGTGCGGATGAGATTCGATAGTCCCGCAGCTGGTTTTTTACCATCCAGTCCATCATGCCGAGTTTTGCGGCAATGGTTTCTTCGTCAATCCCGTATTCGTACATCCGCTTCATATGATAGAAACGCCGTAATGAGCCGCCCAGCGAAGTTACCATGGTACTGACGGGTATACTGCGGACAGCCATCTCCCCTTTCAGACGCAGAACTTCACCAATATTCCCTTTCAGAAAAGCATCTCCCAGAGAATACATCTGTATATCCTGTGAGACCGGAACAAGATGCATCACATCATTTCTGTTAAGCTGCGTCTCTCCATACAGCACCATGGAATCCACGGCATTTTTCAGCCGCATGGTATCCTGATCCACCCGCAGCAGCATCTCCTGCATTGCTTCTGCTGTCAGCGACAGACGGTTTTTCTTCAGAAGATCCGAAGCAAACTGACGGAATTCCTGTCTCGTCATCTTCTTTTCTTCCAGGATCTTCACATTCATTTCTTTCAGAAGTTTGTAATCTTTCTTGCGGCTGTCTGCGGTAAAGTCCCTGCAGCAGAAGATCAGCACAGTATCCGGATTAGGGGACTTCAGATACTGCCGCAGAAGATCCAGACGGTACTCCCTGTCTTTTAGTTCTTTTTCTTTACGGCTTTTTACAACAGGTCCGTCGCCTTTCTTGACCGCTTCTGCATATTTTACTGCCGCATTCAGATAGTACGGACGGTCTACAATGACTGCTCGCATTCCCTCATCCCCAAATAAAGAGATACTGTCGCATGCGACAAGTACTTCTTCGATCCGGAATGTTTTTTTATCCGATGCGTCAATGACCTGGATGCGGTCTTTTTCTATTTTGTTTTTCTTCAGGATATCTGCCAGCGCAAGTTCCTGACGGTAAATATCCTTTCCATGTATCAGGTACGTATTCATGGCATCAAGTATATCACAGGATCTCTGTCACTGCTTTTTTCGATCTGAAAGATATCACCGTCATGTCCGTTGACCACCGGCTGATCTGTAACGCTGCGGATCTCTTCCAGTAGCAGTTCTTCCCTTCGTTTCACTTCATCCGCTGAAACCGGCTCTTCGCCATAATAGTTCAGATGCAGAATCCGGTGCGTTGTTATGGTAAGAGCAGGCTTTGCTTTATCCATGATGGATCCAAGATCATACGACAATGTATGAACAGCCCTGTGATACGCCTGCCAGGCTTCTGTGCGCTCTTTCAGACCTCCGGCATATTCTGCTTCATGAACCAGAATATCTGCGCCATATGCCGCTTCTATGACCTTGTCAAGCGGACATGTATCACCGCTGATCAGTACTTTTCCCTCCTTGCTTTCATACAGATAGGCATAGGATTCCATCGTGCCGTGTGATACGGATACAGCCCGTATGCAAAGGCCGTTCTGTTCGTATATCACGCCTTCCTGCACAGCATGCGCAATCACCTGCAGTGAATCCGGTCCGATCGGTTCCGGTCCATCCGTGCGGAAGCCAATATCTGCACGATACGCATGAAGAAGATCTCTGCACATTTCATCCGTCCCTTCCGGTCCATATACATGCAATGGTCTTGTGCGTTCCAATACCCATGGTGTCAGAATCACATCGGCAAGTCCGGCCGTATGATCGGAGTGCAGATGGGTCAGTAAAACATGGGTGAGATTCTGCGGTTTCAATTCACTGCATCCCGCATAAAAAACCTTTGTACATGCCCGTACCGTACCGGGACCGCAGTCATTGAGAAAGACGCGGCCGTCATCCAGAATGACTGCTGTGCATGGACCGGATGCCACGGCTCCGCATTCGGAGTCCCGCTTCCCAGAATCGCCACTTTCATGCCTTATACCTCCTGTCACCTAAAGCAGTGACACCGTGCCTTTTGATGTCACTAAAATATGAAGCCCAGGCAGTATAAAAATCGATATATCGCCTTCTTCTTTCGTATCAAACCACGGAATATGCCTCTGTGCAAGTCTGTTGATAACATCCGGTGCCGGATGATGATAGATGGCATAGGATCCGGAAGAAACAATACCAAGCTGCGGACGCATCGTATCGAGAAACTTTGCACAGTTTCCGGTATTGCTGCCATGATGGGATAGTTTCAGCACATCGCATGGCAGCTGTCCATATGCATTTACGATACCCTCTTCTGTCAGTTGATCCGCATCCCCCATGCACATGAAACTGATGCCGTCAACCGTAAACCAATGCACCAGCGAACTCTGGTTTTCATCCTCTGTCTTCAGCGTATTCAGATCATGAAATACGATTCTTCCCGTATTCCATGTATCAAAATGCTCCGTCACCAGATGCCTTACATCATAGTCATTCTGTATGCTTTCCATATTCCCGCTGTGATCCGTATCGCCATGTGTAATAAACAATGTATCGATTTGATGGACTCCCTTTCCATCCAGGAAGGCCTGCACCGCCGCATACTGTTCCGGTTTGCCGGTATCGATCATATATGTTTTTCCGCCAAATGGTTCCCGGATCAGTATGCTGTCTCCCTGCCCGACATTGATAAAGGATACTTCCGCAAGCGGATGAAACAGACCAAACCGGCAGAACAGGATCAGCAGAAATACCCTCAGCTCCGTTTTGTACCGGCTTTTAGCACATCCAGCACACAGCATGATAAACAGTGGCAGCCCGGCACCCAGCAAAGAAGAAGTAAATGAGAAACTGCCAAAATAATTGGATAAATGCGAGATCCATACAAGAAATGTTCCCGGAAACGGCAGGATGAGCATCACAAGAGATACATAGTAAAGAACACCTGCCATTTTGCGCAGATACGGGTACAGTATGGTAACTGCCGGTGTGATCCTGGAATACAGCAGAAGATTGATCAGCGACAGGCAGAGTGTCCTTTCAGCCGGATCTTTCTTTTTCATCAGCGTCAATAGACGCATGACGGCAGGAATCCAGAACGCCCCTCGAAAAGCGGCGTACGGAAACAGACACAGAACCGCACATAAAGACGGCATGACTGCATCCTGCTTTTTCTGATACAGAAGCGAAAGCAGCTGGTATACAAACTTCTGCATCACAACAAGCGGAAACCCATACAGCCAGCCAAACAGCGCAGTGCACCCGGCAGATACATACCGCAGCCTCCGTTTATCGATCCAGTAGGCCAGGAACTGTTCCAGTATGCTGAGGGCTGCTGTAATGGAAAAACCATAGTCATACAGCAATCCCCCTTCCGAATCCTGCGGACGAATGTTCAGCAGCGTGAAGGAAAGCACCTCCTGCAGATCCGCCTGCTTATTCTGAATTGCCTTCTGCAGGATCCGGCGGTAGGATGCGTGTTCTTTTACAAAGGAAAAATGGGAACTGTCGGATGAATAATACACGCCTTCCTGCCGCATATATCTGGCGAAGGAAAAGCGATAGAATCCGCGAGTTTCTTTCACATGTTCGCAGAAACCGTCAAATGTATATTCACCATCACAAATAAGCGGTTCACTATGATAAATGAGTATGCGTGTATTGCCTTTTTCTGCAACACTGTACCGTGCATGAACAGATACCACTCTGTAATTTCCTTCTTCCGGCTGTGACGTGTTCCATCTTGGTACACTGACGATTACAAACAGAAGCAGCGGAATCAGAGAAATCCTGCGTGTCCGCAGCAGAAAAAATGCATACAGGACCGCTGCAGCAGCTATCTTATGCTGCATGGGAAATACGCATAAAACAGCTGTAAGAATAAAAAGCAGTATCCCATGCTCCTGCATCATTCTCTTCACAGGCAGATCCAGTCCTTCAGCTGCTCATATTTCTTTTCACCGATGCCTGAAACAAGCATCAGATCGGTCAGCTGTGCAAACAATCCGTTCTCTTCCCGGAATTTTACGATCCGTTCTGCTGTTGCCGCGCCAATTCCCGGAAGCGTGCACAATTCCTGTGCCGTTGCCGTGTTGATGGATATTTTTTTCTCCTCTGTTTTTCCCGGTACTGTCAGTGTGTCATGATCTTTCAGTGTAATCATTTCATTTAGGACTGACGTATCTGCCTGCTCTGTAAGACCGGCATCTTCGAGAAGATCCTGTACGGTAGAATACCGTTCCAGAGAATACGTTCCGGGATGTTCTACCTCGCCGTCAATCGTTACGGTAATTGGCCTGTCACGGTATTCCTGAAGAGAAATCGGTGTTATGGCTATGCTGTGTACGCCGACAAGAAAGAGTAAAAAAATAAGCAGTCGTTTCATATTCATGATCCTCCTGCTTATATATTTGCGAAAAAACTGCTGATTCCCCGCTCAGTTATTCAATATTAATGATAATGACGGAATACGGCTTCTTTACGTTAACAGTAACCGTATCGCCGATCTTATGGTTCATGATCGCTGCAGCCAGCGGACTGTCATTGGAAATCAGACCATTCGACGGATCCGTCTGTGTGGAACCGACGATCTTATACTTGGCTTCCTCACGGACATCCAGGAATTCGATCGTAACTGTCGAACCAACGTTAACAACACTCTTATCGACATTGGTCATATCGATAAGAACATAGTTATTCAGCTGCCACTCTATTTCAGAAATAAGGGATTCCAGCTGTGCCTGCTTTTCACGTGCAGCATCCCAGTCAGCGTTTTCAGACAAGTCACCCTGAGAACGTGCTTCAGCAAGGTCTTTTTTATTCTTTTCACGTTCAACTGTAACAAGACGGTGATGTTCTTCTTTCAGGTCCTGCAGACCTTCTTCCGTCAGATAAATCTTCTTCTGTTCAGCCATATTTCGTACTTACTCCTTTTTTTGCCTGCTTATTATATCACGAAGAAAGACAGATTCCATCTTTTCGTGCGCTTTATCCCTCTGTACGCCGGATAATGCTGTTGATCTTTGTGATCAGCAGATCGATTGCAACAACATTGCTTCCGCCTTCCGGGATGATTACATCTGCGTGACGTTTCGACGGTTCTACAAACTGCTCATGCATGTCACGTACTGTGGTCATATACTGATTTACTACAGAATCCAGCGTTCTGCCGCGTTCCTGTACATCTCTCAGCAGTCGGCGTATGAAGCGTACATCCGCATCGGTATCGACAAAGATCTTGATATCCAGAATACTGCGGATCCGCGCATCTTCCAGAACAAACAATCCTTCCAGTATCAATACATCGCACGGGTCGCATCTCTCAGTAACATCACTGCGTGTATGATGCACATAATCATAGGTTGGCTTATCGATCGAGCGTCCGGCAATCAGTTCGGATATCTGCTTCAGAAGCAGTTCATTGTCAAAAGCAAACGGATGATCATAATTTGTCTTGACTCTTTCTTCCATCGGTTTGTCCGACTGGTCTTTATAATAGTCGTCCTGGCGGATGATCCGTACCGAAGTAGTCCCTTCATAGGTCTCCATGATTTTCTTTGCAATAGAAGACTTTCCGGAAGCACTGCCTCCGGCAATACCTATGATGATCGGTCTGTTCATACACAATCTCCTTCTTCTGCTTTCAGCAGATTACCCTCTCTGTCATAATGCAGATACAATGTAAAGAATTCACCGGTATCTTTTTTCAGACGATTCAGAAATAAACGGTCGCCTTCCCACATGGGAATCGCACCGAGCTGCTCTTCCGCGATCCACGCAAGAGTGCCTTCATTACAATCCGTCAGACTCCCGTCATAACGATGGCTTGTAAAGATGTAGATCCGCTCTGTTTCTCTGTCTTCATAAATGAAATAGACTTCGCCGCGCAGTTTCGGATCATGGATCGTAAGACCAGTCTCCTCAATGGTTTCCCGGATCATGCATTCTTCTGCTGTTTCCCCGTTTTCCAGTTTACCGCCGACACCGATCCATTTCCCGGCATTGACATCCTCTTTCTTCTTATTTCTGTATAGAAGAAGCCATTTGCCTTCACGGATAATATACCCGCATGTACTTTCAATCATTGCAGATACTGTGCAACATTCTGGTTATGTTCCTCCAGAGTGCGTGCATAATGGAATTCACCGGTACTGACATCCGTCATAAAGTAATAATAATCACTCGGAGTCGGATTTAATGCGGCTTCAAATGCCTGTGCACCGGCATTTTCAATCGGACCCGGTGTCAGACCTGTATTCCGATAGGTATTGTATGGTGAATCAAAATCTGCATTCACTTCACATACCTGCCACTGGTCTGTTTCTTTGTCAAAATTGACAGCATAGCATACTGTAGCAGAAGCCTGCAGTGGCATGCCAATGTCCATACGGTTATAGAAAACGCCCGATACAAGTCTCATATCATCCATATTCTTGCCTGCTTCATACTGAATAATGCTGGCAAATGTATATGCTTCATGAATCGTAAAACGGCTTGCTGCAATCGCATCCTTAAACTGATCATACAGCACAAGCGACTGATCCAGAATCTGTTCCGTGATCTGCTTTGCATCCATCCCCACATCAAACAGATATGTCTCAGGAGCCAGATATCCCTCCAGATAGATACGGATATCTGATTTGAACATTTCTTCTGTAAGGAATGGATATCTTGGCATCAGGGAACGGATATATTCCTCGTTATTCCATAATGCAAGCAATTCCTGTTCCGGCACACCGCATGCAGCAGCAATCTTCTTTGCCGCATCCTTTGCCCAGTCACCTTCAACGATCGTTACTCTCACCGAATCTTTTGCGGCAGCGATATCGTCATTCAGATATGCAAGGATCTTTGGAACATCCCAACTCTTATCCAGTTTGAAATTACCTGCTTTCACCCCTGTCAGATGATTCAGACGTCCATAGTAATATGCCATCTTGGCATCTTTTATAATCCCGTTTTCTGCCAGCTGATTCGTTACAGATGTCAGAGTCGAACCTTCTTCCACCTTAAATGCAATTTCTTCGGGTTCTGTCTGCACCGGTTCCAGCGATTTCTGGTAATACCAGTAAATACCGCCTAATGCAGCGAAGGAAAGCAGAATGACCAATAAAGCAATGATGCGCAGTACAGAGCGCTTCTTTTTCCGTCTTTTTGCCATTTTTACACTTCCGTTTCAAAAGAATTTAATACTTCTTCACACATGGCAAGTTCTTCCTCTGTTTCGACCATCTGCAATTCACCTTCATCGGTATAAGAAGCCGGATATACTGTATCCGGATCCTCCGGAGCAGTAAACAGAACATACTGTTTGCCGTTTTCATCACACTTAAATGTCAGAATGATCTGTACTTCTACTTCTTTGCCTTCATCATCAATGATCGTCATTTTATTGTCATTCATATAAACCTCCACAACAAAAGGCGTAAAACGCCTTACATTGAATCCAGATAGCTTTGCAGGATCTGTACTGCAGCCATCTGATCAATTACCTTCTTTCTTTTCTTGCGCGATACATTTGCCTGGATCAGGATCCGTTCCGCCGCTTTCGTCGTCAGCCGCTCATCCCACAGAATAACCGGAACATCTGTTTCTTCTTCCAGCATGCTTTTAAACTCCATGGATATTTCACCGCGAATGCCGACATCCCCGTTCATATGACGAGGAAGCCCGAGAACGATCTTCTCCGGCTGCTCGAGACGAATGATCTCAAGAATTCTTTTCAGGCAGGTATCGTAGTCATTTTCCGAAAAACGGACAGTCTCATACGTCCGTGCAATCATGCCAAGCGGATCACTGATTGCCACGCCGCATGTAACACTGCCGAGATCCAGACCGAGAAACCTCATTACTTAGACTCCTTCAGATAAAAGCGTACCAGTTCCTCAATGATTTCGGTACGGTCGACGGACTGGATGATACTTCTTGCATTCTTATTGCTTGAAATATATGCCGGATCGTTTGAAATCAGATAACCAGCGAGCTGATTGATGGAATTATAGCCTCTCTCGTCCAAAGCCTCCTGAACATGATGCAGTATCTGGCGTATATTTGCCTGACGAAATTCTTCTGCATTGAAACTGACTGTCTCTGTATTATCATTTCTTCTGTTTGCCATAACCTGCCTCCTTATTATTACTTTATTTTATTTCATTTAACCCAAAAAGTATATACGAAAGTACCCCGTATTCCCTTACGGAGAAACGGGAGACCCTTTGCGGATCTCCCGTCATTTCAATATTTTCCGGATGCTTCAGCGAATAGAATCAACTGCTGCGCGTACAGAAGCGAATGCTTCCTCGATCTTATCCAGATCGCGTCCTCCGGCCTGTGCCATATCCGGACGTCCGCCGCCGTTGCCGCCGGTGATCTGTGCTGCCTTGCGGGCAATGTCACCAGCCTTCAAACCGCGTGCAATAGCCTCTTTGCTGGATGCACATACGAATGTCAGCTTGCCATTTGCTTCGTTGCTCAGGAATACAAAGCCGTTTTCAAGACGGTTGCGGAGTGTTTCTGCATAGTTCTTCAATGTACCTGTATTCTGATCTTTCAGACGCAGAATCAGAACATGAATGCCATTGACATCCTCTGCATTTGCTGTCTGTGCTGCGGCTTCAGCCATCATGGCCTTTTCCTTGGCAGCCGCATTTTCCTTCTTCAATGCAGCATTTTCATCCAGAAGGCCCTGCAGTTTTTCTTTAAAGCCATTCCAGTTTGCCATCTTCAGCAGAGCAGCTGTTTCATACAGATAGCGTTCTTCTTCTTTAAATGCCTCATACGCACGCATCTTTGTCACGCTGGTGATACGTCTAACACCGGAGCCGATGGATTCTTCACTGACAATTTTGAACAGACCGATCTCAGAAGTATTGGAAACATGTGTGCCGCCGCAGAACTCTTTGGAAACATCGCCCATGGAAACGACGCGTACACTGTCACCGTATTTCTCATCAAACAGAGCAATTGCACCTGTGTTCTTTGCGGATTCCAGATCCATGACTTCGGTCACGACCGGAAGACTCTGTTCGATCATTTCATTGACCAGACGTTCTACCTGACGAAGCTGTTCATCCGATACCTTCTCAAAATGGTTGAAGTCAAATCTTGCATATTCCGGACCGTTGTAGGAACCTGCCTGTGCAACATGAGAACCAAGTACCTGACGAAGTGCACTCTGCAGCAGATGCAGAGAAGAATGGTTTGCACGTGTCTTTGTTCTGTCTTCCAGAGAATATGCACCCTTGACAGCATCACCGGTATGCAGGACGCCTTCTTTGATCACGACATGGGGCATCGGCTGCTTGTGCGGTGCCTTGCGTACATCTGTAACCTCGGCACAGAATCCATCAGCCCATAATGTTCCGCGGTCCGCTGCCTGTCCGCCGGATTCCGCATAGAAGCATGTTTCTGCCAGGATGACATCGCCTTCATCTGTCAGTTCATCTACTTTGACACCATCTTTGAACAGACCGATGACTGTCGTATCACACTGCGTGTCAGTATATCCGGTAAATACAGATTCGCCAGTGAAGTTCATCAGATCGATCGACTGAGAACCCATGGACTGCTGGTCGCCGCGTGCTCCTCTGGCCATTTCTCTCTGATTCTGCATGGCAGCTTCAAAGCCTTCCATATCAACGTGATAACCGCTGTCTTCCGCGATTTCCTGCGTCAGTTCCTTCGGGAATCCATATGTATCATACAGTTTGAAGACAACTTCACCCGGAAGTCTCTTTGTATCTGCGTGGTCTTTTAATGCTTCATTCAGAAGAGATTCACCATTGGCAAGTGTCTTGTGGAATGCATTTTCCTCATTCTTTACCAGATTGGAAATATATTCGACACGGCCAAGAACATACGGATAGTAATCCTTCATATTCTCAGCAACGATGCCGACAAGACGGTACATAAACGCACCGGAAATACCCAGCTTGATGCCATAGCGTACTGCACGGCGCAATACACGGCGCAGAACATATCCGCGTCCTGTGTTGGAGAAATCCGCACCATCTGCGATTGCGAAAGTTACTGTACGGATATGGTCGGCAATAACACGGTATGCCATTTTATATTCCGGATCACTGTACGGATGCTTTGCATATTTTTCCGTCTCATGGATGATCGGCAGGAACAGGTCAGTATCGAAGTTTGTTTCGCCTTCCTGTACCAGACATGTCAGACGTTCCAGACCCATGCCGGTATCGATATTCTTCTGCGGCAGTTCTTTATATTCAGAACGCGGCAGTTCATCCGGACGGCAGTCATATTGTGAGAATACAATATTCCAGACTTCAATATACCGGTCATTCTCAATGTCCTCAAAGAAGAGCTTTTCACCGAGTCCCTGCGAATCATATTTTTCTCCGCGGTCATAGAACAGCTCAGTATCCGGTCCGCCCGGACCTCTTCCGATCTCCCAGAAGTTATCGTCCGTCTTACGGATATGTGTCGGATCCATACCGACTTTCACCCACTGGTTATATGCGTCTGTATCATCCGGATATACCGTGACATACATGCGCTTTGGATCAAAGCCGATCCATTCCGGACTTGTCAGGAATTCCCATGCCCAGGTAATTGCTTCTGTCTTGAAGTAATCGCCAATTGAGAAGTTTCCAAGCATTTCAAAGAATGTATGATGCCGTGCTGTCTTGCCGACATTCTCAATGTCATTTGTACGGATCGATTTCTGTGCATTGCAGATCCTGTTGCACTTCGGTTTCTCCGTACCGTCAAAATACTTTTTCAGTGCCGATACGCCGGCATTGATCCACAGAAGTGTCGGGTCATCATGCGGAATCAGGCTCGCACCCGGTTCCACCATGCATCCCTTACTCTGGAAAAAGTCCAGAAACATCTGTCGGATCTGGTTTCCTGTCAGATTTTTGTTAGGCATAACTGTTTCCTCCCTTTGCATATTAAAACGTTCCTGCATTCCAGGAACGTTTCCACGCGGTACCATCCTGATTCGTGCTGATGCACGCACCTTAATTTAAGCCGGTAACGGCGGCATCCGTTGCCTTTTCAGGCACTCTCAGAAGCAGCTTCGCATGTATATTCACGGAGAATTCTCACCGGCCATTCTCTCTCTTTACGCTTCAACGCATACTACTTGATCTTCTTCGGCGATTTCCCCACTATCTTATCACAATTCGCCGGGAATGGAACCGGAAATTCGGCTGCACAGAGTTGTCTTTCGAACATACCTTTCAGCTGTAGCAATGCCTTTCTCAAATGCACTTCGCTCTCCCAGCAGAATCAGCGCACGTCTTGCCCTGGTCACAGCTGTATAGATCAGTTTCTTCTGAAGCATATACGCGTGCTGCCAGGAGAATGGCATGATGACGACCGGGTATTCCGATCCCTGCGACTTATGCACGCTGATCGCATAGGCAAGTGTAATGCGGTCAAGCCCTTCCTGTTTATACTCCACGATATTATCCTGAAAGTTTACATACAGTGTGGTCGTCCTGTCTTCACTGTGTTTCGCATCGACGATTTCTTCCAGTATGCCGATATCTCCGTTATATACGTCATCATCCGGCTGGTTTTTCAACTGCAGGATCTTATCTCCTTCCCGGAAGACCATATATCCATGGCGGTATTCCGCTTTATCTTCTGACGGCGGATTGAAGCATTCCTGCAGCGCATTATTCAATACATTGATTCCGGCATTGCCGTTGTACATCGGTGACAATACCTGTATGTCATCGATCTTATAACCGTTTTCCAGATACAGACGGACTATGTCCAGAATGCCGTTGCGGATCGCATTGCGCGAACATTCAATGAAGCGGACTTCACCGCTGTATAGCGACGGATCCACATGTCCTTCCCTTACCGCATGTGCCAATGCAATCACATCGCTTCCGTTCTTCTGTCTGTAAATATACTGAAGACGGCACACCGGGATCGTATTGGAATCGGTCAGATCCCGCAGAACACTGCCGGGACCGACGCTTGGCAGCTGATCTTCATCCCCGATCAGACAGATGCGGCGGATATTGTGCCCTGCCTTCAGCAGATTATACAGAAGCCAGTTATCAACCATTGAGAATTCATCAACGATCAGAAGATCACATACGATCGGTTCTTCTTCATTCTTTCCAAATGTATTGCTCTCCAGATCCCACTGCAGCAAGGAATGGATCGTTGCGGCATTGGTATCGGTCAATTCAGCAAGACGCTTTGCGGCACGTCCGGTCGGAGCGGCACATACGATGGTATATTCCGGATACATCAGATGAAACAGCCGCACCAGTGCACGTACAACCGTTGTCTTTCCGGTGCCGGGACCGCCCGTAATGATCTGAATATCGTTCTGGAAAAAAGACCGGATCGCATGGGCCTGGCTTTCATCATATTCGATGCCAACATCTTTCTGCAGTGCCTTCAGATAACTCTCCAGTACGCTTTCTTCGCATTCCGGCATTTTCTGATATGGAAAATTCTGCAGGTAGGAAGCAATATATGTTTCTGCTTCATACTGAGCTTTGGGATAGATGCGGTCTTCTTCGGAATATAAAAGTCCCCTGCCCACAGCCATTTCCAGAATGGCATCAAAATCACTGTCTATGCCTTTAGTCTGCTTTTCATATTCCGCTTTCAGTTCATCATGCAGAAGATAACTGTCACCGCTGCTCATTGTCATATCCGAAACAAGAGACACAAGAAAAGCGTGCAGACGGCGTTCGTCCGCTTCCGAAAAGCCAAGGCTCATCGCAATCTTATCTGCTGTTGCAAATCCAAAACCATCGCAGTCTTCAATGACACGGTACGGATTCTCACTGATCTTTTCCAGTGCTTTCTTGCCATATGCCTTGTTCAGGCGGACAAGATTGCGCATTCCGATTCCATGAATATTCAGAAACCGGATCAGTTCTTCCATACCGTCTTCTTCAACACGGATGCCTTCCGTGATCGACTCGATCACTTTTTCGGAAAGATCCGGGATCGTACGCAGACACAGCGGATCCTGCCGGATCATTGTCAGAGTATCTTCTCCCAGTGCTTCAACGATCTTTTCTGCTGTTTTCTTGCCGACACCGGGAAACTGTATTCCGGAAAGATACCGGATAATGCCTTCCCGCTCACTGGGAAGCGGCTTTTCATAAGACTGCAGAGCAAACTGCATGCCATAACGCGGATGTTCTACATATTTTCCAAAGACGTTATACAGAATATCTGTCTGCACAGAAGTCATCGTACCGGTCACCGTGATCGTCTTCTCATTCTGATCATTGATACGGAATTTGGCTACCGTATAATAGTTTTCTTCATTCCGATACAGAATATATGTAAACTTGCCATTCAGACGAATCAGTTCATCTTCCATAATGTTCCTATTTATTCTTCTCTGCTGTTGTACGGATCAGATCCATCAGGTCTTCTCCCGCTTTATATACCGACTGGATCCTGCCTCCGCAGATCACACGGTCATCCGCATAGAATACTGCTTCCTGACCCGGTGTGACCGAACGTACAGTCTGCGGATATCTGACCAGAAGCCTGTGATCCGGAAGCGGCTCAATTGTGACCGGATTATCCATCTGCCGATAGCGGAATTTCGCCGCGCACTGCATTGGTTCAGTAATATCTGTCATGAAATTGCACTCTTCCACGATGCAGCTGTCCGAATACAGCCATTCCTGGTGCGCTTCATCTGTCACGTACAGTTCATTGGTCTCTATATTTTTACCGACCGCATAATACGGACCGGTACCGCCGATATCAAGACCCTTGCGCTGTCCGACTGTGTAGTAGAGGACGCCTTTATGCGTACCGATCGCTTTCCCGGTATTGATATTGATGATCGCACCCGGCTTCATCGGCAGATAATTGCTTAGGAACTCTCTGAACTTTCTTTCGCCGATAAAGCATATGCCGGTGGAATCCTTTTTTGCGGCAACGGACAGATCCAGATCTTCTGCGATTTTCCGCACCTGCGGCTTATCGATCGTTCCAAGCGGAAACATTACATGCGGCCATACTTCTTTTCGCACTTCCGCAAGAAAATAAGACTGATCCTTATTGCGGTCATCTGCTTTTGCCAGCCACGTGCCTTCATCATTTTTCACGATTTTTGCATAATGGCCTGTCGCCACCGTATCAAATCCTTTTGACGCCCCAAACTTCATGAAGCTGTCAAACTTAATATAGCGATTACAGAGAATATCCGGATTCGGAGTACGGCCGCGGCGGTATTCTTTCAGGAACTCATCAAATACATCCGTCCAGTATTCCTGAATAAAATCAACACGAAGCAGAGGCAGTCCCAGTTTTTCTGCTACTGCCTTTGCATCATGATAATCTTCCTCCTGAGGACACACCGGATCATCCAGGGTAGGATTGCCGCTGATATCATCATTTGCGACAGAATCCCAGTTGCGCATAAATGCACATGTCACATCATATCCCTGCTCTTTGAGAAGATATGCCGCAACTGCACTGTCGACACCTCCGGAAAGACCGACAAGAACTTTTTTCATAGGATTACCCCCTTACACGAAAAGAAGAAGCTTGCGCTTCATTCTTCTTTCAATACCGAGCCGCAAGCCTTATAACTTGGGCATTTGCTCGTACAATTCGTGGCAGCGATCCGCCGCAGTTCCGCAGGTACGAATACGCCGATTTCCTCTTCATCATATCCAACCTGGAAGTTATCCTCATCCAGAATGATCGGACGCTTCAGGATGCTCGGATTCTGTTTTATGAACCGAATCAGTTCATCCGTTGTCATGGACTCAATATCGATATGACTTTCCTGAATCACTTTGGAGCGTTTGGAAATAATATCATCACTGCCGTTCTCACTGCGCATCAGCAGATGCTTGATCTCAATATCGTTTAGCAGCGTTTTGAATATGTTTTTTTCGATGAAGGGAAGATTTCGATCCTTCAGCCACTGTTTTACTTTGCGGCACGATGCGCAACCCGGTGATGTATATACAACGATCATGGAACCTCCGCTGCAAGTATAGCATTCTTTACGTAATCTTTACAGATTCACAGAAATCAGGACATTGTCATACAATTGTAGAGTTTCTTTTAAAATCCCGTCAATCATTTTTTCTGTATTTTTATTTAAAATAACAGCTTTTTTGCCCTATTCCTCTTTTTGCAGCATCATCTTAAGCAGTGCCTTTGCATTTATCTCAGGATCCGGGTTTTCCCGATCCAGCACCGTCAGAAACTCTTCACAGCGATGGATCTGCCTGCGAAGCAGACGCGCACCAAACGGAACACGCTGCCGGATTCCGTTCAGAAATACGACAACCGAAGACCCTTCATCTGCCGCCTGAATATCCAGAATATCATTGCAGGAAATCCACATGCATTCAGCATGCGACGGCGACAGAGTCGGAAACACCATATACTGGGACCGTTCACTGATCAGAACCGGTATTTTCTGCCTGCAGCCGGTCAGTTTGCGAAAGGCAGACTGCCTGCCTTCCATTGTGCTTCCATTGCGGATACAAAGATCATTCAGAACCTTGCTGACAGGCTGGTTTTCCGTGATCCATTCTCCGTCCTCTGTCAGTTTTCTTGTTTTGCGGCCATCCGGCGCAAAAATAAGAGTGTGCAATTTATTCTCCCCTGTCACAGGCTGTCTCACAATTTGCACAGCCTTCCTGTGAACAGATTACTTCGAGGGCTCTGGTATCGACTGCAATGCATTCGATCTCAATTCTTGCCCCTTTTGCAAGTCCGGAAACTTCCGCAGCACAGCGTGCCGGATATGGTTCACTGAAGAACTGTCCGTAAACCTCATTCATCTTTCCGAATTCGCTCAGATCCGTCATATAGACTGTCGTCTTCAAAACATATTGCAGAGAAAGTCCGGCATCTTTGAGAATTGCTTCCAGGTTTCTGAGACACTGTGCAGTCTGCTCTTCGATCGAATCCGAGATCAGTTCTCCCGTCTCCGGTACAATAGGCAGCTGACCGGACATAAAAATCATATCTCCGAGTTTTACTGCCGGGGAATATGGACCAATGGCTTTTGGCGCGTTTTTGGATGTAATGCACTCATGCAGCATATTTCATACCTCCTGCATTTTTTCTATTCATAGTAAAACGTATCACGGTCATCTCCGTAATCATCATCCAGTTCTTCCGAAAGGCGGAAGTACCGGTCTTCACGTTTGCGAAGTTCTCTGTCGTGATGCTTATCTGTTACCCGGAACATCCAGTAGGATGTAAGAATAACAAAGACTGCACAGACGAGCAGAGCAATAACATCTCCGATCGACTCCAGCATTTTTTTACCGTCCTTATACTATCGTATTTATCAAAACCCGTCTATTTGATTGCCTGATCCAGTACGTGGCTTCCCTTGATCTGCTCCTCACGCGACAGATCTGTATAACCTGTCTGCCGTAAGACTTCGTACATGCACACTGCCACGCAATTGCTCAGGTTCAGGCTCCGAAACTCACCGCGCATCGGAATCCGGATGCATCTGTCAATGTGTTCGCGAAGAATATCCTTCGGAATACCGGTGCTTTCTTTTCCAAACACAAGATACAGTTCTCCATCTGCACCCGTATAATCGAATGCATCCGGAGCTTTGTGACCGTATCTGGTTGCGTAATAGAACTCACCGTCCGGATTTTTCTGCAGAAATGTCTGCCAGTCCGGATAAACGGTATAATCCAGAGACCCAATGTAATCCATGCCTGCCCGGCGCAGGTGCTTTTCATCCAGCGAAAAACCAAGCGGTTCGATCAGATGAAGACGGGCATTCCATACCGTGCATGTACGCATGATATTTCCGGTATTCTGCGGAATTTCCGGTTCATACAGAACAACATTAAGCCGCATTGCGCTGCCTCTTCCCCATGACAAACAGACCTGCTGCAAGCAATGCAATGATTGCAAAGAAGACAACGATGATCCGGGTGACCAGATCAAAGAAGAATGTCTCAGGCACCATGTTGATCAGGATCTCAGTATTCGGATTAAGCAGGAACAGATCATTATCAAACAGCAGATAATGAAACTGCATCCAGAAGCCGTTAAAGTCCGCAACAGCCCAGATCAGAATAAATGCTGTAAACATGCCAAGAAGCAGACCGCCATAGCGAACTCCATCCCGCAGATTCTCATAAAGAGAACCTTTATGCAGCAGCACCATTGCCGCAAATAAGGCAACAGAAATCACAAATGCTGCCCACTTTACCTTCATTGCATTCTGATACAGTTCCTTAACATCGACCATATGCCGTTTTTCACGCGCATCAAAGATTTCACGTTCCACGCTGTTTACTTCACCGTAAACGACCAGATCCTGCCGTTTATCTTTCAGATAATCCAGTAATTCCTCTGTCGTTTCCATCAGAACTTCATCACTCATCCCAATGGTTTCAGCTGTTTTGTTTTTAGTATACTCCGATACGTAAAATGAACGCATGAAGCAGCAGCTGTCGATGACCTGCAGCAATATTGCCGTAAGCAGCAGAAAGCCGGCAAAAGCACAAACCCACTTATTCGTTTTCATCCAGCCACTCCTGCAGTTTCCGGATTGCTTTTCCGCGATGGGAAATCTCATTTTTTTCGTCTTTTGTCATTTCTGCCATTGTTTTCTGCAGCGGTTCAAAATACATGATGGGATCATAGCCGAAGCCATTTGATCCGGCCGGTTCGTAAGCGATCAGACATTCCGCTGTATCTTCAAATACCACCGGTTCCTTCCCCGGATCGGTTAGAGCAATGGCACATACATAACGGCACCGTCTGTCCTTTTCGTCTTTCATGCGGTCAAGAATCACCTGATTCTTATATGTATACGAGGTATCATGTCCAAGCCAGCGGGCACTGTTGACACCGGGCTGATTTCCAAAAGCTTCTACTTCCAGTCCGGAATCATCCGAAATAGCACGAATGCCATAACGGTCTGTCACGGCTTTCGCCTTGATTACTGCATTTTCAGCAAAGGTCGTACCGGTTTCTTCAATTTCCGGCATGTCCGGAAAGTCTTTCAATGACAGTACTGTATATCCCAGTGGTTCAAACATTTCACAGAACTCACGGATCTTGCCTTCATTCATGCTTGCAACAACAATCTTTTTGTCTTTCATACGATCATTTCCTTTTCGATATCGCTAATTATACCGCATTCGAGGGGAAATGCATCCGGAGTGTGTTATTTACGGCTGAAGCGCAGTGCCATCCATGAGGCGGCTGCCAGTCCTGTAAAGCCTGAAAACAGAACGATGGATGGTGCACTCCCGGAATCTGCTGTCCTGGGAGAAGCATGCGGTGCTTCCGGTTCGATCCGTTCATATTTCAGATAAACTGTCATACCATCCGATTCTTCTCCTACCTGAAAGTGCAGCGGCAGACTCTCATACATGCCGTCTTCTGATGCGATACGTATTTCCGGTATCTCATAGATTCCATACATCAGTTTCATTGTCTTTGGACCGGCATATGCCGGCGGCATACTGATCATCTTCCTGCTGCCGCTGTTTTCATCAATTTGATACAGTGTATATGACGGGGCAAACTCCCCGCAGTCAATCGTTATTTCTGCATATTGTGTATCCGCATATACCGCTGTCATCGTCAGAAGTGCTGCCGCTGCGGCGGCTGCCAGTTTTAATAATCGCTTCATTTCTGCCTCCCTATATAAACGGCATGCCCTGCCGAAGGACAGAGCATGCCTTCTTCTCAGTATCGTTCTCCTTTTACAACAAGACGATGGGAATTAATGCCATATGGCGTACAGGTTACAAGGGAACAGTATTCTTTCCCCTCTTCCAGACGGATGCAGTCCACATCTTCCGGAAGCACTGTCTGGATATCAACGATCCTGTATTGTGCAACAAGTCCCAGGATACGGATGCGGAACACATCTCCCTTTTTCAGTTTTCCCAGGTCCGTAAACAGACGTGAATGTTTTAAACCGGTATGTCCGGCCAGCACACAATGTGTCTTTTCCCCATATACGGGAAAAGAGGAACCTTCCATATGCCCGATTCCATTCTGCAGTACCGTTTCTTCTGTCGAATGATAAATAGGAATTTCGCCAAACAGTCCGGGTGCTTCTACTGTACCGATCATTCCCGTTTCCTGCGGATCCAGGATCTCATCATACATCTGTTCCAGTTCCTCATCCGGCCGCATGAAATTCGTATCGTTCAATTTGCTGTTGTATGCCATTCCGGCATGGATCATTGCGGCCGTCAGGTCTTCCGAATAGCGGTCATATTCATCACGGTATGTGCCGGCCAGATAGGAATACCGCAGCGAATTCCATGCATTCGCCGCTGAAGGATACAGCATCAGTCCGGCTGCTGCCAGCAGCAGTATTTTTGAAAGAATGCTTTTCTTATTCTTTCTCATGTTTCTTCTGCATCAGCAGCACTGCTGCTGCCAGAAGAAGAATTCCGGCACCATAAAGAACGGCTGTTCCTGTACCGCCTGTGACGGGCAGAACAACACCCTTTCGGTTCACAGCCATAATCGTGATCTTTCCGTCAGTCAAAGAACCCTGTGCTGCTGTTTTCCCTTTTTTCGTTGAAGTAAGACTGGTCAAAGAGAAAACGGCACCATCGCTCTGATGCTCGGAAGCTACTGTGAATTCGATCGGTTCTATTGCATTGTATCCAACCGGAGCTTTTGTTTCAGTCAGACGGTATTCACCATCACTGATCCGGGCAAATGTAAATATGGATCCTTCCTGTGTGATTTCCGCATTCATGCACGGTTCGTAGGATTCACCGTTTTTCTTTTCCAGAATAAAACTTGCACCGGCAAGGGGCTGTTCCATTTCATCCACTTTGCTTACTTCCAGCTGATACGTGTAGAAAACAGCTCTTTCTTCCGGTGAACGGCCTTTCTGCGTTCCCTGCGGATCATTGGAATACGTAATGTAGGAAGTGTTTGGATTGCCGGCAGAACCAAGTACAGCTGAATCTGTAACGACGCCTTCATAATCCACCGTTACATTCTTTCCGCTGAGATCAGCAGATACCAGTGTTTTCAGATCAGCAATGTCCAGGGTCATCGAGCTTCCGCTGATCTGCGGCTGTACGGAAAGTTCAGCCGTGTCTGCCTTTACTGTGAATGATTCCGGAACATAGCGGATCCCGGTAGAGGAATCAAAAAAATGAAGCTCATACGCCTCATATTCCATGTAGTTGTCCGGAAGCTGTGCACTCAGCCGGTAATGTATCGTATCATTCAGTCCATAGTCTTCTGTTTTTACTTCCTCATTCCCGGAAACGATCACTTTTGAATAAGTCGGAATTTCAATTTTCGGATCGATCGTCAGAGAAGATTCCGATGTAAACATCAATACAGCCGAACGGGAATCATTCTGATTTTCCAGTTCTGTTTCATCCAGTGTCAGGTAATATCCAGCTCCGGTCAGTTTCAGTACATTTCCCGCGGGATCAGAATCCGCCGCCTTAGCTGCCTTGCAGTCAACGAGCAGTTTTGAAACTGCTCGTACAAAGTCAGCATCTCTCATGTTTTTTGAAATGACAGCCGCAATATCTTTTGCACTTGTTTTTCCTTCAAACTTGCTCTTGTAGGCAAATCCTGCATCCTGCAGGCCGCTCACTACGGCATCGGCATTTACACCATCTCCCCACGTGATATCGCTCAATGTTCCATCCGGAGCTGTACGTGCCTTAAAGACACGGTATGCCGCATAGGTATGTCCCGCCGGCGTATTTGTGACAGTTACCGTGAATGTGCTTTCTTCACTCATCTCATCAGCGTAGACTGCGTTTCTTCCCATACAGGGAATCGTGGCAAGCAAAGCTGCCGTGCATAAAAGTGTTTTTTTCCAGTTCATTGTCTCCTCCTTCTGTCTTTTCGACTGCATAAACCGGCGCAGAGGAAAAGAACGGCTGCTGCCATTCTTTCCGGGTAACGTTCCGTTGTGCCTGTATCCGGCAGAACGATCCGTTTTTCAGCTGTTGTTTCTACCATATTGGCTTCGATCGGCATTTCCTGTACATTCATGACTGCAGATGCGTGCAGAATATCGGTTTCCGTAAGTTTCTCTGCATGGACCTGTATGACCAGCTTCACGCTTTCTTCCCCCGGCAGGACAAAGGAAGCATTCACACCGCTTCCCTGCCGGATCGATGCATCTGTCTCTGTACCGTCCTGCTTTACGATCTTTGCCGATGTGATCGTCAGGGAAGCTTCTTCTGAAAGCATAGTATCTTTGATTCCGTTCTGCGGAAGATCCCATTCTAATTGGATGTCTGCGTCCGTCCGGCTGCGGCTGCGCACGGTAACGGTATAGGTCAGATCGTCTCTGTATTCTGCTTTTGCCTTATCCACACTCTGGCGGATCTGCCAGGATGAAAGATCCAGGAAGGATACCGATGCCTGTGCCTGTTTGCCATTCTGTTTGCTGATGGGTCTTGCATCGCCGTCGATCACCGCCTGAAGCACAAGCGGATAACGGTCCGAAAGATTTTTAATATCCTGCGATGTTTCCACCAGGATCACCGGAAGCGGCTGATTGGCTGTAATACCTGCATAACTGATCTGCACATTCGCATCTGTCCAGGCAATATCCATGGTTCCGGTCTGTCCGTTTTCGTCAGACAGCGGCAAAGAATCTCCATTGTGCAGCTCCTCTTCTCTTCCATCCGGATACACTGCTTTCAGCCCGCTGATCGTGCCTGCCTGCACACCATTTTGCACCGGCGGATCGATCGTCATACGGACATCGGGAATAACGGTATCGGCATCGGATGTCACTTCCGGCAGTACTTTAAACGTATGTGTCCCTGCATCATGGATCTCTTTTACAGCAGTTGCATGGCCGTCATCATTCTGCACGGCTGTACGGCACTGAAAGCCGTCGATCCGCAGCGTAGCGCCATAAAACACCTGATTGCTCGAAGTCAGAGAAGACGCATCAATGGTGTTCCCATTCCAGCGTGTACATGTATAGATGGGATTGCGGTCACATTTCTGCACGGTATTCGCGGATGGCGGCATGGTTCCTCTGCCGCTGTCGGAAGCCATGCTTGATGCAACATTTGCCGACCATGACCATGTCCCGGTCGCAAACCTTGCTGTTGATCCATACTCCAGCGCATCTTCCGTCGGCTGCAGCATGATCTCGATCGTGTGGATATTGTCCGCATACAGTCTCTGGTAATCAATATTGCGCGCTTCTACAAGAATGCCGGTAATCTCTCCGGCATAGGCAACAGCCTGCTCATAGGTATTGAAATAGCAGAGATTATCAAACGACATCATATTGCAGTTTTTCATTTCCTGCTCACTGGCAAAATATGGTTTACTCTTATCTTTCTTTGTTATGTAGCAGACCTTCCAGTTTTCCAGCTTGGATGAAGTGCTTCCCAGATAACTGGCAAAATAGGTCTGCCGCAAATATGGTTTCCCGTCAAACAGTTCCGGTTCCAGAAGGCGGCTGTCCCACAGAAGCCATGTATTAAATGCTTTTTCCTTTTTCGCATCCGCAACCGGAATATTGGTATGATCTGCAGCCGCCTTAAAGTGCTGCCGGTACGGGATCACGTTGGATGTACTTCCCACACTGCCGGAAAGATATGCTGAATTACGCAGTTCCGCATTCACGCTGTATAAATGCACCGACGTATTCCACAATCCTTCGTAGATCGTATTCTGTTCAAACGTTTCCTGCACATACATATTTATGGTCGTTGTATTGTCCTGATACAGCCCTTTTACATAAATCGCGGAAATCAGCAGTGAACAGATATACCGGTCATTGTCGGAAGACTGGTTCTGCTGCTGGGCAAGAATGACGGTTCCTCTGCTAAGCGTATCTCCCGGATTGGTTTTCTGCAGACCGGTGATTTCAAAGTATTCCAGACGGTGCTGCGCTGCATCAGTTCCTATTTTGGATATCGTTCCATATTCCCGTATTCCATCCTTGTAAAAGCGATGCAGCACATTGTTTTCACTGATCGTATGACCGCGTATGCCGGCTGTATCACTGCCTTCCGTCTTAATGTCGTATACACCGCATGTGATCGGGATAGGACTTCCGGTTTTAGTAAATGCCTGGTAGTCTTTGCGGTAGCGCACATGGATATCTGCCTGCGGATCCAATGGCATGACACCGAGAATGGAACCATTTTGTTTTCCGGCAACAATTTCATACTGAAACGATTTCAGCCTGCCGGTAATGGACTGCGATGTCCCGTCAGTCATATAGCATCTGCCATAGGTACCGTACGGAGCGTCTGTATTGATCCGGCTCAGCTTCACATAGGCAAATGTACCGCATGAGATCCGCACAGTGCTGTTCAGACTGCCGCCGCTGGACAGTTTATCTGCCTCATCCGCCTGCAGATATGCTTCAAATTCCGGTGTTATTTCCGTACCGGGAGATGCCGCATGAACCCGGATCACGCAGTTCAGTGTCCCCGCTCCGGGTATGCTGTAACTAGTTTCTCCCTCTGTCGTTTCCGGCAGTGCACGATACCCTTCCAGGATCTGTCTGCCGTCTTCTTCCCGTATGCAGGCGGAAGGATCTTCCGCCATCAGCCACTGCATGGCAGAAAGATCAAATTCAGCAATATCCTTTGTACAGGGAAGAATATACCGTACATGAAGATCTGCTCCGTTTACCGTATGAAATTCCGCTTCTTCCTTTACTGCACAGGAATAACTGAATATGTAGGTGACGGTATCTTCGGAACGGACAATATCATTCTCATCCGTGCTGTCATTTCCATTCAGATCGCTCGTATTGTCAAACTGACCGCTGCCAGTGCGGATCTTTGACAAAAGAAAAGAAGAAACATACGCCTGTTTCTCCTCATCGCTGTATGGTATGGGTGCTCCTGTCTGCCGGTCCTCTTCCTGCATCATCTGCATCTGGGCAATGCCGTCGTCTTCACTGTTATTCTCCAGTATCTCCTGCACGGCATCCACTTCCGGATCGATCGAGGGATCGATCGCTTCAGGCATTTCCGTTTCTTCTTCAGCCTGCAGGAAGACTGCCGGGCTGATCAATCCGCACAGAAGCAAAGATGCCATCATACAGGATCGGATCATTCTATGTAACATATGCATCTCCTTTCCGTTAATAAAAATCAGATCTGCGCCGGATCTGACACATACAGCATACTATATGAGAAATGCATTGCAATAGATCCGTCATGCCATTCATGTCATCCATGCCGTGATCCGGATCCTCATCCGACCATAATAAAATTGTATGTACGTTTTCATAATTTGTGCTTGCATTCCGGAAAAAGACGCATATAATAATAAATGCGCATTGGGATATAGCCAAGCGGTAAGGCAACTGGCTCTGAACCAGTCATTCGGGAGTTCGAATCTCTCTATCCCAGCCTGAAGGTGACCATCCGGTCATCTTTTTTTATCTTCATGCCTGTTAAACAGATGGATTATGAAGTAAAATACAGTATTGTGAAATGAGGAAATGAACATGACATTACGAACGAGATTTGCCCCGAGTCCTACGGGGTATATGCACATCGGAAACCTGCGTACTGCCCTGTATGCGTATCTGGTTGCCAAAAAAGATCCGAACGGAGTCTTTATTCTCCGAATCGAAGATACCGATCAGGGAAGACTGGTCGAAGGCGCTACCGACATTATCTACAACACTATGGAAACATGCGGTCTGAAACATGATGAAGGACCGGATGTCGGCGGAAACTACGGACCGTATGTACAGTCTGAACGTGTAAAACAGGGTCTGTATGTCGATTATGCAAAAAAACTGATCCGCCGCGGCGGTGCACATTACTGTTTCTGTGACGAATCCGTCCTGCAGGCACAGCGTGAAGCTGCCGGCGATGAGTTCAAATACGATGACCCGTGCAAGAAACTGAGTCTGGAAGAATGCGAAGCACGCATCGCTGCCGGAGCACAGTATGTCATCCGCCAGACGATTCCCGAAACAGGAACGACTTCCTTTGTCGATGAAGTATTCGGAACGATCACTGTCGAAAACAGCACACTTGATGAGCAGGTACTGATCAAGAGCGATACCTTCCCGACCTATAACTTTGCCAATGTCATCGATGACCATCTGATGGGAATTACGGATGTTGTACGCGGTATGGAATATCTTTCCTCTACCCCGAAATACAATCTCATTTATGAATCATTCGGCTGGGAGATTCCCCGTTATATCCACTGCCCGCCGGTCATGAAGGATGAACATTCCAAACTGTCCAAGCGCAACGGTGATGCATCTTTCCAGGATCTTGTTGCCAAAGGATATCTGCCGGAAGCCATCCTCAACTACATCGCCCTGCTTGGCTGGGCTCCATCTGAAAACCGTGAGATCTATACGCTGGATGAACTGGTACAGGCTTTTGATGTAAAGCGCATTGGCACCTCCGGCGCGATCTTTGATCCGGAAAAGCTGACATGGCTCAATGGCATGTGGCTGCGCAATATGTCTCTGGATGAATATCATGAACTTGTCCGTCCGTATATTGAAAAAGGACTGAAAGGTTCATTTGACACAAAGAAGATCGCTGCGATCCTGCAGCCCCGTGCCAATACACTGAATGAAGTAACGGATATGGTAGGTTTCCTGGAAAACTTCTCCTCCTACAGCAACGACCTGTACAACCACAAGAAGATGAAGACAAATCCGCAGATCGCTCTGGAATCTCTGAAAGCAGCAAGAACCGTTCTTGCGAATACTGACGATTACTCTGAAGAGAACCTGCATACACTGCTGATGGAACTTCCAAAACAGATCGGCAAGAAGAACGGACAGGTACTCTTCCCGCTCCGTCTGGCTATTACCGGTCTGCAGTCTACACCGGGCGGTGCTATTGAACTGGCATCGATCCTCGGCAAAGAAGAAACACTGCGCCGGCTGGACTTCTCCATCGCCCAGCTCGAACAGAACTGAAAAAAGCGTTCTAACATCATGCTTGAATAAGCATGATCAGAACGCTTTTCTTTTACTTCAGAAACCGAAGAATCCCTTCTTTACATATTCTTCGCTCTGCACTGCACCGGCCTCATACCCGGCTTCTTCAATGCATGCCTGCAGTTCTTCCTGCGGCAATGCCGTTTCACTCAGAATAACGGCTTCCTTCTTTTTCCGTGATGCATGAACTTTGCGCACATCAAATCTGCGTGCAATTGCTTCTTTGACGCGCGATTCGCACATGGAGCAGAACATGCCTTCTACCTTCACAGTTGTCTGGATCATTACTGCATCCTTCCTGCAGACTGTTCCATCCGGTGCGCACAGTTTCTGGTGCATCCGCTACACCCGCAGCACCCGCCTCCTGCCTTCTTCTGCTTCTGCAGCGAGCGCACTGCAAGAAGTACGACAGCAGCCAGGACTGTTAATACAATGATGTCGCCCATCTTACTGCACATCCTTTTCCGCCGGCTTTGCTCCCCTGCGGAAGATCAGATACAGCAGTCCCGCCAGCACGCATGCCGCAAGTGCGGTGAAGATGCTGAAATGTGCTTCACCGGTCGCAAGGCCTGCAAACTGGAAAACGATCATGGAGATGGCATAGGCAAATCCGCACATGTATCCGACTGTGATCAATGTCCACTTAACGCTGCCCATCTCTTTGCGTATCGCACCGATCGCCGCAAAGCACGGTGCACACAGGAGATTGAAAATCATAAAACTGTATGCGCGAACCGGTCCGAAATCCGCTGCGATCATATTCCAGATCTCATTTCCTTCTTCGCTGAGGTCACCGCCGAAGTTATACAGTGTTCCAAAGGTCATAACGACCTCTTCTTTGGCAATCAGACCGGTGATGGTAGCGACGGTTGCCTTCCATGCCATATCCTTTGCCCATCCCAGCGGATAGAAGATCCAGGCAATTGCACGGCCGATCATCGCCAGCAGGGAGTCATTGGCATCTTCCACAGCCTTCCAGCCGCCTTCAAAGCCATATGTTTTCAATACCCACAGAACGATCGAGCTGATCAGTACGATCGTAGCTGCACGTTTGACAAAGTCCCATCCGCGGTCCAGCGTCGTACGCAGCACATTGCGTGCAGACGGCATATGATATGCCGGCAGTTCCATGACAAACGGTGACGGATGTCCCGCAAATGCCGGAAACTTCTTCAGTATCACACCGGATACGATCACTGCCACAACACCGATAAAGAATGCAGATGTCGCCACCAGCGGCGATTTTCCAAATACCGCACCGGCAAACAGACCGATGATCGGCATTTTCGCACCGCATGGGATGAATCCCGTTGTCATAACGGTGATCCTGCGGTCATTTTCCTGCTCGATCGTACGGGACGACAGAATGCCCGGAACACCGCATCCAGTGGCCACCAGCATCGGAATGATCGATTTACCGGAAAGACCAAAACGGCGCAGCACACGGTCCATAATGAACGCTACACGGGACATATACCCGATATCTTCCAGAATGGAAAGCAGAAACGACAATACCAGGATCTGCGGCACAAAACCAAGCACAGCTCCGACACCTGCCAGTATTCCATCCATGATCAGACCATGCAGCCATCCGCTTACATGCAGGGATGACAGAATGCTTTCAAAAATACCCGGTATCCATGTTCCAAACAGAACATCATTGGCCCATTCTGTTCCCTTTGTACCGATCGACCATGGATAATTTCCCATGGCAATTGCATACATCAGGAACATGATTCCAACAAAGATCGGAATTGCAAGAATGCGGTTTGTAACGATGCGGTCGATCCGGTCAGACAGACTCATCGAATGACGCGCTGCCTTTTTGATTACCGCTCTATGTACAACATCTTCGATAAACTTATACCGCTGATCCGCAACGATGCTTTCGGAATCATCATCCATCTCCACTTCGCAGTCACGGATATGTTTTTCGATATGATCCAGCAGTTCTGCCGCCAGATTCAGTTCACTGCGCACACGCTCATCACGCTCAAACAGCTTGATTGCATACCAGCGCAGATAATTCGAAGGAACCAGTCCCTCAATGCTTTCTTCTATATGTGCCAGCGCATGCTCCACACCGCCAGCATATACATGCGGAAGACGGTCTTCATGAGAATGATGACTGGCAAGATAGATTGCCTGCTCGGCGGCTTCTTTTGTATTTCTGCCCTTCAGCGCACTGATTTCAATACATGGACAGCCCAGCGCCTTGCTCAGCTTCGCAAGATTGATCACATCGCCGTTTTTCTCGACCATGTCGATCATATTCACTGCTACAACGATTGGATGACCCAGTTCCATCAGCTGCGTTGTCAGATACAGGTTTCTTTCAATATTGGTACCGTCTATAATATTCAGAATCGCATCCGGATGTTCCTTGACAAGGTATCTGCGGGTAACGACTTCTTCCGGTGAATACGGGGAAAGAGAATAAATGCCGGGAAGATCCTGCAGGATCACATTAGGAAAGACCTTCAGTCTTCCTTCTTTCTTTTCTACTGTTACACCCGGCCAGTTGCCGACATACTGGTTCGAACCGGTCAGTGTATTAAACAATGTTGTCTTGCCGCTGTTCGGATTGCCGGCAAGTGCTATGCGTATTTCGTCCATCTTTGCAGCCCTTCTTTCAGACCAGTTCAACCATGACAGCATCTGCCCGCCGCAGCGTCAGTTCATATCCGCGCAGATTCAATTCCATCGGATCTCCCAACGGTGCTACTTTCCGTACAAAGATCTCTACGCCTTTTGTAATTCCCATGTCCATGATCCGTCTGCGCACCGGACCTTCCCCATGCACAGCTTTTACGACGACCGTGTCTCCGACACGTACATCTTTCAGAGTTTTCATATTTCTATCCTTTCCAGATATCTGTAGATACTCATTCAGGTATCAGAACAGACATTATGTTCTGCTATTAGTTAATTTTAGCTAACATCAGACTATTGTCAATCTTCATCTTACCGCACAGACCGCCTCCATGAGAAAAGCCGAACCATCAATGATCCGGCTTATTCCGCTTTAATGTATGGATTCTTTTTTTCCGCTGCGGATCTGGGCAGCCTTTTTCAATACCCATGGGTAAACTTTGTCAAAGGCTGTATACACCGCCGGATTCAATACGATATTAAACTCGCCGATATATTCTTCAATATTCATCAGCCAGCTTGATTTGAATGTCGTCAGTCCGTCGTCCAGTGTTCCTTCGATGCCGCCCATGCTTACATAGCGGATTCCCTTTTCCACGCAGATATCCAGATATGTCTTATACAGCAGATACGAAGAACGCAGACGCATATAATCCGCATTGTTTCCCATATAGACGAACTCCATTCGGTTTTTGTTATAGATCGCCAGTTTTCCGGCAAGGATCACTTCATCCCTGCCCTCCTTTTTGCGGTCTTCCTCCATCCTGGCCAGATCATTCAATGCATTTTTCTTTTTCTGTTCCAGGGCATTTTTCTGCTTCTTATACGGCGTTGCTTCGATCTGCTGATCCGCCTCTTCGATTTCCTTCTTCAGGCGTTCGATCTCTTCCGCAAAGTTCAGTTTGACGACCATCACAATACAGCGGTCTTTGTATACATCGCACATATGACGGAAATACTCTTCCGTGCGCAAAGCCACGCCTTTACGTGTCTCTGTATAGTGCATAGCCTGGGCAAATTCATGAATATATTCATGGCCTTCATAGATCTTTGCGCCCTTCTTTAGTGCAGTCGTACAGGACTGCCGTACTTTATGATCCAGATGAGAATAATAATCCGGCGTGCAGATCATCGATGCATTGAACCGGGGCTGGGTAGCCTCTTCGATCATGACCGTAAATCCCCTGTGACGTGCACCAAGTGTCTTCAGATATTCGATCACATCGTTGTTTTCATATGCATGCGGTTCATCTTTTTCGGCATACGGATATACACGGCTGAATACATTCGGATCAAAGCGGATCGCAAAGGCATGTTCTTTTCCGGCAAGTTCCTTCAGATGATCCAGCATAAAGGAAACAAGCTCATGATTCTTATAATCCATTACCGGTCCGCGCGGAATATAAAACAGGCTGAGCTTCATCGGCAGTCTGCGTACAAGGACCAGTGCCGAAGCCACGATCACACCGTCATCTTTCACACATGTCAGATAATGATCCCAGTTATTCTTTACTTCTGCCCATTCAGAGCACTGAAACAGACTGTTCTGTTCATGTTCCGTAACAAATGCATCGACTTCTTCCGGTGATGCATGTGTCTCAAATATATATGCCATAACTGCCTCCGTAAAAAACAAAGAACCCGCATATGCGGGCTCTTACAATGATGCGTACGGGATTCGAACCCGTGAATGCCGCCTTGAGAGGGCGGTGTGTTAAGCCGCTTCACCAACGCACCGGAAGAAGGAATTTCTTCCTTCATGCCAATTCATATTACACTAACGTGCAGATGAATTCAACAGATTATTTTGCAGCGTCGAGTTCTTTCTTAGCTGCTGCTACCAGATCAGCAAAACCCTTTTCATCATGGATTGCGATCTCAGACAGCATCTTTCTGTTGACATTGATGTTGGCAAGTTTCAGACCGTGCATGAACTTGCTGTAGGACAGATCGTGCATTCTGCATGCAGCGTTGATACGTGCGATCCAGAGCTTGCGCATTTCACGCTTTGTCTGCTTTCTTCCGATATAGGAATAACGCAGAGAATGCATGACCTGCTCATTGGCAGTCCTGTATAACAGATGCTTGCTTCCGAAGTAGCCCTTTGCAAGCTTTAAGACTTTCTTACGTCTGTTTCTTGTAGGTGTAGATCCTTTTACTCTCATCTCTTCTTACCTCCGATTAACCCTGCAGCAGCTGCTTGTCGCGCTTCATATCCGTGTCATGAGCAGTTGTGCTCTTTCTCAGATGCATTTTCTGCTTGTGGGATTTATTTGCTGCAAAGTGCGATACATAGTTGTGCTGTACCTTCAGCTTGCCTGTTCCGGTCAGCTTACTGCGCTTCGCAAACGTCTTTTTTGTCTTCATCTTGATCTTCTTGGGTTTTTTTGCTTTTGCCTTCATGCTTCTACTCCTTTGCTTTGCCCTTCTTCGGAGCATATACGACAGACATCGTATTGCCCTCGAGATTCGGTGCCTTTTCCATCTGTGCAATATCTGAAATTTGCTCGGTAAACTTGTTCAGGACTTCGCGTCCGACTTCCTGACGGGTGATCATACGTCCACGGAACCGCATATCGATTTTGACTTTCTGTCCCTCTTCGATCCATTCTCTTGCCCGATTCAGCTTTGTTTCAAAATCGTGCTGATCGATGACCGGGGAAACACGAAGCGCTTTGATTTCCGTTACATGCTGCTTCTTCTTGGCTTCCCTTGCCTTCTTCTGGGTCTCAAAATGGTAGCGGCCATAATCCAGGATCTTGCATACCGGCACTTTTGCATTCGGTGCCACACACAGCAGATCCAGATTCATGCCAAACGCTTTTTCCAGTGCTTCACGGCGCGTCATTACGCCAAGCTGCTCACCTTCGGGTCCGATCACAAGAACTTCCTTGAAGCGGATATTCTCATTGACCATTTCCTGCGGTTCACGCTTACTGTTTTTGTTGAATTTAGCCAAACAAACCTCCTGTCACTAACTGAAAAGCAGGTACGAAGTCGCACCTGCCTCAAAAAACACTGTTTTCGTCATCGGCTGATTACCCAGACCCTGCGGATCTCGGGTGAGAAGCGGTGCTCCTTCTTTCCGTCTTTCAATTTCCTTAACTATTTAATACTATTTCGATTCGGATGTCAACAGATTTCAGATATCAAATCCAATGACATTTACCGTAACATCCGATGCCTTGAAACCGGTCATGAAAAGAATATTCTCATAGATCTTATTCTGCAGCAATTCACATGTTGCCGAAACATTTGCGCCGTATTTCACCTTGATATCTGTTTCTACAAACAGCTTATTCTTTTCGATCTTCACGACCAGAGGATGATTAAAGCGTGTTTCCGATACACGTACTGTATTTTCAAGATCATCGACACTGATCTCGACGATCGACTGGAATACAGACTTGTTGATTGCAATCAGACCGTTTTCGTTGTTGTCGTTTAATACTACATAATCCTGTGCCATACTCTCACCTCGTTACCATTATAGCAGACTAGTCAAATACATGCTGAATTTCCTGATACAGCACCCGCCGCAGTGCCGGCAGATCACGTTCCAGATCGGACGGGTTATGATAGCGGATCTCCATATCCTGTATTGTATTGCGGAAAATCTCCATGCAGCGGTACAGACTTTCCTCGTGAATAATGCGGATCGATCCCGATTCCCGCATTGCATATGCAAGCGTCGTTTCCATCGCCTCCTGCACTTCTTTTGCGGTTTCCTCCGGCAGTTCACTGAAGGTTGCCGCATACCATCCCGGCTGGATCAGCAGGATCCGCATCGTATTGATAAACTCTTCAAACTCTTCCGCCGGATTGCCCTGACGGATCACAAACAGAATCATGAAGAAGACATGCCATTCAAAGTTGATATTCATCACGGAGCGGAAAAACTCTGCCATGACCGTATTGAACGGATTCCGGATTTTTTCATACGGTTCCAGAAAGATCTCCTCCCGGAAGTCGAGACTCTGTTCTGACAGGAAACTCAGATGTTCCAGATAATCCAGCATCTTCTCACGATTATGCTCACCATTTACAAAATCATGCACATAGATGAACTGTGCAAGGATCGCACTGCACTGCTTGAAATCCGTTGTGAAGCCGACCGTTTCCTTCATCTTCCGGTTCACAAGCTCATTGATGCTGGAAGCCACAAGTGTCTTGAATCCCTTCTCATCCATGCCGATCTGCTTGCTGCGGCTCTGGGAAGAGATCTCGTTGTACATGATCTCCAGCTGCCGGTCAACTGTATCCAGATTATCCCGGATCGCACCAAGCATATCTTTGTTGAACCGGTCATAGATCACAAAGTCCGGATTCTTATATACCACTTCATGTTCAATGGCATTCCAGAACTCGTGGACCATGGATTTGATCTGCAGTTCAAAATTCACCGCATGTCCGCCGATCTTCGTATACCCGTCCACACGGTAGATCGTAAAGCCGTTGCGCTGCAATTGCGGCTGCGGCATCCGCAGATTCAGAAATGTATTCTCATCCCGTATGCAGCGGGAATACCGGTCTCTGTCCGGCAGGAAATACTTCCGCAGCTGCTGATAGATCTCCGGTTCGTTGCGGATAAAGCGGCACTGTATCGTAACACCGATCAGATCATGCATATTCGCAAGTGCCTCTTCGGCAGAATCATAATTCAGATAAAAGCGGTTGCGGATGAGTTTTTCTTTCAGACTGCTGACTCTTTTGATCCGGCTGTTCACCGAAACAATATTGTCCCTGCTGTCGGAAAGAAGTTCCCGGATCAGCACTTTCACATGGCGCTCCGCTTCACCAATCTCTTCCTGCCGTTTTTCAAACAGATCTACAGTATCTTCAATAAACTGAAACAACGATAATCTCATACAAGTCTCCGTTAACGGGTACGCAAATATTTGGGATATTTATTCTTCAGTGCCTGACCATCCGAACGTGCACCGCCCAGAGGAAGTCCGCAAAATGTAACGCGCAGCCATCCTTTCTCCGTCCGTATGGGCAATTGCTCCCCATGCATATAGCGGTGCGCCTCTTCTTCCGTCAGTTCGTAAGAACGCATGTTCTGCGAAGAAGACATGAAAAAGGCATGATCTGGTTCAAAGCGGCCGCGGACGATTTCACCGATCCTCGTAAAGCTTCGTACAGCATGACAGCCGGAAACGCGAACAAACGAATGCGTGCTGCCGTAGACACTTCCATTGCGTACATTATAGTAAGGAAAACCGGATGCTCCGATTTCCCTGAGAAACGCTTCTGCTTCTTTTGGAAGCGGATCGGATGAGAGTGTTTTCATCTCATTTCCCCCGTTTCCTTCTTTTACAAGCAAAGCCGCGAAATGGCCTTCTCCGCCATCCATCGGATAGATCCTGCGGCTGTATTCTGTCTGCATTCCTGCGGCATAGCCAGGCCGTCCGAATGTGACATGAGGCTCTGCCATATGCATATCCGCATGCTTCTTCAGAAAGCTGAGGATCTGTTCTTCGTTTTCTTCCATAGAAAACGTGCATGTGGAATAGACCATGCGTCCCCCCGGCTTCAGACATCTGTATGCTGATTCCAGGATTTCTTCCTGACGAAGCGCACATCCCGCCGGAGACCCAGGTGTCCATTCTTCTGCAGCAGAGGGATCCTTGCGGAACATCCCCTCCCCGGAGCACGGTGCATCGACCAGGACAGCATCAAAACTTTCCGGAAACGTCTTCGCTATGTTCTTTGGCGAATCATTCAGCACCAGACAGTTATCCGTTCCATGACGGATCACATTTTCCAAAAGGATCATGGACCGCTTCGTTACGATCTCATTTGCCGCAAGCATGCCCTCATCTTTCAGGCATTCCAGGATCTGCGTCGTCTTGGAACCGGGTGCCGCGCACAGATCCAGCACACGCATTCCCGGCTGCGGATCCAGAAGCACCACCGCAGCGGAAGCACTTGCTTCCTGCATATAATATGCACCGGTATGATACAGCAAAGAAGCAGACGGATGCTCTTCTTCCGTATAGAATCCATTTGCCGCAAAACCGGTCGGCTCAAGCGGATACGCATATGTCTTCAGAAAAGCTTCCGTACTCATGCGCAGTGTATTCACACGCAGTGCACGCCGTGGCTTTTCCTCCATACATGCAATGTACGCAGGATACTCAGCGCCGAGCATCTGCTGCATGCGTTCAAGATATTCCTTTTTCATATCGCTCCAGAAGTCTGCGGATATCGCGCAGATCCTGTTCCAGCTGCAGGATCAGATTGATGCTGTTGCGGAACTTTTTCTCCGGCCGCATGAATTTTACAAACTGAACCGTCATATGTTTTCCATACAGGTTCCCTGTAAATCCGATCAGATGTGCTTCCAGCGACAGTCTCTCCTGATAATTCAATGTCGGATTATGACCCAGATTGACCATTGCCGGATATCTCTTCTTATCGACCAGAACATAACATGCGTATACACCGGAACGAGGCAGCAGATATTCTGCCGCATATTTTATATTTGCAGTCGGAAAACCCATCGAGGATCCCTTATGACGGCCATGGATGACCGTTCCTTCGATCTCATAGGGTCTTCCCATCATCAAAGAAGCTTCTTTGAAACGGGCATTCACAATGCATTCCGAGATCCTTGTACTGGAGATCTTGCCGTTTTCATCTGTTACGGCATCTACGATATCAACCGGATATTCAGCCTGCAGACTCAGGGAATAGCAGTCGCCCTTCCCCATATGTCCATAATGAAAATCAAACCCGCACACCAGTCCCTGCAGATTCAGTTTTCCCAGGATCCGGGCAACGAATTCTTCCGGTTCCAGCTGCGACATGGCCTTTGTAAACTTCAGTATCACAATATTGCCGATTCCCATATCGACCGCAAGATTCATTCTCTGCCGCAGTGTTGTGATATGTTTGACATCTTCCATATCCCTGACGGTTACCCATGGATCGGGATCGAATGTGATCAGTGCACTTTCACAGTTTTTGCTGTGTGCCATTTCCACCGTACGCCGGATCAGTTCCTGATGCCCCAGATGCATGCCGTCAAAATAACCGATGCATGCACAGATCGGGACCATGCTTTTGCGCCGCGTATCCATCGCTACCGTTATGATACGCATTAGAACAGCCCCCTCAGGCAATGGTAAAAACCATCTGCCCGTTTTTCATATGCAGCAAGAATCGTTCTGTCTTTTACCAGGATCACCTGATCTGCCGCATGTTCGATTCGGATTGTCATGCCGTTGCGGATCCGCTTTTCATCTTCGGCTTCCACGATCTCATATTCCGGGGCGATCACAGCAAGCGGATCCAGGAATCCCTCATTTGCTTCCAGTGATTCAAAAGTCGCAGCCATGGAGAGTGTCAGTCCGTCGATTCCTGTTCGCACAAGAGACGTCATCACCGCATATTCACCGAGTTTCTCTGCAAAGTCTGTGATCAGTGTACGAACATAGGTGCCGGAAGATACCGTTGCATCCATGGTAAAATCAATGCCGTTTTCGGTATGTACATCCAGGCTGAAAACTGTTGCCGGACGTGCTTCCCGTTCTATTTCGATTCCCTTGCGTGCATATTCATACAGCCTTTTGCCGTCTTTGCGTATTGCCGAGTACATCGGCGGCACCTGAAGGATATTCCCGGTAAGAGACGCTGCGGCTTCTTCCAGTTCATCCTTTGTATGCATACGAGGTTCTTTCTCGTCAAGAACCGTTCCCCATATATCACCGGTATCGCTCTTTTTCCCGAGTGAAAACTCCGCATGATAGACTTTGCGGTCTTTTTTGCAGTATGGCAGCAATTTTGTATATTTACCGGTAAGAACGATCATCAGTCCCGAAGCATTCGGATCCAGTGTTCCGGTATGTCCTGTCTTTTTCTCATGCAGGATCCTGCGGCATTTTGCGACCGCATCAAATGATGTCATCCCTGTCGGTTTGTTCAGAAGTATTACGCTATCCATATAAACAGAATTATAGCAGTCTCATGGTATAATTACAAAGATGCCGAATAGGATTCCACACGGCAGACAGACATCCTGTATGATCAAACGCGCATATATTGAAATACTGAATGCATGCAATTTGTCCTGCGCATTCTGCCAGAAAAACACCCGTCCGATACGGCAGATGACAGAAGCAGAATTTCGTCATGTTCTGCACGAAGTCCTGCCTCTGACCCCGTATATCTATCTTCATGTGCAGGGAGAGCCTCTGCTGCATCCGCAGCTGGATGCAATTCTTTCTGCATGCGATGAAGCCGGCGCAAATGTGCTTCTTGTTACCAACGGAACTTTCCTGAGCCGCTGGCCCCATCTGTATGAACACTCCTGCCTTCACCGCATCAGCATCTCTCTGCAGAGTATTGAATACCAGCCGGATTTTGAACAGTATGCTGATTCGCTTCTGTGCTTTCTGCAGGCACTGCCGAAAGATCATCCGTTTGTATGCGACCTGCGTTTCTGGCGCAGCGATCAGATGGATCTGCCAAAGACCTCGCGTCTGTTATCTCTTCTGAAAAGCCGGTACCTATTTGAACCTTCCGGCCGCAGGGATCAGTACAAACTGGCAGAAAAACTGTATGTCTCCTGTGCCAATTCTTTCGAATGGCCCTCTTCCGCATCCGCTGCACCCGTTCGCGGCACGTGTCTAGGCGGAAGAGAACAGATCGCCGTTCTGTCTGACGGAACGGTCGTGCCATGCTGTCTGGATGCGGATGGACACATTCCCCTTGGCAATATCTTTGAAACACCGCTTTCTGACATTCTACAGTCTTCCCGTTATCGTGCACTGGTTCAGGGATTTGAAAACCGGTACGTTGTTGAACCATTCTGTGCAGGATGTTCTTTCCGGCACCGGTTTGACCGCTGATCAAAGCAGTACAAACTGACTGCCGTCCACAAGATGCATATCTTTGAGAATACGATGCTCGTCATAATGACGCATCGTATTTTTTTCATAGATCAGACAGCCGTCCCGTACCGGCGGTTTGCCGCGGTAAGACAGCAGTTCATTCAGCACTGCCAGATTATCCCGGAAGGAATACTCGGTATGAAAGAATACCTCGTAAACATTCCGATTCCATACATCATATAGAAACAGCAGAACTTCCTTATCCTCCACAGTTCCTCCTTTCCGCCTCCTTCTGTACTTGCTCAATGGATATTTCCGGCAGATAGAATTCCATCAGTCGTTCTTTGCGGCAATACCCGGAAAAGGGATCTTTCACCGGCACATGCACCGCCGTCTCCATGACTGATGACAGATCATTCAGATTATCGGTGCAGAGATAATACCGGTCGGTAATCAGACTGAGATCACGATAGCGGAAAGCACTGCTGATCGATGCAAAGACAATGCACCGGACAGAATGATCCTGTCCATGTTCCAATAGATCATGCAGGATATTTCCATGATCCAGCCCGTTTTCATAGAAGTGACCGCAGTCTGTAATGATCACCGTACACCTCCCTTTCTCTTTAAAACTGCGTTTCCGTATTTTTTCATACAGCTGTCTGCACCGGTCATTTTCCCTGGATGAAAAAATCCAGCATCCATCCAGTGCCTCCTGCAGGCCTTCCAGAGAGATAAACAAATCATCAATGACATACAGTTCATCCGCCTGCACACGGCTCATTAAAAGGCTCCAGAGCAGCGTATACATACAATTCTGTTTTGCTGCACGGTCTGCTGTAAAAAAAGCCAGAGCATTGCTGTCATATACAGACAGCGGCAGGATCTTCCTGTTTTCCGCATCATCCGCCAAAGCAAATCCACCGGAAACAGCAGAAAGACACTGCATGGAAGGATACTTCGGACGAGGCAGCCAGATGCCCCGTGCCATCCTGTCTCTGCCCGCTGCGTGAATGCGCTTTGTCAGTACTTCCAGCGTCGTCTTTCCTTCCGCCTGCATCAGTGAATCGGCAAGCAGACGGTGCATGCGGTCATACAGCTGCACACGCGGCCGGTTACGAACCAGTTTTTCTCTTGCATAACATGCCTGTCCTTTTACCATGCGGGTATCTGTCTGAAGGAAGAATGCACCGGCACGGTTCAGATCTGCCGCATCTTTGCACCGCAATACTTCCATGGAATCCTGTGCATCGGCAGTTTTCAGACAGATCCGGTACGCTGTGTTTGAACGAATCTGGTCATTCACGGTTCCGGCAGGCTTCTGTGTACACAACAATAGATGAATTCCAAGACTTCTTCCGGTACGTGCAATACGAACCAGTTCATCCGGGAATTCCGGATAACTTTGCTTCAGTTCTGCATACTCATCCGCAACGATCAGCAGATAAGCCAGATTCACTCCATTTCCCTGTTCTTTGCAAATCGCGCGGTACTGCGCCAAAGAAGTCACCGGTCTGCCAGTCGCTTCATGCAGTTTCTGAAAGCACCTTTTGCGATAGCGGCATTCTTCCTTCAGACCTGCAACAGCCCGTCTGACATCCGTCACATCCAGATCATTCAGTGTTCCGGCAAGATGCGGCAGATTCCCTTCTGCACTTTCAAATGCCTGTACCGATGCACCGCCTTTGAAATCGATCACAACAAACTGCAGATCTTCGGGACTGTACTGCGTTGCAAGTGACAGCAGCATCGTTACAAGCAATTCACTTTTCCCGCTGCCTGTTGTCCCGGCTAACAGACCATGCGGTCCATCCCCGCTCTCATGCAGATCCAGCACGATCACCTCTCCCGTTTCATCACTGCCGATCAATGCTTTAATACTCTGATCCGGATCCCCTTTCTTCCAGTTTTCGGCAATATCCTCTATGGATATGCCGCACGCTTCCAGATAATGCATATATGATTTATACGGCTGTTTATATCCTTCCAGATGCAGCCGGGAAATGCAGTTTTGGAATACTTCCTCACTGTGCTCAGGCAGTTCACACTGAAAGATCCTTTCTGTATGGCAGATATGGTCTTCTGCATACGATGCGAAAGAATCGATTGTAAGATCAAGATCCGTTTTTCCGCTGTATCCCTGCATTTCCGTTTCCAGAAGAAACGCTGTATCGGCACAATCGCATAACCCATATTCCCGTCCGGCTTCCGCAAACAGGATGACAGTCCTTTCTTCCGCCGCAAGCATGCGCTTTGCCTCGGCTGCATCCGCGCTTGTGCTGATCAGCCACCTGCGTTCTTTCTCTCCATACACCTGCAGCAGTCCCCGGAATTCTTCCAGATCCGCACTCTTCCCAAAGGAAAAGACAAATACATATTCTGATGGATGAAAAAACAGTGCAGCCTGCAGGATCAGATACCGGCAGAATGCCTTCTGCAGATCGGTAGTGCGTATGCGGATCCGCCGGTATTCTGCAAGATCCAGGATCCAGCTGCTTTTCTGTCTCTGCATGTCCGCACACGCCTCTGAAAGGATCCTCAGGCTTTCCGCATCATCTTCTGCACCATGTGACAGCTGTACCATAAGCAATCCCTGTGCTTCGCCTAGGCAAATCCTGTTTCCGGCATAGGAATCTCTGTCTCTTGTGCCGATCTTGGAACTGTTCAGAAAACGCTCCAGCTGCAGTGCATTTGGAAAATAAGCATCGTTCCATGCTGTATGTGCCTCTTTGAACTCTTTGATCCGCATGATCTCCTGCTTTCTGAGCTGTTCAATACGCCTGTCTTCTGCTTCTTTCTGCCTCTTTGCTTCCTGCCGGTATGCAAGCCGCCGCAATGGAAACAGCATCAGATGCACTCCCAGCATGCACAAAGGCATGACCCATGCCGTGATCGGCATGGCAGGATTCGTGAACCAGGAAGACAGCACCGATACAGCCGCTGCGAGGGACATCATAAGCGAAGGCAGATACTCAGCAAAATGCGGCTTCCGCAGTGTTGGCTGCCTCCTCACAGGCACTGAAGCAGACAGTTTCTGCGGCGGCCGTTCACGGACCATCTGTGCATGAAGCCGCATGGATCGCAATGGTGGAAACTGCAGCGTATAGTCACTGACTGCGGATGTTTCCGGAAGATGCACGATCACCTTTTCATTTGAAAGGATCCACAGTGCATTTCTTTCCAGAACGATCTTCAGCGGACCGATGGAAAACAGATCCCAGTCCTTAAAACTCACCTTTCCGCTGAACTTCTCCTGATTCAACAAACCCTGCATACCGCTTCCGCGGTCTTCGATCATTTTCTGCAATGGATCCAATTGGAACCGATGCGGTCCGATTCCTTTTTCTTTTACGGTAATATCATCTGTATTGGCACTTCCGATCCGGATCGGCCTGTCTGCAGCATATCTGCACACCTGCGGTCCCGGCCGTTTCATTCTGTTACCATAACATGGCACAAAACACTGTATTTATCATCTGATGTATGTACTTTGATGATGCCTGCTCCCTTCATAACCCCCTTTACCATTCCATCCGCTTCTGCTTCTGCACACTCACTCAGACTTTCATAGCGCACATCCTGCATGGCATATCCCTCCGGCAGTCCTGACACAGTGATTTTCGTCTTTTTTCCTTTTTCCGTATGAATGGAATACGAAGCAAGCGTGATCGTATCGTTTACCTGAAGTTCATCCATTTTCCTGCCCAGAGTCTCTTCTTTCACCGTACAGGCAGCTGTCGGCAGAAAGTGTTCCATATGGAATTTTAAGTCCGAAAACAACGGTGATTTCTCCGGATCAAGAATATTGAATGACCGTGACAGTCCCAGTTTTCCAGCCGCAGTCTTTGATGAATTCACCCGCAGATTCATCAGCCACCCTGCCGTCAGATCCATGCATACAAGAAACTTCGGATCGGTAAGGGAATACTCTTCCGCCAGATCCGGATCGATCTGTGCAGCAGTACTGTGCAGATGACCGGAATCATCATATTGATGAACCGTTGACACACAAGATGCCTTCGCTCCTGCCTCCAGGAATGCATCCATCAGTTCCTGCTGAAACAGCGTTAATGCAAAACGGATGCCGGCGGTCAAAGAAGCTGCTGCCCGGAAAGAAGCCTCTGCTTTCTTCTCTGTTTCTCTGATCAGACGCAGTTTCTTATCACGCACTTCAAAACCAAGCACATGATCCTGCCGCAGTGTCAGTTCAATGCGGCCGGACGCGTACATATGCAGTTCCATTGCCAGTTTCAGTGCTGCTGCAGGTGCCTGCGGAAGCGGCAGAGTAACAGTACAGATCGGCAGAGAAGCTTCCAGCACATCCCGCTTTTCCACAAACATTTTCTGCAGTGATCCGATCGGATCCTGACGGTCCACCTTTGCAAAATCCGCATACCGGTTCTGGGATATCCCATACCGCATTCCTGCCTTTTCAACTGTACTGCACTGTATGCGCAGATAGATGCCTTCGGTATTTCCTTTTTTCCATGCATAGCTGCAGCGGATCCCATTCACAGAAAGCGATGCACTCACCTTACCGCCATGTTCCAGTATCCTGGATGCTTCGGCATGGATCCCGGCTGATGTAGCCGAGATCCATACCCGAAATCCTTTGATATCCATTGTTCTGGTATATGGCAGTAACAGCGGGTCCGCAAGACCGGCAGCGCTGTTCGTTGTTTCCGTTCCTTCCGTCTCGATCACTGCTTCGCTGAGATCTGCTTCAAACGTGCCGGACAGATCTGCCTCCTGCACTTCCTCATTGATCTCTGCCTCTTTCAGATGCAGCGTGCCGTCTTCTTCTTTGCTCTGTATGCGAAACAGTCTGCCGCTGATCTGGACGAGATCATCCTGCTGTATTTCTGCATCGTCCGGGCACTGCACCGTCATGCTTTCAAGATCAACATTCAGATCCCCCAGATCCTCCGGCTCCTTGTCCTTCCAGCTGATCTCTGTATGATTCTGCAGTTCCCGGTGATTCATTGCCCATACGGTCTGCGACAGCATTTCCCCTGCTTCCTCTTTTGTTACATGCTGCTCTGGATGAAACTGCTTCGCACGATCCGTACGCATCCATCCCTGCTGCAAAACAAACATGATTTCTTCCGGATAACGGCATGTATCTTTTTCGGCATATTCGGCTTCTGCACCTTTCATATCCCCATACAGATGCGCCAGAACATACGCTGCCGTTTCCCGGTCCACAATGTCATCTTCCTGACTGCCCGGCGGCAGAATATTCCACGCTTCTGCCGCCGTCATCGCATCCCCTCCTTCCAGTCCGGCTTCCTGCTGCACATTCATCATCCATTCTTTCAGCCGCAGTATCTCCGCTTCTTTTTCCTTCTTCGGACAGCCTGCCATCCCCAAAACAATCACACATGCCGCAAGCACGCGCAGAACACGTTTAATACTGCAGATCGGACGCATTCGTCTGTATGGTCGTTTCCAGTGTTTCATAGCTCAATACCGTCATATCCAGAAAGTCTGCATACGAATCGATCACTTCCCGCTGCTGTTCGAACCGCTTTGCAAACAGCAGAAAGCGTTCCCTGATCTCCGCGCTTCCCCGCGAGATCCACGTACCGTCCAGGCGTTCCATCTCTCTTGCCATCGCCGCCACATTCTCATACATTGCCTCGTTCAGCCTGCGGATCGATGCGGCTGCCTGTGTCACTTCATCCAGTGAAATACGAATTCCTGCCATGTCTTACCCCTTTCCCAGCAGAACTGCCTGCCGTATGATCTGATTCTGTGCGTTCTGATACGAATGTGCCGCATTGCGCAGAAACGCCGCATACCTGCTGCACAGTGCCTGGATCTCCCGGAAATCCTTCTCAAATTCCGCGATCTGACCGGTAAATGCCGCATTGTCTTCTCCCTGCCAGACAGTCCCCATATCCTCTACCGTCTGAAACAGAGAAAGACAGTCCCGCTCATACTCCTCATTGCGCTGTTCGATCGTGCCGGCACAAAGCAATAGTTCTTCCGGCTGTACTGTAATCATGTTCATTCCAATTACCTCCTCGCCTTTATATACCCATCTCCGGTCAGATCCCCCCGCACACATAAAAAAACTTCGGATTTCTCCGAAGTCTTCTGAACAGATTACATTTCTGCCGGTTCAAAATCATCTCTGCCGTGCTTGCAGATCGGACATACATAATCTGCCGGCAGTTCATCCGCATCACACGGTTCAAAGTGACCGCAGATCTTGCAGATGAATCCCTTCTTCTTCTGCACCGCAACAGCCGGTACATATTCGAATGCATCTTTCCCGTGCTTGCATAACGGACATACATAATCATCCGGCAGTTCCTTGCCCGGTTCAAAGTGTCCGCACAGTGTACATCTCCAGCCTTCTTCCTGTGTTTCCGGTGCCGGCTGCTTTTTCGGCTTGATATGTGCATGGTAGAACGCATAGGTTGCACTTGGTGCATTTGAGATGACCTTTGTCTCTACGACATTGGCAATGAACAAGGTGGATACACCCAGATCAAACGAATGGATCACTTCGCATGCAAATGCAGCATTTGTGCATTCCGGAATATAGCGGATGCCGTTGCTCATACGGTCATTGTAGGATACATCGCTGAACTTATCGACATCTCTGCCGGAACGGAATCCAAAGCTCTGGAACATGCTGTACGGTGCATCTTCCGTCAATACGGAAATATTGAACTTTCCGGTCGCCTTGATGATGTCGCAGGTATGGTTCTTATTGATCACCGATACTGCTACTTTCTTCAGGTCGCCTTCGGATACCTGTGCAGCAGAGTTGATAATGCATCCATAATCTTTTCCTTCATGCAGAGCTGTCAGTACTTCCAGACCATAGCTGAACTTGAAGAATGCAGTCGGATCTACTTCTGCCTTTGTGACCGGAACCGGTTCTGCCTTGACTGCCGCAGCAGGTGCCTGTTTTACAACATCATGACGATGCGGATAAATATCATCGGCGATCCTGTCAGCCAGTGCTTCCAGCTGTGCCATTGTCTCTTCTTTTACAGAAGAACGGATGGTAACCGGATCCTGCAGGAATTCCGTACCTGCCAGACCGCTCAGCATATCTTTCATAATGCGGCCGCTGACCGGAGCCCAGGAACCATTCTCGAGAAGTGCCACTTTGCGGTTACGCAGGTTATGTGCAGCGATATCATGCAGAAGATTCTCCATCGTTACAAATACACCTGCATTGTATGTTGTTGCAGCAAATACCAGATGACTGTTCTTGAATGCACTGGCAATGATATAGCTAGCCGGGATCACAGACGTATCAAACATCTCTACCGGAACACGGCGGTCAGACAGCATGCCGGCAAGAATATTTGCCATGTTTTCCGTATGTCCGTATACCGATGCATACGCAAGGCAGACACCCTTTACTTCCGGTGTATATGTGCTCCACTGCTGATACTTCTCCAGGAAGTCGCCAAACTGCTTTCTCCACACAAAGCCATGCAGCGGACATACATATGCAATATCCAGCTTTGCAGCCTTCTTCAGCACCATCTGCACCTGCGGTCCGTACTTGCCGACGATATTGGTGTAATAACGGCGTGCTTCATCGATCCAGTCATGCATGAAGTCCACTTCATCCGCAAAGATATGACCATTCAATGCACCGAATGTACCAAATGCATCAGCCGTGAACAGGACCTTATCCGTGCTGTCATAGGACATCATGACTTCCGGCCAGTGCACCATCGGAGCATTGACAAATGTCAGCTCATGTCTGCCGCACTTCAGCGTATCGCCTTCCTTTACGATATGCATCTGCTTTGACATATCACGGTCAAAGTAATTGCTCAGCATCGTACGGATCTTATCGTTGCAGACGATTGTTGTATCCGGATACCGGTAGATCAGATCTTCGATCGTAGCCGCATGATCCGGCTCCATGTGGTGGATGACCAGGTAGTCCAGCTTTCTGCCGTTCAGACCATATGCCACATTATCAAAGAACGTATGTGCTACTGCCTTATCCACGGTATCAAACAGGACCGTCTTCTCATCCAGAAGAAGATAGGAATTGTAAGAAACACCGTTCGGTACGCCATACACACCTTCAAAACAAGTCAGTCTGCGGTCATCCGCGCCGACCCATAAAAGATCAGGTAAAACCTTTTTTGTGCAATGCATATTTTATGCCTCCTCTAATATCATTCTTCTTTTATTCTACATGAATCAGAGATTTCTTCCTATCCCTGACAGACGAAAAAACCAGTCACTCAGGACTGGTCTTCTGAACCTTCTTCTGTTTCATCATTGCTTTCTTCCGCATGGATCTGGGCAATGATCTCATCAATATGACGGCCGTTTTCAATCGATTTATCCAGCTGGAAGATCAGTTCCGGCGTCCGCCGGATCGATAGCCTCTGGCTGAGTTCCGTACGGATAAATCCCTTTGCACGGTTCAGTGCACGAAGTCCTGCCTGATTCCTTGGATCTTTGCCGAGGAATGTCACATAGACATTCGCATAGCTGTGATCCGCGGAAACAGACACATCCGTGATCGTCACAAATCCGACATCCGGATCTTTCAGTGAAAACTGTATAATATCCGAAATATTCTTGCGAATAATTCCTTCCAGACGCTTCTGTTTTACGCTGCTCATATTACACTTCCGGAGCGACCTGCTGTTCCTCGTATGCTTCGATCAGGTCACCGACCTTGATATCGTTATAGTTCTCGATCGTAATACCGCATTCATAGCCGTTCTGTACTTCACGCACATCGTCCTTGAAGCGGCGGAGAGAACCAAGCTTGCCGGTATAGATGACAACACCTTCACGGATCAGACGCACACTGCAGCCGCTGCGCAGCTTGCCGTCTGTAACCATACAGCCGCCGATCGTACCGATCTTGGAAACCTTGTAGATTTCGCGGATCTCTGCCTGACCGATAATAACTTCCTGGTATACCGGTTCCAGCATACCCTTCATGGCCAGTTCCATCTCTTCCGTTGCCTTATAGATAATATTTTGCAGACGGATCTCAACACCGGCTTCTTCCGCCTTCTTACGGATATTAGCATCCGGACGGACATTGAAGCCAATGATCATGGCTTTCGAAGCACTTGCCAGCATGATATCCGATTCCGATACCGCACCGGCTGTACTGTGGATGACATTGACCTTGACGCCCTTGACATCCAGTTTCTCCATTGAACTGCGGACAGCTTCTGCAGAACCCTGTACGTCTGCCTTGATAATGATCGGGATTTCCTTGATATCACCGGCTTCGATCTGCGAAGCAAGATCATCCAGCGTCATCGCACTTGTACGGCGTCTGTCTGCTTCGATCTTACGGCGCTTTCTGCGCTCTGCCAGTGCACGTGCTTCTTTTTCATTGTCGAATGCACGGAACATATCACCGGCTTCCGGTACATCATTCAGACCAATGATCTCGACCGGAGCACTCGGACCGGCAGTGGTCAGTTCACGTCCGTTTTCATCGGTCATCTTACGGACTTTACCGAAGCTGGTACCGACAACGACCGGGTCTCCCTGATGCAGCGTACCATTCTGAACCAGCAGCGTCGCAACCGGACCTCTGCCTTTATCCAGTTTTGCTTCAACGACTGTACCAGTCGCCATACGGTTCGGATTTGCCTTCAGCTCGCGTACATCCGATACCGTAATGATCGTCTCAAGAAGATCATCGATACCGTCACCGCGTCTGGCTGACGTCTGTACATAGATGGTCTCTCATGTTCCTGCGTAAACATGATCTTTTCCAAGGAATCTAGAATCCGCTTGCAAAGCGTCGAAGAGCAGGATTCGATAGCAGGCTTGAGTTCTGCAATGGCTTTTTCCAGTTTGTTCGCTGCTTCGGGGTCGATG
>JAFYHC010000055.1 GCA_017539385.1 Solobacterium sp. | reverse complement strand
TATACTTAACTACATAATACAATATATAAGGCTTATATAAAACCATATGTATATATAAACTTAACTACTTTCACACTTTTTCGGATTCTGAAAACACCTCTATGGCTAATTGCCTGGCAAGATAACAAAAAGCGCCAACCTTTTTTAGGTTGACGCCATTGGGGCTGTAACGGTCCTTCTTTTATTTTGTGGTATGATACATGCATATGTTAGGAGAGGAACAAGATGGATCAGAAACAGATCAGTGCATATAAAGATAAGATCATGAATACCTGCGGCAAAATCATTCTCGGTAAAGAGGATGTCATCCTGCACGTGCTGGAATGCTGGCTGTGCGGCGGCCATGTGCTGCTGGAGGATGTGCCGGGAACCGGCAAAACGATGCTGTTAAGGGCGTTTGCGGCTGCTGTGGGCGGCTCATTCAGGCGCATCCAGTTCACACCGGACCTTCTGCCTTCCGATCTGACCGGGATCCAGTATTATAACCGCAAAAGCGATGAATTCGAATTCCGTCCGGGACCATTGTTTGCTTCGGTGATTCTGGCTGATGAAATCAACCGTGCCACCCCGCGCACGCAGTCCGCTCTGTTGGAGGCAATGGAAGAAAAGCAGATCACTGCCGACGGCATTACGCGAAAACTGCCGGAGCCGTTCATGGTCATGGCGACCCAGAATCCCCTGGAAAGCTATGGCACATTTGCGCTTCCCGAAGCACAGACAGACCGTTTCTTCATGCGCCTGAAGATGGGATATATGAACCGCAGTCAGGAAATGGAAGTCATGCGCCGCACCCCGGCCCGCACACTGATCGAAGAACTGCAGCCGGTGGTCACAAACGAAGAGACACTCGAAGTCATGCGTCAGATCAAAGAGGTCTTTGTCTCGGATGATACAGCCGGCTATATGATGGATCTGATCGAAGCAACACGTGATCCTGCCATGCCGGAAAGAGGCATCTCTGCCCGCGGTACGATCGCACTGTATGCGGCTTCGCAGGCCCGTGCTGCATTGCTTGGAAGAGACTATGTCATTCCGGAAGATGTACAGGATGTAGCGGTGCCGGTACTGGCACACCGCATGAGCGCAGCTGCTTCGATGAAAGAAAGCGAAGCATGGATCACATCCATCCTGCAGCGCGTACCGGTGCCGACGGAGAAGGTGTAATGCTGTTAAGTCTCTTGCTGATCGCAGTCATACTGTATGTGCTGCAGCGCTATTCCATGCACAAAGCCATACAGCATCTGACATATCGCTGTGAACTGGACAGGCGGTGTGCTGAAAGCAAAGAAGTCTTTGCGGTAAAGTCCGTCCTGCGCAATAACGGATGGTTTCCGTTATTGTATCTGCATCTGCGGGAAGAAATGCCGCGTGAGACGGTATTTGAATGTGAGGGACAGGAAGGAAACCGGCGCACCGGGATGCATATGGCGGATACCGTGGCAGAAGAAGTACTGTATGTACTTGGCCGCCAGCAGGTCATCCGCACCCTGCATATTTCTCTTGCAAAAAGAGGAAGGTATCTGTTTGGCTTCAGCCGCATCACGTCTGGTGACTTTTTCGGACTGGACAGCCATACCGTTTCTTTTAAAAGTCCCCAGGAAGTCCTTATCTATCCGCCGCGCATCGATCTGTCGGAATGGATGCCGGAAGTGGATGATTATCTGGGTGAGATATCCGTACAGCGCTTCATTCTGCCGGATCCGATCGAAACGATCGGATTCAGGGAATATACCGGACGGGAGCCGATGAAGCAGATCAGCTGGACGAAGTCACTGTCTGCCGGACAGATGATCGTACGCCAGTTCGATCATTTTTCCGATCTGAAGGCATGCCTGCTCGTTAATATCGAAGCCGGTCTTCCCGAAGAGATCGAATATATTTATTCCGCTGCCCGCACACTGGCGGAGCAATTGGAAAAGAAGCATATCCCATACAGTTTCTACAGCAATGCCTTTGTTGTGACGTCGGCTGTGCTTTCTTCTCACGTGGAAAGCGGAAACGGAGACATGCATCTGCAGCGTGTCATGGAACTCTTGGCAAGAGCGACATATGAAAAGACAATGCGTCTGGAACGCCTGCTTGCACAGGCAGCCGGAAGCCGTGATATCCAGAAGGCATATCTCTTGATGAGTGCGTCTTCCGTACGCAAAGAGGTTATTCAGCGATTTGAACAGCGCTATGGCATCAAGATCCTGGTGCTGAACGGAAAGGAGAGCCATGAACACACAGAAACTGACTGACAGTATCGGCTGGATACGTCTGGTATGCCTTGGTATGGCCTTTCTGACCCGGATCTTTGTCTTATCGCCATATGAGATCATGCACCTGTTTCTTGTTTCCGCATGCACGGGTATTTTGTGCGTGCTGCTTCGGGAAGCAGGGGGATGGAAGAAATATGGCGGACTTGCGCTGACAGTGCTTCTTGCAGTGCCCCGTCACAGCATTGCGTCCCTGATCACGCTGGCTGTGCTGCTTGGTGTATGCGTGCTGCGTACATGGAAGGGAGAATGGACATTCCGGCGGGAAGCGGTGGAAAAGACGCTGTACCGCGGAGCCCTGGTGTATGCAGTATTTGCGCTCATCATGGTGATGAATGAAAACGCCTGGGATGCGTCTATATCTTTTCTGATTGCCTTTGGCACGTGCTCGGTATTTGTACTGCGTCTGCGGCGGGGAGAGCGTATTGCGGAAGATAAATACGTCTGGCTCAATCTTGCGGTATGCGGAATCCTGACACTGGTGCTGTTAGCCATCTGTACGCCGTTTTTCCGCACCATCCTGATGCAGTGCGCACTGCTGGCAGCCCGCTATATCGTATTGCCGGCAATGTGGGTATTGGCGATGTCTGTCACTTTGGTGATGACCGTTATCTTCTATATCCTTTCACCGTTATTGAATCTGCTGGGTGTGCCCGGGGAAGCACCCGGTCTTGATTTTCAAGTCATGGATCTTTCCGAAATGACCGGGGAAAGCGAGATCCCGGAAAGTGTTCCGCCGGTGCCGGAAATCGTATGGTTTGCGGCTTTGACGCTTGCGGCTGCTTTGCTGGTCTGGCTGGTGATCCGCCGCCTGAAAAAGAATGCGGATGAATACACAGCACGGGGAACGATCGAACGCATGGATATCCGCACCCTGACACCGGATCAGAAGAAGCAGCGTACACCGTTAGCCGGCATACGTGCGCTCTATGTACGCTATCTGCGCTCCATGAAGAAGGCAGGTCTGGATATCGATCCTGCAGATACATCGCTGAAGACCGCTGTTCATGCGGATGCCATTCTGCAGAAGCCATGGGGAAAGCAATTGCGGCAATTGTGGCTGCCGGTCCGCTATGGACGTCAGGAAGAAGCGTCCATGAAAGACGCCAAAGAACTGTATAAAAAGATACGGCGCAGGCAGAAAGAAATCGGATGACATGCAGTATGATCCGATCCGTCTGTTTTCGCACGGAACCATGCGCAGGTATTATAATGATTTCTGTGTGCTAAAATGAATTCAGGAGAATTAACCATATGAGTCAATCAGGAATATCGGTGTATCCCGACCTCCGGCCGCTGGCGGAAATCCGGGAGTATTTTGCGTTGGCCGCCCGCTATGGATTCAAAAGAGTTTTTTCAAGCATGTTTTCGGTGGAAGGCACCAACGAGGAAATCGTTGCGTACTTCCGCGACCTGATCGCTTCGGCCCATCAGTATGGCATGGAGGTTTCCCTCGACGTCAATCCTGCTTTTCTTGGGAAACTGGGCGTCAGTCCGGAAGATCTTTCCCTGTTCGCGGACATTAAATGCGACATTCTGCGGATGGATCTTTCCTATGGAAAAGAAAAGGATCTGATTCTCTGTCAGAATCCTTACGGGATCAAAATCCAGCTGAACGCTTCCATGGGAATTGAGGAGGAACTGAAATACCTGAAAGAGAACGGTGTGGATTCCTCAAGGCTGCTGCTGGGACATAATTTCTACCCCCAGCGCTATACGGGACTGAAATGGAAAGCCTTTATTGATACCAATGAAAGACTCAGACCGTACGGATATCCGATCGACGCTTTTATCGCCAGCCATAACAAGAATACCCATGGCGTCTGGGATGCCCGCGATGGATTGCCGACAGTGGAAAGAATGCGTGATTACCCGGCGGACCTGGCTTACAGAATCATGGAACTTCTGAATGTGGACTGCATTCTTTTCGGCAACGCGTATGCCTCAGAGGATGAATTCAGGGCAATTGAGGAAGTCTCGAAAGCGCCAAGACCTCTGGAAAGCTCACCGCTGTATCCGATGTTCCGCTCCTTCGGCGCTATGCTGAAGAACAGCAGGCAGACCGTGCTGAAGGTAATCCCGGCAGAAGGTATCAGTGAAATGGAAAGATATCTGCTGTTTGAATGGCATCCGCAGATGGATTTCGGCGATTCCAGCGAGTGGATCTGGCGCAGCCGCACCGGCCGCTTCGGCAATGAAAACAGAGCAGTCGTGCCAAGAAAAGAGGAATGCGAATTCTTTGAAAAGGGCGACGTGGTCATGGTCAATGACTCATATAAACACTATTCCGGCGAAGTACAGATTGTCCGTCTTCCGATCAGGAATGACGGCCAGAGAAATCTTGTCGGGAAACTCGCAGAGGGTGAAACAGATCTGCTGGATCTGATTCAGGACGGCGACATCGTCACCTTTGTCGCTGCCGCACAACAATAGAAAGAGGAGAGTATGGATTACAAAAATTTAAAGCCTTTCCCCCAGGGATTCCTGTGGGGCGCGTCTTCCAGTGCTTATCAGTGTGAAGGCGCCTATGACGAAGAAGGAAAAACTCTTTCCGTCTCTGACACTGCACCTGTTCCCAAAGGAACAACCGATTTCAAGGTTGCGATTGATCATTACCACCGCTTTAAGGAAGACATCGCCCTGATGGCGGAAATGGGATTCAGAGAATTCCGTTTCTCCATTGCCTGGTCGCGCATCATTCCCAACGGGTCCGGCGAAGTCAACCAGGTGGCTGTCGACCATTATCATGAAGTAATCGATGAATGTCTGAAGTACAACATGGAACCGGTTGTCACACTGTATCATTTTGACCTGCCGCAGGTTCTGCAGGACAGATACCATGGCTGGACGGACAGACAGTGCATCGCTGATTTCGTTGAATACTGCAAAGTCTGCTTCAGGGAATACGGCCATAAGGTCAAGTACTTCCTGACAATCAATGAGCAGAACATGATGGTACTTTACCAGGGACATATGTACGGTGATGAAAAAGCAGTCTGGCTGGCCAATCACAACATGCTGGTAGCCCAGGCCATGGCAATGATTGAATGCCATAAGATGTGCCCGAATGCTAAAATCGGTCCGGCACCCAATATCACCGCCATTTATCCGGCAACATCTTCACCGGAAGACAACCTGGCTGCCATGGACTTTGACCAGATGCGCAACCGTCTGTTCCTCGACACAGCTGTCTTCGGCGAATATCCCGAAGCGCTGCTGAACTGGTGGAAGGACAGAGGTGTCGCCCCTGAGATTTCCGAAGAGGACAAAGCAACTCTCAAGGCAGGCAATCCTGACTTCATCGCCTTCAACTACTACGGTGCCGGCTGTGTCAAGTATGTCGGTTTTGAAGAAGGTGAAAAACTCAAGGCGGAAGCGAAAGAAAAGAAAGACTTCATGACAGGTCTGATGACATATCCGGCCCTCTGCATGGCTGTCAAGAACCCGCTGCAGGAACAGACATCCTTCGGCATGGGCATTGACCCGGTCGGTCTGAGAGTCACTCTGAGACAGCTGTGGGAAAGATATCACCTGCCTCTGCTGATCACTGAAAACGGCTGCGGTGTTCCCGACAAGCTGGAAGAAGACGGCACAATCCATGATGATTATAGAATCGACTATCTCAGAAGACATATCATCGCCTGCCGTGAAGCAATCACAGACGGTGTTGACCTGATGGGCTATTCACCCTGGAGTGCCTTCGACCTGATCTCGACCCACCAGGGCATTACCAAGAGATACGGCTTCATCTATGTCAACAGAGATGAATTCGATCTCAAGGACATGAAGAGAATCAGAAAAGACTCCTTCTTCTGGTATAAGAAGGTAATCGAATCGAACGGTGAAATTCTATAAGTAATACAAATCGAACATCATATATTAAAGTTTAAAGTGCTCAATTTTCAACGAAAGCGCCTTATCAATGAAACCGCCTGATTTTATGGGCGGTTTTTGAGAGGATGATATTCCGTGAACAGGAATAGTATGGTAAACAATAAGTGAAGCCAAGAATTATAATAAACGGATTGTTTCAAAAATAATCGAGGGAACCATGCGTCATGTCATTTGAATAAAGTGTTTGACGTTTTTTAAGAATGATATATAATAAATGAGCACGCACCAGTGGTGGAATCGGCAGACACGTACGCTTGAGGGGCGTATGGCGCAAGCCGTGCAGGTTCAAGTCCTGTCTGGTGCACCATGAAGACCGCAGAAAACCTGCGGTTTTTTCTTTGTTTATGTGTATAATGTCAGTTATGACTGACAAGAAAGAAAACAGACGGAAATACCTGCTGCGTACGATCCCGGTTTGGATCACCGCAGTGTTATTCCTGTTTCACTTCAGCAGCTACAGCGAGGCAGAAGAACAAAGCCAGGTGCTCATCGTGATGACGGTGATCGGGCTGTGTGCTGCCCTGCTTCTTGCGGCTTTGAGAAGGAATGTACAAAGCAGGCGGTATGCACTAAGGCAATTGCTTGTGTTTCTGCTGGTGCCGGCGATCATGGTGCTGGCAGTGGAAGTGCTGAACGGGAATCTGATCTGGCAATTGGAAGTGAAGATCGATATCCTGCTGAATTATCTGGTGTATCTGGTGCTGTATATTGCGGTATATGCATTATGCGGATCGATGGAATACGGCGGAAAGACTGCCAGTTTTGTGCTGCTGGTATTCGGCATAGCCAATATGTTTCTGAAGGATTATAAGGGAAGTCCGCTGCTGCCGATGGATCTTGGATCGATCCGGACAGCCGCCAATGTTGCCATGGCATTCACATTCCGCATCAATTGCCGCATCGTGACGGCATTGTCGCTGTTTCTTTGCGCATGGTATATGCTGGACAGACTGCCGATGCAGAAGGAGCACCGTCTGAGACAGCGAATCGAAAGGGCAGCGGGCCTTGCCGGTCTAGCCGTACTGTCATTTGTATTCTATGGGACGGATGTCTTTTCAGATAACTTCATGAATCCGGATTTCTTCAACCAGACACGCGGCTATGAAACGCATGGTGCATTTGCCGAATTCATGCTGAATACGAAATATCTGTTCATGCAGAAACCCAAAGACTATTCACCTGCCAAAGTAGAAGAATACATGCAGGAAGCAGAATCAATGCACTCCTCCGTGTATGAAACAGCCATGCAGAGGCAGAATGATCCAATCACTACAGGAACACTCCCGCAGACAAAGCCGAATATCATCGTGATCATGAATGAGAGCTACAGCGATCTTTTGGTGATCGGGGACTTCAAGACCAACGTCCCGTATATGCCGTATGTGGACAGCCTCATCGGTCAGGAAAATGTCATCGAAGGCAATGCCTATGTATCTACCATCGGCACCGGTACATCCAATACGGAATTTGAATTCCTTACCGGCAATACCATGGCCTTTCTGCCGGGCGGCTCCAATGCCTACCAGCTGTATGTCGGCGATGAACAGCCATCCCTTGTCTCCGCACTCAAGGAACAATCCTACACAGCCGATGCCTTCCATCCGTATTACAAGACCAGCTGGAACCGGGAAGCAGTCTATCGGGCCATGCATTTTGACAGCTTCACAGGCATGGAAGATCTTGACAGTTATATTAAACTGCGCCGGTTTATTTCGGATGAGTGGGACTTTGACTATCTGAAGGATCTGTACCGCAATAAGGGAGATGACCCGATGTTTGTCTTCAATATTACGATGCAGAACCATTCCTCTTATGAAACACCTTATGCCAATTTCAAGGAAGAGGTACGTCTGGAAGGACTCAGCGGGGAGTATCCGGAAACCAATCAGTATCTCTCACTGATCAAAGAGACCGATAAGGCATTTGAAAACCTGATCAAATTTTTCTCCAGGCAGGAAGAACCGACGATCATTCTGATGTTTGGGGACCACCAGCCGTTCATCGAAGATAAATTCTATGAAGAAGTCATGGGCAGCAGGCTGAATGATCTTTCCGATGAAACAGCCCAGAAGCGCTACATCACGCGCTTCATCCTGTGGGCGAATTACGATATACCGGAGGGATATATTGATGAGATCTCGGTCAATTATCTGTCTTCTCTGCTGATGGAATGCACCGGTCTTAAAACAACGCTGTATCAGAACTGGCTGGCAGATCTCTATGAAGAGATACCGGTGATCACGGCGCTTGGATGCCGCGACAGCAATGGTGTCTTCTTCCAGGCAGATGAAAAAAATGATCATGCCGAGGCGGTGGAAGCGTACCGGAATATTGCATATAACAGCCTGTTTGATGCAAAGAACAGGGTGGAAGGATTCTTTACTGCAGGGAAGTAAGACTTTTCTTGTGTTTTATGTATCCCGCATGTATAATTACGTCGTTTTGGGAAAGGAGAGAGAACATGGACTATCAGAAGATTATCAACATTGCCGTCATTGCCCATGTTGATGCAGGAAAATCCACACTGGTGGACGCATTCCTCAAACAGAGTCACGTGTTTAAAGATAACGAGAAGGTCGTAGACTGTATCATGGACTCCAACGATCTGGAGCGTGAAAGAGGTATTACGATCTATTCGAAGAACTGCTCCGTTACATATAAAGACTATAAGATCAATATCGTAGATACACCAGGACATGCGGATTTCTCTTCGGAAGTAGAGCGCATTATCCGCACGGTCGATACGGTCATTCTTCTGGTCGATTCGGCGGAAGGACCGATGCCGCAGACACGCTTTGTACTGCAGAAGTCACTGGAATGCGGACTGCGTCCGATCCTGGTTATCAATAAGATGGATAAGCAGGATGCCCGTGCCGTAGAAGTCATCGACGAAGTCTATGATCTGTTTCTGGAACTGAATGCAACGGATGACCAGCTGGACTTCCCGATCCTGTATGGAACGGCAAGAGAAGGCGTGGTGCGTTATGAAGTAGACGATACCAACGAAGATATCGTGCCGTTATTTGAGACGATCATCCACCAGACCCAGCCATATCCGGATCTCTCGGAAGAACCGCTGCAGATGCAGGTATGCGCACTGGCATATGATGATTATATCGGCCGTCTGGGTATTGGCCGTGTCTATAAGGGAACACTGAAAGAAGCTACGCAGTACGAAGTATGCAACGCTTCCGGCAATACGCACCGTGGGAAGACAAACCAGGTCTTCGTCTATAAGGGACTGTCCCGTATTCCGGTCGAAGAGATCCAGTGCGGTGAGATCTGCATGATCTCCGGTATCCCGGATATCAATATCGGTGATACGCTGTGCCCGGTTGGTGCACCGGATCCGATGCCGATGATCTCGATCGAAGAACCGACACTGTCCATGAACTTCATGGTCAATGATTCGCCGTTTGCCGGTCAGACCGGTAAATTTGTAACATCCCGCAATATCCGTGAACGTCTGGAGAAAGAACTGGAAGTCAACGTCGGACTGCGTGTGGAAGAAACAGACAGCACCGATACATTCAAGGTATCCGGAAGAGGTGAACTGCATCTGACGATCCTGCTGGAACAGATGCGCAGAGAAGGCTATGAAGTTGCCGTATCCCGTCCGGAAGTCATTCTGAAGAGAGTGGACGGCGTCACGTGTGAGCCGGAAGAAGAAGTCGTGATCGATGTACCGAATGAGTACAGCGGCTCCGTCATTGCGGCACTCAATGTCCGCAAGGGCTTATTGAACAACATGGAAGATGTTGGTTCCTACACCCGCATTACCTACAAGGTCCCGACACGCGGACTGATCGGTTTCCGCTCCGACTTCATCAATATGACACATGGTGAAGGCACGATGGTGCAGCGTCTGGATGATTATGTGCCGTACAAGGGAGAAATCCCGCAGCGTGAAAACGGTGCGCTGATCTCGACTGAAACAGGCGGTGCCATGACATATGCCCTGTGGAATATTCAGGAAAGAGGACAGCTGTTCATCGGTGCACAGACACCGGTATACGAAGGAATGATCATCGGTGTATCTGCGAAGAACAAAGACATGGGCGTCAACCCGATCAAGAATAAGAAAATGACAGCTGTGCGTTCGACCGGCAATGATGAAGCAATGAAGCTTGTGCCGCCGCGCATCCTGACGCTGGAGCAGGCAATTGAATTCATCAACGATGATGAACTGGTAGAGATCACACCGACCGATATCCGCCTGCGCAAGAAGTATCTGACAGCGATCGACCGCAGACGTCATGCCCGTGAACTCGGAAAGATCGAGGAAGACGAATAAAAAAAGGGGTCATAAAAACCCTAACAAAGTCAATATAGCAGAAAAAAAACAGCCTGACCAGACTGGTCAGGCTATTTTTTTTTGCTATAGTATGTGTACAGAAAGAAAAGCGGAAAGACCATTTAATTCCCGGGAGGTACTCATGAGAACCGGAATTTCACATGGCGTGCTCTGACGGATAGAATCAGAGACAATGCCCAGACAATAGAATATCTGCATACGGAGCTGCGTAAGTGATCTGTAAATACCAGAAAAAGCCAGCCTGCGCAGGATGACGCAAATTCCATACAGACAGAAAGTCTTAAAAAAACGCAGAGCGTTCAGATGAATGAAAATTCAAAAGAATATGCGATGTCCCACAGGAAAGGGCAAACCCGTTGAGCGGCAGAAAGTGTTATGAAAACCTGCAGATAATATGCGGGGTGACCGAAAGAAATGCCGCTGATGACCGCCAAAGCAGCGGAAGATGCAGATGAAAAAGAGGGAAAGCAATTTCCCTCTTTTTAATGTCCGAATACGTGGGCGAAGTAGTCAACAGACTGCAGCCCCTGACAATAGCGCATTTTGTTCTGTACGATCTTTTTGATCCGGTCCACATAGCCGTCCGGGATCTTTGTGTCCGCAGATGCCGGTGTGAATGTGCCGTTTACGTAGGTGCCAAGTGCCGTTTTCCATTCGTAGTTGATATTGAAGACAAGCGGCTCCGCATCGGAGAAGACATCGCGTCCGGCGAACAGACGGGAATCAAATGCAGTGCCGAACAGGTTGGACAGTGTCGGCAGGATATCGATGGAGGATACCGGTGTATCGACCGTGATCGGCTCCATGTCTTCCAGACACTTGGACCAGATGATCAGACGGTTATGATCCCGGGTCATATAATCATTGACGGAATAGCCGTACAGTTCTTCCAGATACGGCATATCGCCAAGGGAAGCACCATAGTCCAGTCCATAGGGGAAATGGTCGGCGCTGATCACGATGACCGTATCATCCGCAATGCCTTTTTCTTCCAGCTGACCGATCAGCCATGTCATGGCATCTTCCAGTTCAAGGTTGGCAGCCAGATAGCCATGGACCGGTTCGGACCAGTCTCCTTCGACGCGGTCCCAGTTTTTCTTCGACATGGCATTCTGCGGCTGGGTATATCCGTTATGTCCGCTGACACTCATGCAGTAGACATTGAACGGCTGTTTGTCGATAAACATCGGCACAGTTGCCTGCATCAGTTCGAGATCACTCTGCGGCCAGACATCGGTGATTTTGTCTTCCAGACCGTTTCCGACGGCCATGAAGCCGTTGGAATAGCCGATGGCATTGTGGGTGAGGTGGCGGTCATAGAATGTATAGGTATTGTTGTGGAAGGCCCAGCCATTGTAGCCAAGGCGGTCCAGCTGCGACCCGATGGTCATATAGTTGTAACGGTCCGTCATCTTCTTGAAGGAACTTCCGCCCGATGTCGGTAAGGCACCGAATACGATCTCGTATTCGCCGCCGGTCGTACCGGCACTGGCCGGCTGGTAGTAGTCGGTGAAGCGGATGCCTTTTTCCGCCATACGGTACAGGGTAGGTGTGCGCTTGGCGTCAATTGCTTCTGCACTGAAGGCTTCTGCTGCGATCAGGATCAGGTTCTTGCCTTCAAATAAACCAGTGTAATCATTCTTTGATGAGGGCTTGAGAGAAGCGACATATTCATCCATGGATTTCTCTGTGCCATCTGCTGATTCCGCCAGTTTTTTGAAATCGATATCCAGGGCATTGGGCTCATAGACGACCTCTTCCGGCCTCTCGAATGCTTTTGCTTCAATGATGGGATTTGCATCAAAGCCGATATTTTCATCATCAATGCCATTGTGCAGCAGGTCCATCATCAATCCTTCCAAGAGACCCGTCCGGTTGACAGCTGTCTGGAAGCTGTATTCCGTATCCAGTGCATTGCGCACCGGCACGAAGCCATATTGTCCAAGAAGCGAAATGCCCATGGAGGCACATAATACCGCACACAGACTCTGCGCATTGTCCAGTGTCAGCTTTTCGGCCTTATCATGCATGCTGTAGAGGATCATGACTACGACCGGTATCATATACAGTGCGATATGCACGATGCCGTCTTTGCTAAATAACAGCGTGTAGATCTGTTCCTGGAATCCGCTCAGTACACCGGATGTGCCGTTTGTGACGGTGTTGATGTCATAGAAGATCTTGAACTGGTAATAGACAAAGTAATTGACCAGAAACAAAACCGTCAGTGCACATACCGATCCGATGGACAGCAGCCGGTTGATGCGGGGCGAAGCGGACAGGGATGTCACGATTGCCAGCAGGGTGCCGAATACCATGGCATTGCATGCCAGCAGGAGAATGTCCGGAAACAGGCTTCCCTGCATCGTTGAATATTTCAGCAGCACTTCATCAAAGAACAGGATCCCGCTCATTACCAGAGCTTTCAGAAGCAGGCTGCTTCGTTTTCTTTCGTTTTGAACCATATGTATAAAGTTATAGCATAATTCCGGATTTTCTCAATAACAGAAACACCTGCATACTGCTATACTGAAAATCAGGAGAATGAAACTATGAAAGATCTGTCCGTACTCTTATATCCGCTGCCGGAAGATGTGCAGCAGGCACGTATATTTGGTGATTATCCGCGGGCTCTGCGGCTGATCGAACGCCGCCTGAACATGCTGGAAACACCCGCATGCATGAAACAGCGTCTGGAGCTGGAAAAACAGATCCTGCAGCGTCTGCCGGCGTATTATCCCTATACGGAAGAAGAGGCATATGCACTGGTAAAGATGGAGATCCCGGACTTTACGATGGAAGAACTGCGTGAATGGGAAGACAGCCGGAAAGCAGACTGGATCTATGTCAATGGACAGGTGCATCTGCAGGACCGTTTCTTTGACTCGGTAAAGAAGGTATACGCAGACATTGCCGCAAGAGCGCATGCGGATGCGGATGATCGCAGCCATCTGGATGAGAATGTCCGCATGATGAAGGAAAACGGCGAAGCAATGTGGCATGTACATATGCGTACATCGGTGAAGATCGCCGATGACGCGTTCCATCCAGGACACGCACGGGTCTGGCTGCCGGTGCCGATCGCAGCACAGAATATGAAGAATATCCGCATCCTGAAGGCAGAACCTGCCTTCCTGCAGGAAAGTTCTGCAGAATGCGGCTCGCATACCGTCTATTTCGAAGAGGACCTGCAGGAAAACCGGTGGTTCAGCGTGGAATATGAATACGATTCCTATGTGCGCTATACCAGCATTGATCCTGCTGCAGTCACTTCCGCATGCAGTGAAACACCGCAGATGAAACTGCCGCAGATCACTGCAACGCCATACTTGCTTGCATTATGCGATGAGCTGAAGAAGGATGAAACCAATCCGGCAGTGATCGCAAGACGTATCTATGACTTCTGCACAAAGAATGTAACATATGCATTCATGCGGGAATATATGACACTGGGACAGATCCCGGAATACTGCGCAGCAGGACTGAAAGGGGACTGCGGCGTACAGGCGCTGCTGTTTATCACGCTGTGCTGCCTGGCGGGGATACCGGCAAAGTGGCAGAGCGGTCTGTATGTGACGCCGGATGATGCCGGCAACCATGACTGGGCAATGTTCTATCTGGAGCCATACGGATGGCTGTTTGCCGATCCGTCCTTTGGCGGCAGTGCCTACAGAAGCGGCAATATGGAACGGCACGACTACTACTTCGGCAACCTGGATCCATTCCGCATGGCTGCCAACCGAGATGTACAATGTGAATTTGAACCGGCCGAAGGAGGCCTTCGCTATGATCCCTATGACAGCCAGAGCGGTGAGATCGAACTGGATGGGGAAATGCTTGGCAGAGGCAGAAAAGAACGCCGGTATGAAGTACTGGAAATGAAGAAAGTATTATAGGAGGCAATATGACAAAGTGTGCTATTTTTCTGGCTGATGGTTTTGAAACATGCGAAGGCCTGATCACAGTGGATCTTTTACGGCGTGCATCGGTACCGGTCGATACGGTTTCGATCATGGAAACCAAAACAGTAACGACATCGCATCATATCAAGCTGGAAGCAGACCGTCAGTTCAATGAGATCGATCCGGCAGAGTATGATGTACTGATCCTGCCCGGCGGCAAGCTTGGCACGCAGAATCTGGAAGCCTGTGAGCCGCTGAAAGAAGCAATTCAGAAACATGTATCCCAGGGGAAACTAATGTGCGCTATCTGTGCAGCACCGTCGATCCTTGGCCATATGGGCCTGCTGCAGGGCAGGAAGTATACCTGCTTCCCGGATTTTGAAGATCCTTCCTATGGCGGGGAATACCAGATGGAACTGGCTGTGAAAGACGGTCAGCTGATCACCGGCAGAGGCATGGGTGCGACCATTGAATTTGCCCGTACGATCGTTCGTACACTGTGCGGAGAAGAAACGCTGACAAAAGTGGACCGCGGCATCCAGTATGAACACCGCTTCCGTACACTTGGCTGATCCTGCCTCATACGTGACAGTCTCTGCTATAATACGGGTAGTATGAAAAAGAGACTGGATCCGAGTGAAATGGAATGGCTCTGCAAGCCGAAACTGTATCTGGAGAGTTCTGATCAGATCGTGATCGAGACGGAACCGTATACCGATATCCGTCCCGCCGGCAACAGTGCAGAGGCAATTGAACTGAATATTGCACCGAAGGGAAGCTTCTGTTTTGAAGTGCGCGTGGATTTCCGCTTCCATGGTCTGCTTGACCAGTGCGGGATCTCCCTGTATCAGGGAAACCAGCGCAAGGCACTGCTGGGGACGATCTGCCACAATCATGAAATGATGCGGCTGCAGACGGTCATCTACCACGAAGACGGGGGGGACCTTGCCGGACTGGATATCTCTTCGGGCATCCGCTGGATGTATTACCGGGTGTGGTACCGGTCCGGGCATGTGCGGTTCCAGTACAGCTATAACGGAGACCGCTACAGTGAGTTCCGTACATTCCGTGTGGAGGAAGACGGAGAACCGCTGCGGATCGGAATCTATGCGTGCAGTCCGGGGAATTCCTGGTTTGACTGTACGTTTTCAAAAATGACACTGGAGGAAAAAGAATTATGAGTGCTGCAGAACGGCTGATCCGCTACTGCATGGTGGATACACAGTCCGATCCGGACAGTACGGCATCCCCATCGACAAAGAAGCAATTTGATCTGGCAGAAATGCTTGTAAAAGAACTGCGGGAAGTCGGTATTGCGGATGCGGTGCTGGATGAGACCTGCTATGTATACGGACATCTTGAAGCAAATACGGACAAGGAATGCCCGACCGTGGGATTTATTGCCCATATGGATACGGCACCGGATTTTACCGGCACCAATGTCCGTCCGCGTCTGATCGAAAACTATGACGGAGAAGACATCCGCCTCAATGACAGCATTGTTACCAAAATTGCAGATTTCCCGCAGATGAAAGAACTGCAGGGGAAGACACTGCTGGTGACGGATGGCAATACACTGCTGGGGGCAGATGACAAAGCCGGTATTACCGCGATTATGGAAGCCCTGTGCATCCTGAAAGATCATCCGGAGATCCCGCACGGACGCATTGCCATTGCATTTACGCCGGATGAAGAGATCGGACGGGGAACCGAGCATTTCAACTTTGAACGCTTTGGTGCAGACTTCGCCTATACGATGGACGGGGATGCTATCCGCTATTATGCGGATGAGACATTCAACGCGGCAGCAGCCAGTGTGACATTCCACGGATTCAGCGTTCATCCCGGCTCCGCCAAGGACAAACTGGTGAATGCGCTGAATCTTGCGATGGAATTCCATGGCCTTCTGCCGGAACACATGCGTCCGGAACATACCGAAGGACGCGAAGGCTTCATCCACCTGCATACGATGGAAGGAAGCAGCGAAGAAGCACATCTCTCTTATATCCTGCGGGAACACGATGCCGTGAAATTCAGCGGCCTGAAAGAGCGCATGCAGGAGGCATTACGGCATATGAAGGCCGTCTATGGGGAGGGATGCGCTGAGATGCGCATTACCGATACCTATGCCAATATGAAGGAATATCTGAAAGACAGACCGGATGTTATGGCATATGCCCTGCAGGCATTTGCGTCCATTGGCATTGAACCGGAATGTGTCCCGGTACGGGGCGGAACAGACGGTGCCATGTTATCGGCAAAAGGACTTCCCTGTCCCAATCTCGGCACAGGCGGAGGAAATTTCCACGGCCGGTATGAATATTGCTGTATTGAAGAACTTGAGGCCGCTGCAGATCTGATCGTTGAGATCGTAAAGGCAGTCGGGAAAGGAGAATAATATGCTCTATACATGTACGATGAATCCTTCACTTGACTATTACATGGAATTTGATGAAGCCCTGAAGGCAGACGGTGCAAACCGTTCCCGCCTGGAATACTACGAAGCCGGCGGAAAGGGCATCAACATTTCAATCGTTTTGAACAATCTGGGTGTACCGTCTTCCGCATTCGGCTTTATCGGCGGCTTTACCAAAGACTTCTATATCAGTCTTCTGTCCTGCTATGAGAATATCCGCCCGAATTTCACCTATACCAACGGACATACCCGCATCAATATCAAGACCAGCGGTCCGGATGGAATGGAACTGAATGCGACCGGTCCGTATATTACGGATAAGGATATGAAAAACCTCATGGACAAGGTAGACCGTCTTGGCAAAGGCGACTATCTTGCTTTAGCCGGAATGACCCAGGAATATCTGGAAAACGATGTGCTGGAAATGCTGAAGGCTGCGATTGCAGAAGAAGTATATGTCGTGCTGGATACCAATCCGGGACTGATGCGCCGCGTGCTGGAATACCATCCGTTCATGATCAAGACCACACCGGCAGAACTGGCTGAGATGCTGGACGAAACGATCGAAAGCAAGGAAGACGTCGTAGCTGCCATGAAGAAAGTGAAAGAACATGCGGATCTCGTCATGGTACTTCTGAATAAGGAAGTCGCATTGCTGTGCTGTGAAGAAGGCGTCTATGAATGCAATATCCTGAAGGCATATGATGCTGTATCCATGGTCGGTACCGGTGACTCCATGGTGGCAGGCTTTCTGATGAATTACCGCCGCAGCAGAAATACGCTGGATTCCTTCCGCTTTGCGGCATCGTGCGGTTCTGCAACGGCATATTCCAAGGGACTGGCAACACGGGAGAAGATCGATTCATTCTATGAGGAAACAGAGATTCGCAAGATTGACTGAGTGCGTTGCTTTGAGCGGTCTGCTGTGTATCGGTGTTTGCGGCTGCAGAGAGCACAAGGAAACATTTGACCCGTCACAGGTCGAACCGGTTTCCGTCACGATCCAGCCGGAGCTCAGAAGCAGCAGGGAAAGTCTTCCTGCCTATGCAGCAGAAGATGCGGATGTACTGGTGCCGGTGCCGTTAAAGGAAACAATACGCCTGTTTGAAGAACAGGGCACAGGCATCGTCTTATACAGTGAAGAAGACTGCCTGTGGTGTGAGAAGGCGGTGCCGCTGTTAGCAGAGGCATGCCGCTTATGCGGTACAAAAGCGTATCATGTCAATACGGCGGGGACCATCAAGCCGGAAGACTATGATGCCCTGTGCAAATATATCGATGCGACATTTATCAGTGATGCGGACGGGAAGCAGACATTCTATCTGCCGGAAGTCATTGCCGTTAAAAACGGAGAGATCATCGACTGGCATATCTCTTTGACGGAAGACTACCGCAGTGAGGAAGCCGAAGAACTGAGTGAAGAGCAGCGACTGGAAATGCTGAAGATCTATACCGGACTGATCGCATCCATAAAGGATGAATAGGGTATGCTGCGGTCATTGCTGAGCATATTGCGGAAAGACGAGCGGATCGAAGGCGCACCGGTGGATCTTGCCGAAGAGGGCAGGTCTTCTTCGGATTCCTATCAGACGGTCTGGTATGGCATCTACCTGCATGAGACGCATTCCCGCATCGGCTATATCGATCTGCGTCTTGGTCATAACGATGAATTATATTATGCCGGTAATATCGGATATCATATCTATCCGAGATACCGCGGTCACTCGTATGCATACGAAGCTGCCAGACTGCTTCTGCACGAAGCACATGAACGCTTCGGCATGGACGAAGTGATCATCACCTGCTCGCCAGAGAACATCCCCAGCCGCAAAACGCTGGACCGGCTGGGCGGGGAATTGCTGGAAATAACAGATGTGCCGGCATGGCACTGGCTGTATCAGCGCGGCGAAACAGTCAAACGGATCTACCGGTTTGACCTGACTGACCGCTGAGTACAGCCTTTTTTCTATAAAGATGGTATAATAGCGCCATGCGCAGAATACTGAGATTTATCACAAGTAAGCTGTTCTTTATCGTGCCGCTGGTGCTGCTGCAGTTTGCATTGTTTGCACTGGCGTTCTTCCGGGCAGCGCTATATCTGGAGATCCAGCCAATTGTTACTGTGATCGCATGGTTGTTTACGGTCTATGTCGTAAACCGTGAAGAAGAGCCTTCGTTCAAGATTGCATGGATCATCGCCATACTGGGTCTGCCGGTCGTCGGCGTACCGCTGTATATGATTTTCGGCAACCGCAAGATGCCGAAAAAACTGGTGGAAGATACAACGCAGGCATCGTTGAAGATGCAGGCGCTCATGACACCGGATATTGCCGTGCTGAACGATCTTCCTGATTCCCGGGAAGATATCAAGGAGGTGTTCCGCTATGGCATTACACGGTGCGGATTCCCTGTCTGGCGCAATAGCAGAAGCCGTTATTTTTCCTCCGGGGAAGAGTGGAAGCCGGTCTTTCTGGAAGAACTGAAGAAAGCAGAATATTTCATCTTCATGGAATACTTCATCATCATTGAAGGAAACCTGTGGAATGAAGTATCCGCCATCCTGAAAGAAAAAGCAGGAAAAGGCCTGCATGTTGTACTGATCTATGATGACTTTGGCTGTGTAACGCTGCCAAGAGTGTATCTGAATGATCTGCGGGAAGCCGGTGTGGAGGTGTATACATTCAACCGGATCCGTCCTGCTCTTGCGGCACAGATGAACAACCGTGATCACCGCAAGCTGGTCATCATCGACAACCGGACTGCTTTTACCGGCGGAGTCAATCTGGCAGATGAATATGTCAATGAGATCGCCCGCTTCGGCTATTGGAAGGACAGTGCCGTCATGATCCAGGGGGAAGCAGTATGGTCAATGACCGTCATGTTTATGGGCATGTACAGCTATGTGCTCGGCAATAAGGCAGAGATCAACTTTGCGGCATATAAGCTGCCATGCGGAAAAGAAAATGACGGGGGATGGTATCAGCCATGGTCTGATACACCGACCGACAGTGAATATGTTGCACTGAATATGCATCTGAACATGATCGGACATGCCAGACGGTATCTCTACATTGATACGCCGTATCTGATCCTCAATGAGGCAATGAAATCGACTCTGCGTCTGGCAGCGAAGAACGGTGTGGATGTCCGGATCCTTGTGCCGAAAATTCCGGACAAGTTCTTTACAAACCAGATCACCAAGAGCTATTATCTGACATTGCTGCAGGCAGGTGTCAGAATCTATGAATATACACCCGGCTTCGTTCATGCGAAGAACTTCGTTTCGGATGACCGCATTGCAATCGTCGGTACAGCCAATACGGACTTCAGAAGCTATTACCTGCACTTTGAAGACGGCATCCTGATGCACGGAACACCGGAAGTGATCCGGATCCGGGAAGACTTTGAAAAGTCCATTGCACAGGCGGAAGAAATCACAGAAGAAGCAGCACGCAATGTAAATATTGTTCTGCGTCTGCTTCGGGCAATACTTGCCATTATGCGGCAGATGTTCTGATGGGAGGAATTATGGAACGTTACGGACTTGTACTGGAGGGCGGCGGCGTACGCGGAGCGTACACAGCCGGTGCACTGGCATGGCTTCAGGACAATGATATTACTTTTGACTACAGTGTCGGTATTTCATCGGGTGCACTGTATCTTTGCTGCTACCTGATGAAGGAGAAGGACATCGCATACCGGACAGCGGTATTCCATGCGAATGATCCGAAGAATACCGGTCTTGCGGCACTGCGCAAGGAGCACCACTATGTAGCGTACAAATATATGTTTAACCGCTATCTGCGGGATCAGGAACATTTATCCCTGAAACCGTTAAAAGACAATCATGTCAATATGGAAGTGGGTGTCTATGATCTGAAAGAAGGAAAGACCGTATGGATGAATCCGGATGATATGGATGACACACTGGATCTGATCCAGGGATGCTGTGCACTGCCGGTTGCTTCGGCTGTCGTGGATTACCATGGCAGAAGAATACTGGACGGCGGCATTACCAAGATGATCCCCATTGAGCGGGCAGTGGAAGTGGGATGCACAAAGTGCCTGGTCATTACGACCAAGCCGGCAGACTATGTGCGCAAGCCCGGTTCTCCGATCGTCAACTGGCTGATCAAACGCATGTACAAAGAATGCCCGCAGGCAGCGAAAGACTACGAAGTGCGTCATATCAACTACTACAAGCAGATCGGCATGATCAATGACATGGTAGAGCAGGGAACAGCACTGCATGTGCGTCCGTCCAAAAACATCCATGTATCCCGCTTCAAGGGTGATGTGGACAAGTGTCAGGAATTATATGACCTGGGTTACCGGGATATGGAAGAAAGACGGCAGGATATCCTGCAGTTTCTTGGCAGAAAATGAAAAAATGCTTTCGGTCTGACCGAAAGCATTTTACTCAGGAATACGAAGCAGTATTTCGGTAAGCAGCCGGTTGAATGTCTGGCTGCTTTTTTCTGCGGCGGCAAGCACTGCTTCATGGGAATGTTCTTTGACAGCAATGCCGGTGGCCATGTTGGTGATGCAGGAGATGCCAAGCACATGCATGCCAAGATACCTTGCGGCAGTTGCCTCCGGGACCAGGGACATTCCGATGGCATCGGCACCCAGGATCCTGTAGGCACGGATCTCTGCAGCTGTTTCATAACATGGTCCGTTGAACAGAGCAAAGACACCGCGCTGCAGCGGGATGCCCAGTTCTTCTGCTGTATCAGCAGCCAGTTTGCGCAGGGCAGGATCATAGACATTGGTCATATCCGGGAAACGGGGACCGAGCCGGTCATCGTTTCTTCCCATCAGGGGATTATCACCAAGCAGATTGATATGGTCTTCCACCAGCATCAGATCACCCGGGGAAAAGGCGGTATTGATGCCGCCGCACGCATTGGTGAGAACGATCGTATCCACGCCCATCGCATGCAGGACATAGACCGGGAAGGTGACTTCCTGCATGGTCAGTCCTTCGTAGTAATGGAAGCGTCCCTGCATGACCGCGATTTCTCTGTCACGCAGCCGGCCAAATACCAGCCGGGCAGCGTGTCCTTCGACGGAAGAAGGCGGGAAGCCGGGAATATCCGCATAGGGAATGAACACTGCATCCGTCAGTTCTTCTCCGAGCTTTCCCAGTCCGCTGCCCAGTATGATCGCTGTTTTCGGACGATAGGATGTCTTTGCACAGAGAAATTCTGCAGCAGTCTGTATCGTTTCGTATAACATATCTGTCTCCTGTCGTTATGGCTGCGGTGTCTGTTCGGGCTGCGGGGATTCTTCCGGAGCAGCGGTTTCTTCCGGCGCCGGTGTTTCTTCCGGTTTCTGCTTTGGCATGTCATACCAGATCAGCTTGCCCAGTACGACCTGTGACGGCTTCAGTGTTTCATCTTCCCATGGGGCAAGATATACCGCATAGAATTCATCAAAGGTCAACTGTGACTGCTTGACGGCAAGCGCCATTTCCCGTCCCACATAGCGGTAATGGTCCGGTTCATCATCGACCTGTGTGATCGATGCCTTGCTGGGCGGATACCGCTCGATCCAGCCGTATTCATAGCAATGGGAAGCTGCCCATCTGGCACCGACGCTGTCTTCGTAGTCGACATCTTTTTCGGTCGAAGCCAGATTGACGGCAAGGCCGGTCTGGTGCTCGGAATAGCCGGGGCGGATCGCATAGCGGTCTGCGTATTCATCGGTGTGATTGCCCTTGGTTTTGTTGTAGATGGCTTCCTGGGTCTCATAGGAACGGTAGGCGCTGATGGCATAGATGGGGGCACCTGCATCCGCTGCAGAATTGCAGAAGGAACGCAGTGCCTTTGCGGCATCACTGCGCAGGGACAGTCCGCCGACCGCATAGGAGATGGGAAGCTCTTCCAGATCTTCCGGCGCATAGGAGGCATCAAGCCCATTGGTCCCGTTGACCAGAATGCCATATTCACGCTCCGTATTGGCATCGGTAACGATCTGATAGGGCGTATAGTAGGAATTCGTCAGGGTGAACGAAGTCGGATTGTTTCCTTCCCGGTTCTGCTGGCAGTCACGGATGTAATAGGTCAGATCATACTGGTAATCAAATACCAGTAATGGTGTGATCTCGAAGTAGGACAGATTCTGAAACATCTGTACGATCTGGCGGTCTTCATAGCCGAAGTCTTTCAGCCGGGCATAGAGATTGAACTCTTCTGCTGTCAATGGATTCGCCGCATCCCGGATCGTATACAGGATGAGATAATCCTGCAGCACTGTCCCGTTTGCGAGACTTTGATCGAGATAAGGGGAATACCAGCCGTTATCCAGGATCTGCTGGGTCAGTTTCCGATTTTCGATTTCCCGGATCGCATCTTTGCTGTATCCAAGTGCCCGCAGTCTGCCTTCCACCATGCGGCGCGGAATGACCAGGATCATGCCGATGGCAATGGCCAGCACCAGCGGGATCACGATATATTTCTTAGAAATTTTCATAGATCTCCTCAAATAATGTCCATGGGGCGGTGTGCGGGGGCAGGCAGGTCACCGTGACCGGTGACTTCTGCACCGGGTGCGTAAACGACAGCCTATAGGCAAACAGAGCGATCTGCCCGCGGGAAGGATGGGGATGATAGCGCTGGTCGTTAAGAAGCGGTGTTCCACGGGAGGCAAACTGCACGCGGATCTGATGGGAACGCCCGGTATGCAGGTGAATGCGCACCAGTGTCTTTCCGTTCTTTACCGCCAGCGTTTCATAGTCCAGGACTGCTTTTTTGCCATGATCCGCGTCCGTAACGCGCACCGTGTTGGTATGACTGTCCTTGATGAGCCAGTCGGTCAGTGTGCCGCTTTTTTCTTTCGGTACGCCGTCCAGTATGGCAAGATAATCTTTCTGCACGGCATCCCTGCGGATCTGATCGCTCAGACGTCCGGCTGCCTTATCGGTGCGGGCAAAGACCATGACACCGCCGACCGGACGGTCCAATCGATGCACTAAGCCCAGCCATACATTGCCGGGCTTATGATATTTTTCTTTCAGATAGGCTTTGCACAAAGCAAGCATGTCTTCATCCCCGGAGGCATCTGCCTGCACCGGAACATTGACAGGCTTTTCCACACAGAGCAGATGATTGTCTTCGTACAGGATATTAAGCATTGCGCTGCCATCTCCCGAAGATGCCGCACGGCAGCAGCAGGTCTCTGTGCTCGATCGGTATGGCGATCTCTCCGGTCTCCAGCGTGCCGGGATGTTCAGGAAGGATCAAAACCTTCATCATATCTTCCAGAACAATATGCGAGAAACCGGTCGTATAGCTGTTGATCAGGAAGAACAGTGCATGTTCATCCAGTATTTCCGTACAGGCGTTGATCAGTCCGGTGATTTCCTTTTCAAACTTCCACATCTCTCCGCCCGGACCGCGTCCATAGGAGGGCGGATCCATCAGGATCCCGTGGTATGTGCGTCCTCTGCGCTTTTCCCGTTCCACGAATTTCAATACATCATCCACGATGAAGCGGATCTTATGGTCTTCCAGATGGCAGAGATCCCTGTTTTCCCTTGCCCATGCGACCATGCCCTTGGCAGCGTCCACGTGGACGACTTCGGCTGCACCGGCTGCGGCACATGCCATCGTAGCACCGCCGGTATACGCAAACAGATTCAGCACCCGGATCTCTTCATCCGGACAGGACTGGATCAGAGAGCGCATCCAGTCCCAGTTGGCTGCCTGTTCCGGAAACAGACCGGTATGCTTAAAGCCGGTCGGGGATACTTTAAAGGTCAGATCCTGGTACGATACAGTCCAGAACTCCGGGATCTTCTTCCGGTATTCCCAGTTTCCGCCGCCGCTTTTTGAACGGTGATACACCGCATCTGCCTGCCGCCAGAGAGCAAAGCGCTCATCCTTCGGCCAGATGGCCTGCGGGTCCGGACGGCGCAGGATCACATCACCCCACCGCTCCAGTTTTTCTCCGTCTCCTGCATCAATGCAGGCATAATCCTTCCATTGGTCTGCCTTACGTAACATAGTTTTTTACCTCCCTGCCATTATACCAAGCCGATGGAAACAATAGAATATTTCACAGGCAAAAATGGTATAATACGATATACGCCCAAAAAGGCACGAGGTACACTGAATGGATATCAACCTACTAAATGAAAATCAGAAACAGGCAGTGCTGGCAGAAGACCGCTATCTGCGTATCATTGCCGGTGCAGGAAGCGGAAAGACCCGTGTTCTGACTATGCGGATCGCCCACCTGATCAAAGATCTGGATATCTATCCATACCATATTCTGGCAATTACCTTTACCAATAAGGCTGCCAATGAAATGAAAGAGCGCGTCATGAACATGCTGGAGGACGATTCCTCCGTACCGTGGATCTCGACCATTCACTCCCTGTGTGTGCGCATTCTGCGCCAGGACATCCAGTGCATGGGCTGGCCAAGGGATTTTACGGTTCTTGATGCGGATGATCAGAAGGCGATCCTGAAAGAAGCCTATAAAGAATACAAACTGGATACCACCCGGATGCCGTACGGGGGAATGCTGAATTATATCTCTGCAAATAAGACGGAAGATGTCAGTGTGGATGAAGCAATGCGGCTTGCCGGTCATGACCGCGAAGACGTTCTGCGTGCGAAGGTATACGGGTATTACAGAAACCGTCAGACAGAACTGTTTGCCCTGGATTTTGATGATCTCATCATTGAAACGACGAAGCTGTTTGCATCTTTCTCGGAAGTGCTGAAAAAGTGGCAGAGACGCTTTTCCTATATCCTGGTCGATGAGTTCCAGGATATTGACCGAATGCAGTACCGCCTGATCCGGCAATTGGCTGGCGAAGAGAATGCGGTATGCGTAGTTGGCGATCCGGACCAGACGATCTATACATGGCGCGGAGCCGATGTGAATATCATCATGAATTTCAAAAAGGACTTCCCGGATGTGCGTACGATCATACTGAATGAGAACTACCGTTCAACGGATATGATCCTGAACGGGGCAAACTCTGTGATCCAGCACAACCGCAACCGGGTAGAGAAGGAACTCTATACCAGTAAGAAGTCGGATGAGAAGATCACGCACTATGCTGCGGCTTCGGATGAAGGCGAAGCACAGTGGATCGCCGCAAAGATCTTTACACTGCACAAGCAGGGAAAGCCCTATAAGGATATGGCAGTCCTGTACCGTTCCAACTATCTGTCCCGTTCACTGGAAAAAGGACTGGTGGAAATGCGCATCCCGTATATCATCTATGGCGGTCTTCGCTTCTACGAGCGCAAGGAAATCAAAGATGCACTGTGCTATCTGCGCATGGCAGTTACAGCGGATGACCTTGCTTTGCAGCGTATATTGAACGTGCCGAAGCGGGGCATTGGCAATAAGACGCTGGATACCATTGCGGAAACAGCCCGTGACAAAGGCTGCACGATGTACGAAGTGCTCCGGAATGAGAAACTGTTTGCGGCACGCACCCAGAATACGCTGGACCGCTTTGTGGCAATGGTGGAAAGCTGGAAGAAACAGATCGCTGAAGGAAAGACGGAAATGTACCGCCTGTTTGAAGAGATCCTGGAGGATTCCGGCTATAAGCAGATGCTGGAAGAAAACAAAGAGACGGACCGTCTGGAGAACCTGAAGGAACTGATCGATGACGTACGGGAATTCCAGGAGAATGAACCGGACAGTTCCCTGCAGGAGTATCTGCAGCAGGTATCTTTGTATGGAGATCGGGAAGAGACGCTCGACAGCGACTATGTGCAGTTAATGACGGTACATGCGGCGAAAGGTCTGGAATTTGATACTGTCTTTGTCAGTGATATGAACGATGGTATTTTCCCGAATGAGAGAGCAATGAGCGAAGGAAAGCGCGGTGTGGAAGAAGAGCGCCGTCTTGCCTATGTCGCATTTACCCGTGCCCGCAATAAGCTGTATATTACCGAAGCCGGCGGCTTCAGCTATATTCTGCAGAAGATGCGTACGACATCCCGCTTTGTCCGGGAAATCGATGAGGAATGCATTGAGCACCGCGGCACGGCAGAAAAGAAAGAAGAGACACGGCTGACCTTTACCCTGAATGAACCGTCGAGCGGCGGACAGATGCAGCGGCGCAGTGCCCTGCTCAGGAAAGGGGATACGGTCGTACATAAGGTATTCGGCGAAGGTATTGTATTGAAACTGGATGGTCAGATCGCATCCATTGCCTTCCCGTATCCGCATGGCGTAAAGAAGATCGCAGCCGGCCATCCGGCCCTGCAGAAGAAATCCGGGAGCTGATTATGGATGACAAAATCAAAGAGATGCAGGAACTGGCAGAACGCCTGAACCGTGCTTCTGAAGCCTATTACAACGGTCTTCCTGAAGTGATGACCGACTACGAATGGGATGCCGGCTTTGACCGTCTGACGGAGTTGGAGAACGAGACCGGTGTCATACTGGAAAACAGCCCGACCCGCAATGTCAGTGCAGATGATACCGCCGGTACCAAAGAAGAACATGAATTCCCGGCGCTTTCCCTGGCCAAGACCAAGAAGGTCGAAGAACTGGTGAAATGGGCAGAGATGCGTCCGATCTGGATGAGCTGGAAGCTGGACGGACTGACGCTGGTAGCGACATATGACAAAGGACGTCTGACAAAGCTGGTAACACGCGGAGACGGCCACATCGGCACCAATATCACCCACCTTGCCAAAGCACTGTATGGCATTCCGGAGAAGATCACGGAAAAAGGCCATCTGGTGGTGCGCGGGGAAGCAGTCATCTCGTATGAAGATTTTGAGACATTTGCGGCAGAGTCCGGTGAAGACTATGCCAATCCGCGCAATCTGGCATCCGGCTCACTGTCGCTGAAAGATGCGGAAGAAGTGCGCCGCAGAAAGATCCACTGGATCCCATTTACCCTGGTATCGTGTGAAGAAGAGATCACATCCTGGGGAGAACGGATGGAATTCTTAAAGAAACTGGGTTTCTCCTGCGTAGAGAGCGTACTGGTGGAAAAGCCGGATCAGGAAGCCGTCCAGGCAGTGATCGATGACTTTACGAAGAAAGTCACAGACGGCGTCAACCCATATCCGGTCGACGGACTTGTCATCACGTATGACGATACCGTCTACGCCGCTTCCGGCAGTGTGACCGGTCACCATGCCACAAGAGCAGGCTATGCCTTCAAGTGGCAGGATACATCGGTAACTTCCGTACTGGACCATATTGAATGGTCCTGTGCTGCTTCCACTATTACACCGGTAGCGGTCTTTGCACCGGTGCAATTGGAAGGCACAACGGTAAAGCGCGCTTCTCTGTGCAATATTTCTGAGTGTGAACGGCTTGGCATCGGCGGAGCCGGTACCGAGATCGAAGTTATCAAAGCCAACAAGATCATCCCCAAGGTGATCCGCGTGAAGAAAACAGAAGGGACACTGCACATCCCGGATGCCTGTCCGGTATGCGGAGAGCCGACGGTGATCCGAATCAGTGACGCTTCCGCCACAAAGACGCTTCGCTGCACGAATCCATCGTGTGCCGCCAAGCAATTGCGCAAATTTGCACGGTTTGTTTCCAAGCCGGGCATGGATATCGACGGCATGTCCACCGCCACACTGGCACGCTTCATATCCGAAGGATGGATCCATGAATACCGGGATATCTATCATCTGGGTGAACATGAGCAGGAGATCGTTGAACTGGACCGCTTTGGCGAGCGCTCCGCCCGCAACCTGATCACCTCTGTCGAAAAATCCCGCACTGTTCCGGATACCCGCCTGTTATATGCATTGAATATTCCGCTGGTGGCACAGGATGTCGCAAAGCGTCTGCTTTCTGCCTGGCCGCTGGAAACACTGACAGCGATGGCAGAAGAAGCACAGCAGGATGATGTGTTTGCAGCAATCGACGGCATCGGTCCTGAGAAATCCGCCGCCTTCGTCCGCTGGTTCCAGGATCCCAATAACCGTGCGGTCTATGACCGGCTGATGCAGGAACTCACCGTCACAGCCGGCGTACAGGCCGCTGCCGGCGCACGCTGTCAGGGACTGGTATTCGTCGTCACCGGTGATGTGCATCATTTCAAAAACCGGAATGAACTGAAAGCATATATTGAATCACAGGGCGGCAAAGTCACCGGCTCTGTCTCAGGATCCACCAGTTTCCTGATCAATAACGATGTCCATTCGACATCATCCAAGAATAAAAAAGCCCAGGCACTGGGAATCGAAATCCTGTCGGAAGAAGATTTCCTTGCCCGCTTTGGGGAATAAAGCGTAAAATATACCGGTCACTGTGGTTATTTAGCCCCAAACAGAGTAAAATAAACTGACGGAGGTCATATTTATGGCACAGACAACAAAGGCTACCCGTAAAAGAAGAAAAAGAGGATATGTGACCGCGGTCATTTTCTGGGTCTGTCTGATCCTGATTCTTGCACCGTTCGGCATCCTCGGATGGATACTGTTCTCCTCATCCATGGATTCGAATGCTCCGGTCCTTGGCAACCGTTATGCCAATGATCTGGATCCGGCAATCACTGCTGCTCAGCTGGAAGAAGTCCGCAAGGTAACAGAAGCCGTACCGGATGTTGAAAAGGTGGATGTACAGATGCAGACAGCAACACTGCGTGTCTATGCAGATGTCAAAGACGACGCAGACGGCATCTTCTGCACACTGAAGAGCGAAGAGATCTATAACTGGATCAAGACCGTTCTCGATCCGAATGTCTACTTCACCCAGCATGACGGAAAGAAGATGTATGACATCGAAGTACATGTATACAACCATGAAAGAGACATGGAAGTACCGATCGAAGAAGATACTTTCGTCTATGTCATCCGTGTCAAGAACTCCTCGATGAGCGAAGCAAAGCCGCAGGTCGTCAGCTCCGCCCGCAACAAGGCACTGGCCGCACAATTGCGCCAGGATGTCATTGACCGCAAGGCAAAGGAAGAAGCGGAGAAAGCTGCGAAAGAAGCGGAAGAACAGCAGGAAGTCAACGTAACACAGGAAGAAGTTCCTGCCGAAGGGTCTGAAGAAGGCGGACAGGGAGAGTAAGAAAAAGGGCATATGCCCTTTTTTGGAATACGGATTATGAAAAAGAACGATACGATTTCCGTCATTGCGGAAGATTATACAAATGAAGGACTGGCAGTCACGCGTGCCGACGGCATGGTGCTGTTTGTCCCGGGACTGATCAAAGGCGAAGAAGCAGAGATCGGCATTACCAAACTGAAGAAGAACTATGGCTATGCCCGTGTGGTATCTATCACAAGACCGTCTGTGCACCGTGTACAGCCGGTATGTGATGTCAACCGACTGTGCGGGGGATGTCAGCTGCTGCATATGGACTACGAAGAGCAGAAGCGTTTTAAAGAGGATAAAGTACGTGCCTGCTTCCGGCAGAATGCGGACATGGAGGCAGATGTGCGTCCGATCCTGACATCCGATCATCTGTACGGATACCGCAACAAGGTGCAGGTACCAGTACAGTACAAAGACGGCATGACCAAAATGGGATTCTATCAGAATCATACCAATACGATCATTGACTATACGTACTGCCATGCGCAGACAGAACTGTCCAATCAGATCACATCTTTCCTGAAGGGACTGTTTATCCGTCTGCATTGTTCCAAAGAGATCCGCCATGTCCTGATCAAGCATGCCCACCGGACCGGTGAGATCATGATCGCACTGATCGTACGTCACTGGCCGTTTGACCGTGCCGATGAACTGACTGAAGCCATACGGAAGGCATATCCCGATGTACGCTGTCTGCTGGCTATACGCAATCAGCGGGAAGACAATGTCATCCTGGATGGAAAAGAATATGTTCTGTATGGACGGCCGTATATCGAAGAAGAACTGCTGGGATGCCGCTTCCGCATCAGTGCCCGCTCGTTCTTCCAGATCAATCCCTATGCGACAGAGATCCTCTACAGCACTGCACTGGATCTTGCCGGACTGACAGGAAAAGAAACCGTTGTTGACCTGTACTGCGGCACGGGAACCATCGGTATGCTGGCAGCAGGACGGGCGAAGAAAGTATACGGTGTCGAAGTCGTCAGCGATGCTGTCCGCGATGCCAATATCAATGCCGAAGCCAACGGAATTAAAAATATCGAATTCCTGAACATGGATGCCTCTGCCGGTGCCCGCACATTTATCCGCTCCAAAATAAAAGCGGATGTCGTGATCGTGGATCCGCCCCGCAAAGGCTGCTCCAAAGATACACTGGATGCAATCGTTACCATTGCACCAAAGCGACTTGTTTATGTTTCCTGTGATCCTGCAACCCTTGCAAGAGACGTCAAGATTCTGATGGAACAGGGCTATGCCGTTGAAACGATACAGCCGGTAGACATGTTTCCGAATACGATCCACATCGAGACTATAGTGCTGCTGCAAAAGTTGAACTCGTAGAAATCCTTTATTTTAAGTACTTTTACGAGCATTTCACCTTCGGTGAGACGGACTGGTCGAAGCGTGGAAAACGCCTTGAAAAGTATGTCCGGGTGGCTATAGCAATAGAACTTGTCACTGTAGGCACAAAACTTGAGGACTTATAGACAATAGAATATCACGTTGATTATGGACGTTTATTTTCTGCATTTCGCAGTAAGTAAGCGTCCTTTTATATTATTGACTAGAGCCAAATACTCGGCTAAAATATAGCCAAATACTCGGATGAAATAAGGCC
>JAFYHC010000054.1 GCA_017539385.1 Solobacterium sp. | reverse complement strand
GGAGGATAAAGCGTGTTTCATCTTCCGTAAGACCTTGAGGCAGAAGAATGCGGGGATGCAGGATGCCGACGGTCAGCGGACTGTCTGCCTTTTCGGATACCACGATGTCTTCTTTGCACGCATCCAGGGAATTCTTTCGTACCAGCTCTCTATAGCGCCGCAATGCAATGATGCATAAAACCGCAAGACCAATTGCCCAAATGAAGCAGAAGACCGGTGCAGAGGCATGAAAAAAATGAACGATGGCATACCATGTCTTCGTAAATGAAGCGGGCATCGTCCATAGGGGAAAAGCAATACGCAGTGCAGAGGGAAGAAGAAAAGACACATACACCGGCAGCCAGATCCACTCTTTTATCTCTGCCGGCATGCGTCTGTTCAAACTGCGTATTCCCAAAGCAATGCATGAAATAATACTGCCCGCCAGAGAGCAGGCAATAAGATCCAGCCAGAAAAATGGCATGCTAATCCTCCTTGTATTTGCGGATCAGCTGTTCGAGTTCTTCCAGTTCTTCTTCTGACAGTCTTCGATCTTTTAAGAAGGCATTCAGGAAACCCGGAAGAGAACCGCCGAAACCGTCATCGACGATCTTGCTCGTCTTGGCATGATCGTAGTCTTCTTTACTGACGGTCATGATCAGACGGGAATTCTCCAGTATGACCATCTCTTTCAGAGTCATCCGCTTAAGCAGTGTGAAAACAGTGGATTTCTTCCACCCATAGCGGTCATTGCAGATCCGCACGGTCTCCATCGAGGAAATACCGGGATTGGCCCATACGATCTCAGCTATTTTTTCTTCACTGTCTGTCAAAGCGTTCATGTCTGCCTCCATACAGTTCCATTATACACGCAAAACAGATATACACGCAAAGCAGGTATACTGCTTCAGCAGGACGAAACTATGATGGTCATAGCAAAATAACTATATCGGATATTGCCCGATGAAGGAAGTGCTGTCCGTAATGTTCACTGTTACAGATCGTACTTTGTATACAGGCAGGAAACATGTTACCATTTCGTATGGTAAAAACGGAGAAGCGTATGAAACAGGAAAGAAACTATCCGTCTGTGACGATTACAAAAAAGCAGGAGAAGCGGCTTCGTGCCGGTCATCCCTGGGTATATGCCGATGAGATCGTCACATGCCCGGAAACGATTGAAAACGGCTGTCTGATCGATGTGCTGGACAGCAGGGGACATTATCTTGGAACAGGATTGTACAGTGAGCAGTCCCTGATCCGCATCCGCATACTGGATACCAATGCCAATGAGACATTTACCGATGCATTTTTTGGCCGCCGTGTGCGCTATGCCATTCAGTACCGCAAAGACGTCATGCCGAAAGAAGAAACGTGCATGCGCATCATCCATGGAGAAGCGGATGGTCTGCCCGGTGTGACGGTGGATTGCTACAACGGCATCCTAGTGAGCGAGATTGCATGCTTCGGCATGGAAAAGCGCAAAGACGTCCTGTATCAGGCACTGTGTGAGGAAATGGCCAAAGCAGGCATGCCTGTCAAAGGCATCTATGAGCGCAATGAGAATGAACTGCGCAAGAAGGAAGGCCTCGCATTATACAGCGGCTGGTATGAAGCAATACCCCACCCAGAGGAAACAACGACAAAGATCAGAGAAAACGGCATCATCTACAACGTGGATTTCGCGGACGGACAGAAGACGGGATTCTTCCTGGATCAGAAGTTCAACCGTCTTGCAATACGGCGTCTGTGCCAGGGAAAACGGGTTCTGGACTGCTGCACGCATACCGGCTCTTTTGCTTTGAATGCACTGGCAGGCGGCGCATCCCATGTATTGGCTGCTGATATCTCTGCATCGGCTCTGGAAATGACGCGGCGCAATGCAGAAGACAACAACATGAGCAGCCACATGGATACCGAAGAAGGGGATGTCTTTGAACTATTGCCCAAATGGCGCAGAGAACACCGTCCGTTCGATCTGATCATACTGGATCCCCCGGCATTCACCAAAAGCCGCCGTACCGTCCATAACGCACACAAAGGCTACCGCACCATCAATGCCGAAGCCATGAAACTGCTGAAGCGTGGCAGCTACCTCATCACCTGTTCCTGTTCCCACTTCATGACGACCGAAGAATTCAAAGCCATGTTAAACGAAGCCGCCCTGGATGCCGGCGTACGCCTGCGCATCGTGGAAGAACGCCATGCCTCCATGGACCATCCGGTGCTTGCTTCGGTCGAAGAAACCGACTATCTGAAGTGCTTTATTCTGCAGATTCTGTAAGTATTTGTAAAATAATCGACACTTTGTTCATAACATTTTAAAGTCTATTCTTCACCCTTACAGAAAGTCGAAAAAACTGCTATAATAAGCCTATAAAACGGAGGTATGGCACATGTACAAAGTAGATGATCTGGTTGTGTACAAGCGCGATGTTTGTAAAATCATCGGCAAAAGAAGAAGTGACTTTACGAACGAGATGTGCTACATCCTGGTTCCGTATGACAAACAGGACGGCTCCGTGAGAATGCAGGTCCCGGTCTCCAACAAAGGGGGACATATCCGGGACGTTGTGACCAGAGAGGAAGTTCAGAGACTGATCGAAGAAGCGCCCGGCATTGAGATGCTGGAAAGCAAACCGGCCAATATGAAAAGCCAGTACGCTGCCGTACTCAAAGGGGAATCGCTTTCCGAACTGGTCTGCATCATCAAGACCTCCTTTACCCGGAACAAAGAACGGATGGAACAGCACAAGAAGCTCGCGTCGATCGATGATGAATATCTGCAGAAAGCAGAATACTATCTGTTTACGGAATTATCGGTCGCACTGAATATGACGTTTGAAGAAGCAAAGCGGTACTTTGACGCAGAGGTAGGCAAAGCAGCTGCGAAGGCATGACGTCATACAAACATCGGCAGTACATAATAAAAACGGCGTGAGCCGTTTTTATTTGAAGCAAGTATCGAAGTGGATCAGAGCGCCTCTTCATCCGTTTCCGGTTTTGCCGGAATGTATTCTACGATATCGCTCAGGTCACACTGCAAAATGTCGCAAAGCCGGTCCAGTGTATGCGTCGTAACGCTTTCGTTGCGATGCAGACGTGTGAGCTGACCTGGACTGATCTGGTACGTGTTGATCAGTCTGTACTGTGAGATTCCTCTCTTTTCCAGTGTTTTCCATAATTTGTTGTAAATGATCATGATGAAACCTTTAAAACCTTTTTTTAACCATATACAAGACGACGTAGGAAATGTATCTATGCAAACTGTATTAGATTTTACATAGGTACTGCAATAACCGAAAAGAATCATGGAATCCTGAAATTGAAAAGGGTACTTATTTATACATGCAATTTTGGAATTATATTGGAAAACGAATCCTGCACCAGCAGGTCGGCACTGCTGTCATATGGGGTAACGTCCCGGTTGATAAGCACCAGCTTGTCCCCATGGAAGTAGCGGATCAGTCCGGCAGCGGGATAAACGATGAGGGATGTGCCAAGTACGACCATGACATCGGCGCACATAATGGCATCCACGGCACCGTTAAGAACATTGCTGTCGAGGCCTTCCTCATACAGGACAACATCGGGCTTGATGATGCCGCCGCAGTCACAGCGCGGGATCCCGGTGCTGTTTTTTATTTTCCGGACATCGTGGAACTTGCCGCACCGCATGCAGTAATTGCGCAGGACGGAGCCGTGCAGTTCAAATACTTTGGTGCTGCCGGCTGCGGTATGCAGACCATCGATATTCTGCGTAATGACGCCAAGGCTGCGTCCTGCTTTTTCAAAGTCAGCGATCAGCTTGTGGGTGTAGTTGGGCTTTGCATCCAGAAAGAGCATCTTGTTGCGGTAGAAGCGGTAGAACTCTTCCGGTCTTCGCTCAAAGAACGTATGCGAAATGATCGTCTCCGGCGGATAGTCATATTCCTGGTTGTACAGGCCGTCCTGGGAACGGAAGTCCGGGATGCCGCTGTCGGTGGATACGCCGGCACCGGTGAAGAAGACGATGCGCTTTCCATTGTCGAGAATGGACTGCAGCTGCTGGATCTTGTCACTCATGATGGGTTTCCTCCTTTGATTTATTATAGGCAGAGAGGATCGTCTCTGCGATCTGTATGAGATTATTCTGCAATTCTTCCGGGGCAATGACGGTGCAGCGGTCATAATACTGCAGCAGCCAGCTGGTCAGCGTTGGCGTCAGAGCAGTGCTGACGGAGAAGGTGAAGCTGTCTTCATCAATTGCCTGGATGAGCAGATGGTCGCCGAATGCATCCTGTACATATTCGGAAAGGGACAATGCACAGCGCAGTGTGATCGTGCGCAGATCTCCCTTATACATATCAAATGTTGAACGGCTGTAGGATTCCAGATCAAAAGGCACCGGATCATAGACCGTATCACTTTCGGTAATATGATCCATGCGGTCGATGCGGTAATTGGCAAAGTTGCCATGGTGCATCGAATAGCAGACGGCATAGAAGCGTCCCTGGTGCAGAATGACGGCATAGGGGATCTGCGTATAGCGACGGCGGTTCTTCCGGTAGCGCTTCTGTTTCGTGACCGTGCGGTCATAATAGTGGAACTCGATCGCGTGGCGCGCTTTGATCGCAGACAGGATCGTTTCACACTGCTTCAGTACATTCTCATTGTCACTTTTGGCAGAGGGGACAGCCGGCATATGCAATTGTTCTTTCTGCGCCTGGCTGACTGTTTCCTGCAGCCGCCGCAGCAGATCATCCGTCAATGAAGCCGAGATGCCGGGAGCCTGGGCAATCAGACCGCTGATGAAAAGGGCTTCGCTTTCCGTAAAGAGATGATCGATGTAATAGCCCTGTTTGTTTGCGCGTGTAAAATGCACCGGACACAGGACAGCATCGATCGCCTTAATGGCATAGCCGATGGTCCTTCTGTCCGCAGTAATATCTTCTTCTTCCAGCATTGCCTGCAATTCGGGCATGGACAGATGATGCGAAGCATCGCTGTACCGCCACAGATAGGAAAACAAGAGCAGGGGAAGTTCATTTTTAGCACCGTATCTCATTTTTTACATTGTACCTGTATTTGTACAGTGCTGTCAAAGGAAGCACCCTACAATAACAGCAGATGAGGAGGTACACGCGATGAACAGAAACACATTCTTCATGATCACCACAGGCATTCTGTGGTTTGCATTCGGCTATGCACTCAAGGGATATCACGCGGCAGCGATATTCTTTGCACTCTTTGCGGCAGGACTGGCATGGACAGTCAATACAAAGACACCGGCACGGAAGAAGGCCATGGCAGGAATATTGCCGGTCTTTGCGGGACTGTTTCTGCTGCATATCAGCGGAATGAAGGATCTGTTTGCATCATTGCCTGTTGTGGCTGCGTGCAACATCCTCAGCTGCCGCTGGTTTCTTGAAGAAGGCACAAGCGATCTGCGCATGGGATTGCGGATCCAGTTCTACGTCCTGCTTGCGATGCTTGCGCTGTCACTGGCTATGCCCACCAATCTCATTGCTGAGATGATACCGGATGGAAGAAGGGCCTTTGCGGATCTGATCCTCTTACTCGGAGTGATCTTCGTACCTGGTATGTCTGCCTATATCCGCAAGGGGATCCGCTCCTCGGATTTCTCCATCTTCCTGGTACACAGAAAATCCATGCAGCAGTAACCCCACCCCACACATTGTGAAACGACCCCTGTACGTTTCCCATACGCATCTGCTGTAAACAGATAACCGCCGCGGATCCATGCACCGCAGCGGTTATTTTTATACGATCATACGGGCGTGGCGCTGCCGGTAGGCTTTCGGCGTCATGCCTGTTTTCTTTTTGAAGACGGATGCAAAGTAGCTTTGATCGCAATACTGCAAAAGACTTGCGATCTCGGAAATACTGCGGGAATCTTCCTGCAGCAATTGGCAGGCTGCTTCGATGCGCTCTTCAACGATCACATCGGACACCGTCTTTCCCAGATGCTTTTGAAACAGATGGCTCAGATGACTCCTGCTGACACCGGTGTGCGCTTCCAGATCATCCATGCGGATCGTCTGGGTCAGGTGGGTGCGTATATACTGGCAGGCGTGTTCCACATGGCGGTTTCCGCAGTTTTTCGCATGGGTATCGGCAACAAGCGCGCAGAATTCCATGGCTGTCTTATTGGCAAGCTCCATCATTTCACTTTTTTTCAGTCCGGCAGCGATCTGCTCCAGAGCACGGTCCGCGATCCGGTTGGCATCCGGCGGATAGGCACCGCCCAATAAAGCCGCGATCATGAACGTATTAACGAGCGATACAGCCATGTATTCCGGTTCTTTCGGATGGGATTCTCCCATCCGGCCCGGTGCATCACTGTGCTCAAAAAAAGCAGGAAAAAGCTGCTGCAGCGTATCTGTGCGGCCGGTGCGGATGCTGTGAAAAACGGGATAATACTTCCAGCTTGTCGCATTGACATAGTTTTCTTCGGAATCTTCTACAAGCTGATGGATCATCTTGCGCATATGTGTCCTCCAGAGTACAGAAATTCAATATTTATCACATATTCATTATAGTCAGTGCATTCATGGTTTTTCTATACTTTGGGTAGAATACAGGAGGTCTTTATGTCCAAGATCGGTGTATGCATCTGGCGTCATGTCTTTGAATCCGGCGATGAAAAGCGCATTGCCCAGCAGCATCCGGATATTTCCATGCTGGACCTGCAGAAAGATATTCCCTATCTCGATGACGGAGAAAGGGGACATCTGCTGGATATCTATCGCCGAAAGGACGGTAATGACAGTGACCCGCTTATGATCAATATCCATGGCGGCGGTCTGTTTGCGTCCTACAAAGAGGTCAATGCCCACTTCAACTATGAGATCGCCAAGCGGGGATATACCGTTGTCAGCATCAGCTACCGGCGTATTCCGGAAACGACACTGCGGCATCAGATCGGCGATGTGATGCATGCATTGTGCTGGGTGAAGGGACATGCGGAAGAATACCATCTGAATATCAATGATCTGTATCTGTCCGGCGACAGTGCCGGTGCACTGCTAAGTCTGTTTGCATTGTCGCTGGAGACCAATACTGCTCTGCAGTCCATCTTCAGAATTCAGGGCAGCGGACTTCACTTCAAAGCAGCAGCCATGATCTCGATCATGCTGGATACCCAGCGCAAAGACCTGATGATGGCTATCAGTAATGTTATTACTGACAAAGAAGACAAGGGGAAGACCTATGTGCGCTTTCTGAAAGATCCCGGTTCACTTGTCAAAGAAGCAAAGCTGCCGCCGATCATCCAGTTCACCAGTGAGGAAGATCTGATTCATAAGGATTCACTGAAATTCGAAGCCCTGTTAACACAATACGGCGTACCGCATGAGATCCATGACCGGCCAAAAGGGGAAGAGCGTGAACTGGTTCATGTCTATTCCGTCATGTATCCGGATTATCCGGAAAGTCAGGAAGTGTATGCATTGATCGATGCATTCTTCCGAAAGGAGGCTCACGATGGCAAATAAGTATTTTGCATGGAGCTTTGACGACGGTCTGCAGCAGGATGTCCGCATTGTATCGATCCTGCGCAAATACGGCATGGGTGCGACATTTCATCTGAATTCGGGATTATTCGGCGACAGGACCTATGAAGGGCGCATCGGCAATCTCGGCATGAAGGAAGTCCCGGCAGATACCTTTCACACCAGGCGGCATTTCCGTCTGCGTGAAGAGGAAGCCGTGCAGCTGTATGATGGCTTTGAGATCGCCTCGCATACGCGCACACATGCAAATCTGAAAAATTGCGGTGCAGAGAAAGCACGCAGCGAGATCTTGGACGATGTGCAGGCACTCTCCAGGATATTCCGGCAGCGGGTCGTTGGCTTTGCCTATCCCTATGGCGCTTCAGCGGACTATTGCAAACCCATCCTGCAGGAAGCAGGCATCCGCTATGGACGCACCGTGCATATGGATCCATCCTTCCGCTTCCCCAAAGATCCTTATGAAACACCCATGACATCCTGGCATATCCGCAAAAACGCACTGGCATTGACAGAGCGCTTTGTACAGGAAAAAGCGGAAGAAGAGGACCTCTTCTTCCTCATGTTCGCACATGGCTATGAATTTGACTTCGGCACAAGAGAAAGCAACTGGGCCAAGTTTGAGACCATCTGCCAGATCGTTTCCGCGGCGAAAGACGTACAGTGCGTATCGATCAGGGATGCCTTCGAACGGCACGAAAAATCCCTCTGAGAGTCATAACAAAAATGAGCATGCAATGATGCATACTCATTTTTTTGCGGTTATTCCGATGCCTTTAACAGCAGGGCAGTGATCTTGCGGGCATATTCTGCCGGATCTTCGATCGGCAGTCCCTGGATCAGCAATGCCTGATCATACAGGATCTCTGCGTCTTCCCGGATGGAATCCGGATCGGCTTCGTGCTTCTTCTGCAGAGCAGCGAAGATCGGATGATCCGCGTTGATCTCGAGGATCTTTGTGGCCTTGATGGCATTGCGGTTCATCGGGTCATTGGCAAGATATTTTTCCAGTTCGATGGACGGACCGTTTTCATCGGAAACGATGCATACCGGATCGCTGACAAGACGGGAAGAGATGCGTACTTCACGTACTTTTCCTTCCAGGGCTTTGCCCATGTCTTCCAAAAGGAACTTGTTGGCTTCTGCCTTTTCTTCTCTGGCTTTCTTTTCGTCTTCGCTGTCGAGGTCGAGATCGCCCTTATTGACAGAGCGGAAAGCATGTCCGTCATATGCATTCATGATGCCGGTGACGAATTCATCGCGCTCATCGAGGAAGTAGAGCACTTCGTAGTCCTTGGCGTGCAGCTTTTCCATGACCGGCATCTTTTCGATCTCTTCGATGCTGGAGCCGCATGCATAGTAGATATCCTTCTGCTCTTCCTTCATCCGTTCGACATATTCCTTCAGCGTGGTGTATTTGCCTTCGTTGGTGGAACGGAACAGGATCAGATCCTGCAGTTCATCCTTATGGACGCCATAGTCCTTGTAGATGCCGTATTTGAGATTCAGACCGAAGTTATCAAAGAACTTCTCATAGGCCTCACGCTCATCCTTCAGCATATCTTCAAGAGCAGAGTGGATCTTCTTATCGATCGAACGGGCTAAGAGGCGTACCTGACGGTCCTGCTGCAGCATTTCTCTTGAAATATTCAGGTTCAGATCATCACTGTCCACAAGACCAGTTACGAAGCGGTAGTGCTCCGGGATCAGATCCTTGGCTTTATCCAGAATGAATACACCCTTGGAATACAGCTGGATGCCCGGTTCAAAGTCAGAATAATAGAAGTTATACGGTGTCCTGCCCGGGATAAACAGCAGTGCTGTATAGGACAGATTGCCTTCCACATTGTAGTGAAGGACCTTGGCCGGATCTTCCCAGTCATTGAACTTTGTCTTATAGAATTCGTTGTATTCTTCCGGTGTGATCTTGGACTTCTGCTTCTTCCACAGCGGGATCATGGAGTTCAGTGTTTCCATCTCCTGTGTTTCGATGTATTTGCCTTCTTCCGTCGGATCCGGTACAGACTTGGTCACTTCCATGTTTACCGGATAGCGGACATAGTCAGAATACTTCTTGACCAGATCACGGACTTTGTATTCGGTCAGATATTCGGAATACTTCTCATCCTCGGTATCTGCCTTCAGAAGCAGGGTAATTCTTGTGCCCGGTGTCTTCTTTTCGCATTCTGCGATCGTATAGCCGTCTTCACCAGTCGAAGTCCATACATGACCGACTTCCTCATGGATCGAACGGGATTCCACGGTGACCTGACGGGCAACCATGAACGCACTGTAGAAGCCGACGCCGAACTGACCGATGATATCGATCTTGTCGGTGCCTTTTTCCAGCTGCTCACGGAATTCACGCGAACCGCTGCGGGCGATCGTACCAAGATTCTTTTCCAGCTCTTCGGCTGTCATACCGATACCGGTATCTTCAATGATCATCGTATCTGCGTCCGGAAGACGGGTGATCGTGATCGTCAGGTCTTTCTTTGCGACTTTCTGATCCGGATCCGTCAGGGATATGTAGTAGCGCTTATCCAGAGCGTCACTCGCATTGGAGATCAGTTCCCGTAAAAAGATATCTTTGTTTGTATAGATGGAATTGATCATCAGTTCCAGCAACCGTCTGGATTCTGCTTTAAACTGTTTCTTTGCCATCGCTGTTACCTCCTTAGCACTCTTTGATGGTGACTGCTAAACCATAGTAGCACTCTTATACAAAGATTGCAAATACAGAATGCAATCCGGTACGTACATGCATACAATTGATAGTTGCCATAGGGGGTGGTGATCATGCATCAATATCAGCAGGAAGAACTGCACAGGCGGATCATGATACGCCTGCGCACACTTCGCAGAGAGCACGGCTATACACAGGAACAATTGGCTGCGCTGCTGCATATATCCAAATCAAAAGTATCGGAATTTGAAAACGGGAAGATTCCGCGGATCGAGGATCTGATCGGCTATTGTGATCTGTTCGGAGTGGACATGGAGACGCTTCTTTCCGATGAGAAGGAACAGGAGCAGATTTCTGGAACATATGATGAAGAAGAAATACGTCTTCTGGAAGATTACCGGGAATGTCCGGAATATGCACAGGAACTGATCCAGGTGCTCCTGGAGCATTATGGACAAAGACATGGAAAATACATTCATGGTAGAATGAGGATATGAGAGAAATAAACGTAAAAGAAGCAGAAGCACGTATCTATGAGGCGTGCGCCAGGATCGCACATGTCTATGCGCCGGATATTCTTGCGGCACTGAAGAAAGGCTGTGCAAATGAGGAAGAAGAGCGCTCCGTGACAGCAATGCGCATGTTATTGGAGAATGCGGAGATCGCCGAAAGCAGACAGATCCCGATCTGTCAGGATACCGGACTTGTGACGGTGTATGTCCATGCCGGACAGGAGGTGCATTTTACCGGCGGAAGTCTCAAAGAAGCAATACAGAATGGTGTGCGCAGGGCGTACAAAGACTACTATCTGCGGGCATCGGTGGTGGATGATCCGCTGTTTGAGAGGATCAATACGAAGGACAATACACCGGCTGTCATCTATTGCGATCTTGTGGAAGGGGAAGACGTCGTGATCGAAGTGACAGCGAAGGGATTCGGCTCAGAGAATATGTCCGCATTGGCGATGCTGAAGCCGGCACAGGGCATTGAAGGTGTAAAGGAATTTGTCCTGGATACGATTCGCAAGGCAGGACCGAATGCGTGTCCGCCGATGATCGTCGGTGTCGGGATCGGCGGTACATTTGATTACAGTGCGGTACTGGCCAAGCGGGCACTATTGCGCAGTATTGAAGAAAGAAATCCGGATGCACGCTATGCGGCACTGGAAGAAGAACTGATCGAAAAGGCCAATGCACTGCGCATTGGACCGATGGGACTGCATGGCAAGACGACCGTGCTCGGCATACAGATCGAAACCGCACCGACGCATATTGCCGGTCTGCCGGTGGCGGTGAATATCTGCTGCCATGCGTGCCGGCATGAAAGGATGGTGCTGTGATGAAGCGGATTCAACTGCCAATGGACAAAGAGACACGTGATGCATTAGCAGCCGGGGAAAGCGTTCTGCTTTCCGGAACGGTCTATACCGCACGGGATGCGGCGCATAAGCGCATGATCGCACTGCTGGATGAGGGGAAAGAGCTTCCCATGGACATACAGGATGCGTGCATCTATTATGTCGGACCGACACCGGCGAAACCGGGCGAAGTGATCGGGTCCGCCGGACCGACGACCGCTTCCCGTATGGACGCATATACCCCCCGTCTATTGGATCTTGGAATGCAGGCTATGATCGGTAAGGGAAGACGCAGCGAGGCCGTCAAAGAAGCAATCGTACGCAACCATGCAGTCTACTTCATTGCCTGCGGCGGCGCAGGGGCCCTGATTGCCAGCAGCATCCATTCCGCTGAGCCGGTCGCCTTTGAAGACCTGCTGGCAGAAGCAATTGTCCGACTGGAGGTAAAAGACTTCCCATGCTTTGTCGGCATCGATACAAAGGGAAATGACATCTACGATGATCCTGATCAGTGCGTGTCTGGCCGGTGAAAACTGCAAGTATTCCGGCAGCAACAACCTGGTGGAAGAGATCCGGGAACTGCTGAAGGAAGGAAAAGCTGTTGCAGTATGTCCGGAGAAAGACGGCGGGCTGCCGGTTCCGCGTGATCCGGCAGAGATCATTGACGACCGTGTGATCAGCGTTACGGGTGCAGATGTCACAGATTACTATCTGCGCGGCGCACGCATCGGAATGGACGTATGCAGGCACTATGGCTGCACAAGAGCCATTCTCAAAGCCAACAGTCCGTCCTGCGGTCCCCATTGCGTCTATGACGGAACATTCACCCATACGCTTGTTTATGACAGATGCGGCATCTTTGCGGCAATGTTAAAAGAAGCAGGGGTGGAATGCATCGACGAAACGGAATACATACAGTCACTACATGGAGGTACCAGCAAATGATTTGTACAACAACAGTAAAAGATGTGCAGCTCTACCGCGGCGGCTGCACTGTCCATCGCAGAGGCAGCGTGCATCTTGCGGCAGGGGTAACGCCGGTCATCATTGAAGGCATGTCATCCACTGCAGATCCCAACTCCTTCTCTCTGCATTTTCCGGATGGTGTAAACGGCAGCGGGATCCGTCTGGAAGTCGAATCCTACACGAAGCAGGACGATAAGGAATCCGACCGCAAAGCCGAAGAGATCCGGGACATTGACAATGAACTGGCTGTCTTAAAAGAACAGGCTTCCCTGTACCGTTCTCTGATCTCCCCGGAAGGCGGCGAGTTAAAAGAGAAGACGGCATACATCCAGGAATTTCCGTCTTTGATGGCTGCCAATAACGCCCGTACCAAAGAACTGCAGAAAAAGAAGAAACAGCTCAATGAAGAACTCAATGAACTGAACCGGAAAGAACTGAGTCCGAAGGTCCATATCTTCCTGCATGCAGAGAAAGAAGGGAATTACCCCTTCGAACTGCAGTACCGGGAGCCATCTGCTTACTGGACACCGATCTATGAGATCCGCTCCGAAGGTGAAGACAGCCCGTTGGAATTCCGCATCCGTGCAACGGCTGTACAGAACACCGATGAAGACTGGAACGGCATCACGTTATCGCTTCTGACCGGTGTGCCGACAACCGGATCTTCCGTACCAACACTCTTCCCGCAGTTTGTGAATTTCTATGAACCGATGCATTACTCATATGGAAAAAGCTCCGGCAGGGCTCCGCGCAGTGCTCTGTTCAAAATGGACATGGATATGAGCATGGAAGAGGATGCATATGAAGATATGACACTCGCGAATATGTCCGGTATAGGCGATACGACCCAGCTTTCCCGCATCGTGACACCGGAAGCAGTCGTCGTTTCCGATACGATGACGGAATACAAGATGAACGGGGAAAGAGACTTCCCGAAGGGAAACACCGGCATCCTGCTGGATCTGCAGACATTCACACTGGATGCAGAATACCGCATTGTTGCTGTTCCGAAGCTGGATTCCAAAGCCTATCTCTGTGCGGCAGTGAAGACAAAAGATCTGCCGACCATGATCAGCCAGGAAGCCATGGTCTATCTCAAGGGAACCTATGTCGGTACCGTCCGTATTTCTCCTGATCTGACCGAAGAGAGCTTCGATGTCACTCTTGGTCCGGATGACCGCATCAGTGTGGCACGCACCGTCAAAAAGCGGCATGACGCAGAATCCAAGCTGCGCGGCACAAAGACGCGCGAACTTGTCTATGAGACAAAGATCACGTCTTCCCGCACCGAACCGGTGACCATCCTGGTCAAAGACCAGGTGCCGATCTCCCAGGATAAGAACATCCATGTGGATATCAATGAACTCTCCGGCGGCACGCGCAAAGAAGACACCGGTGAAGTCGTATGGACGCTGCAGGCAGCACCAGACGAAGTCATCACAAAGACACTTGCCTATACCGTCACATGGCCGAAAGATAAAACCATCTCCGGCATCTGATCACAAGCAAAGCAATGCCTGTCCTATGACAGGCATTTTACAAGGAGGGACTGCAGTATGGAACCATTTGGACCGCCTTACCGTTCAAAAGACGCCACTATGCGGGGAACGCAGAAATACCGGAAAGAGGCAGCACTGCTGCTCAAAGAAGCAGGCATCGTCAAACCCGATACCCGCACCATCGGCGGTGAAACAGTCCCTGTGCTTGATTTCTATGCGGAAGGGGAGACGCCGGATGTATGGTACAGCTGGTATACCGATGTCATTGCCCGTGACAGATATACGTATGCTGTCGACATCAGTCCGGAACGCGTTCTTCCCATCAACTGCACTGCCCTGGGCATACAGATGCTGGAAAGCTGGCATACTTCCAAAGGCGTTGTGATCCCTGCTTCCCTTGGTCATCCTGCTGTCTCGAGCAATATGCAGCGATGGCTGTCCACGGTATTGGATGACTATGTGGCAGTCGATGAGAAGGCAATGAAAATGTATGAATATATGCGTGCGTGCTATGCGGACGGCCAGCGCTTTGCCGGGCATTTCCGCGACCCGCTGAATTCCTCGTCGTTCTGGATGGACGCGGCGTTCAGCATAAACGGACGCATGCGCATCATGGAGATATTGTGCCTCATTCACGGCACCGGTCTCTTCCTTGAATCCATCGCGGATGAACCGTATCTCGATGAAGACGGCAGGATCACCCCGTTTGGCTCTGCCCTCCGTTTTAAAGAACAGCTGGAGCATTATGCAGAACATTCTTCTCTTTCATTACCGGAACAGTTCCAGACGCTGCTAAAAGCCTATGCCGGAATTTACCTTACTTCCAGTTCGCCGGAAGACCCTGAATTAGCAGCAGTCCTGGTGCCGGCTGTCACATGCACGCTTCCCGTCTTTGTCGTCAAGCACCTGTGTGAGCGCTATGGTGTCGGTTTCTGGAGAGCATGGGATGCATTAGAGAAGTTTGACATCCATCCATTCCGGATCGCGGACAGCAGATCCTATGAACCGCTGCAGACTGCCGGCATGTTTGCCATGGAAGACGATGTCATCCTGAATCTGCAGCAGAAAGATTTTGATACCATCAGCGACGCCACAGACATGAATATACGCAGACTGCGCAGGCTCTATATTTCATTCATCGATGAACCGTTGATGGATGATCATGAGATTGTGGAACTGTTACGGGAAGCAGATCGTTTCTACCATGTGCAGATCTTTGCGCCATTCCTGCACGAAGCCCTGATGAACCGCTTTGACCGTAGATGGAATGCCTACTGGTGCCTTCTGCGCTATATCCTCCATGATACGCCCATGTTCGGTGATATACCGGATGAAATACCAATGGATCCCAAAGCACCATGGTACGCACTTCCTGACACGCTCCTACGCCATCCGCGCCGCATATTGCTGAAAACATACTTCGGCATACTGGCCAATCCGGCATTGCGCAAACACACATTCTGAAGCATACGAAAAGCTCTGAGGCATACTCAGAGCTTTTTGCGGCTGTGCAGGTGTCTTTCAGAGACCGCCCAGTTTTTCATAATAGGCCTGCAGGAAGTTTTCTTCCTTTGTGCGTATTTCATCTTTCTTTTCGTCTGTCAGCTGACTCCACAGTACCGGATGAAACGACAGGAGATTCAGATCTCTGGAATAATAGACAAAACGCTTTCTCTCAAATTTCTCAAAGGGATTGCTCAGGATGGATGTCTTGAGTTTCTTTGCGTCCTGCAGGTATTCTCTGGTGTAAATGCAATTGGGACGGTCGACCGGAAGATTGCGGTCAATGCGGTCCATGTAGAAATCCCGGTAGTATTCCATCAGGGAGTCAATACTGACTTCTCCTTCTTTGTCTGCCAGTTTCAGCATTCCCAGCATGAAGATCAGCTTGAAGGAAAAGGTCAGTGTATTCTCATCAATGAAATCTTCAAAGTCTTTGAGCAGTGTTGTATCATCGTGAACACCCAGTACATGTTCTTCCCGTATCCGCTCGATATCATTATGAGAAAAGTAGGGGACCATGCGGGAACCGATCGGCAGCTGCAGAGAACTGATCGTATTGTCTTTGCGGTACCAGCTCATAAGGGAAGACGTACCGATAAACAGTTCACGGGCGGCTTGCTCTGGCGACAGGTAATCTTTGTACTTTTCCTCGAAGGTAAAGATGTCGACTTCCTGCATGGCAATTTCCGATTCATGCAGGCCAAGGATCTCGAGATAATCCGAACTGTTGTTTTTGACGCCGAAAAAGTCGGAATAGACCGGTATCTGCATCAGTGAATTGAAACATACCGGTGTCAGTTTGCCTTCGTAGTTATCTACGACATCGATGACATACAGGCACTCTTTTCCGGGATACTTGCGCACACCGCGTCCCATCTGCTGGGTATACAGCACTTTGGACAGGGTAGGCCTTGCCATGACGGTGATCTCCGTCTGTGGGGAATCCCAGCCTTCCGAGATCAGCTGACAGGATAACAGGAACTGAATTTCTCTGCTGCGGTACTGTTCAAAGATCTCATCGTTGTGCGTGTTATTTCCATAGACAGCTCTGGCGGTAAAACCTGCTGCGGTCATCATCTTTTCCAGTTTCTTTGCATGATTCACATTGACGCAGAAAACAATGCCCTGTTTATAGAATCCTTCCCGCGGGAAGAAATACTTCTTCAGCGTGCGGACGATCAGCTCATTGCGGGAATCCACGATCAGTGTCTTTTCAAGATCTGCATAGTTATAATCTTTTCCGTTGTAACGGACACTGGACAGATCAATATTGGACAGCAGTCTGTAGCAGCGGATGTTGGAAATGACATCTTTATCAATGGCATCCTTCAATGTCATCTGTGTCTTGTATTGTCCGAAGATATCTTCCAGCTTCTTGCGGTCCAGCCGCTCTGGTGTAGCTGTGAGACCAACCAGGTATTTCGGCGTGAAATACTGCAGTGTTTTTGCACAGTTGGCAGCCTGGGCATGCTGGGCTTCATCAAAGAGAATGTAATCATAATGTTCCGGCGCAAGATCATGACGGCTCAGGAATGTCCGATTATACAGTTCGACCGCAATGGGAATACTGCCATGAAATACGTCCAGACGTTTCTGCCAGTCTTCACGGATCGCCTTTGTCGGCACCATGATCAGTGCATTGCGTATCTTTCCGGCCTCATAAAGAGCGTGTATATCCTCAATGCCGATCTGTGATTTTCCCGATCCGGTCGGACATACGATCAATGAGGTATCGATGCCGTTTTCCCGTGCATCGGAAAGATCATGCAGGATCGTTTCCTGGTGCGTATACAGGGCAAACGGTCTTGCGGCACGGATCGTATGGGCATTGCGGAAGGTATTCCTGTCACCGAGATACGTATACAGAGCATCGATGGCCTGATCCTTGAAACTGATATTTTCAATGGAAAAACGATAGGTTTTAAACCCATACAGACTTAAAGTATTCTGCTTTTCCAGCTGCCTGCGGTAGGCTTCTTCGTGGATCAACTGGGGATGGTGGTAATGGACACCGTTTGCTTCAATGGCATACTGTCCCTGTTGTGTTTCAATTACATAATCCACAAATGCATTGCGGGAACTGCTCAAAGAGAGGGAGTATTCTTTCTGCAGATAACTGACCGCATCATTCCCGTATGCCTCCATGAACAGATCTTCAAATTCCTTTTCCAGAGGCGTGTTATCCACATGTGCTCTATCAAAGGATCCGCCATTGTCATTTACTTCAATACTGTCGGGATCACTGGTGAGCCATGTCCGTATTTCTTCCGGTGTTTCTTCTGTCACATAGAACCGGTACAGTTTATCAGCCTGCGCCATCCATTTATTCTGCATTTCACAGTATTTGGAATAATCGAAGACTTTCTCAGAAGAAACATCACACAGGTCATAATCCAGAATGACGCACGTATCCGCACTGAAAAAGACAGAAGAATGATGCGATGCATCATAGTAGTAATCTTCTGTCTGATGATAGCCAAAGGATCTCAATACATCTTCCGCTTTCATTTAGGCCTTTCTCATAATGACATTCAGCCATTTTTCATCCTGTCTTCCCGGCCGTGCATCACCGGTGATGCGGGTGCTGAGTACAGTGAGTCCGCCGACCGCATCCAGCAGCTTCTGAAAACGTTCTTCATTGAGATCGGTAAAATATCTGCCGTTGCGGTATCCTTCAAACGTACCGTATTTAAACGATACATAGATGATCCCGCTTTCCTTTACGGCATTCTTCATTCTTGCAAAGATATCCGGCAGTTCTTCATATGGAACGTGCAGAATCGAAGAACATGCAAAGATGCCATCGTATTCATTCTGTGCCTCCAGTTCCTGAAACAGCATGCACTTTACCGGAATGCCGGCAGTTTTTTCGGCAATGCGCACCATTTCCATGGACCCGTCCATGGCATCTACGCGATAGCCTTTCTGCAGGAAATAGCGGCTGTCCCGTCCGGATCCGCATCCATAATCCAGGATATACGCACCCGGTTTCAGATATTGCAGAAAGGTATCCTGAATATCGGAGAATTCAATGTCTACGGTATCGCCGGTAAATTTTTCGTGATTGGTATTATAGTATGCAAGTGTCCTGCTTTCAGATTCTTTCATATGCCCCGGTCCTCTATATTAATAAGGATATCACAGCCTAAGCAAAATACCGTACAATAGAAAAGACAGAAATACCGGAATGAATGCACCGGAATAGACAGTGTATTCCAGGGATACAGCGAAAGATAATCAGGAGGCATAAATGACAAAGATACTGACAGTTAATGGGGATATTACAAAGATCGATACAGTTGAAGCAATCGTGAATGCAGCGAATAACTCTTTGCTGGGAGGAGGGGGAGTGGATGGTGCCATCCACAGAGCCGCAGGACCGGGATTATTGAATGAATGCAGGAAACTGCATGGATGCGAAACAGGTGAAGCCAAGATCACCGGTGCATATGATCTGCCATGCAGTTATGTGATTCATACCGTCGGACCGGTATGGAACGGCGGCAGATATGGGGAAGAAGAAAAGCTGAAAGAGTGCTACAGGAACTCACTGGGCATTGCAGTTGAAAAGGGAATCCGCACTATTGCATTCCCATCCATTTCTACCGGTGTATATGGCTATCCGACAGACAAGGCAGCCATTGCAGCACTGACGGCGGTAAAAGAATTCCTGGAAGAACATCCGGGAAAGATCGACACAGTGGTATTTGTACTGTTTGGTGAAAGAACAAGAAAGATCTATGCCGATGCAGTAGTAAAGATCATCGGAAAAGACGGTATCGTATGAATACATGCAGAGAAGTAGATGCCTATATCAATGAACAGGAGGAATCCATCCGTGAGATCCTGAAGCAGACTAGACAGGTGATACGGGAAACGATACCGGAAGCGGAAGAACGCTTCTCGTGGGGAATGCCGACATACTGGAAGAACCACAATATCATTCACTTCGCACCGGCGAAGAAACATCTTGGTATTTATCCCGGACCGGATCCCATTGAACACTTCCAGGATATTCTCAAAGAGAAGGGATATACCTTCTCCAAAGGGGCAGTCCGTATGCCATATGGAAAACTGGATATGCAATTGCTCAGGCAAATCACTGCATATGCCTGGAAGGTGAATCAGTAACCCCCGCTTTTATCTTCGATCCTGTAAACCGATATACTTTGGGTATGAGGTGAACATGGCGAAGAAGAAAGATACAGGGGAAATGATCGAGTTTGTAAATCCATTCTGCAAAGAGGAAGAAAGTCCTCTTGCTTTGATGCTGAAGCGGGGATGGATGGAAGACGGTCTTGTACATGATGCGACCGGTACATGGGAAGACTCTCTGTTCTTTGGAACGGAAGAGGAAGATTTCTTCCCGCTGTTAAAAGAAAAGCGGTACGAAGAAGCTGCGGGACTCTTCCGGAAACAATTGGACTCAGATAATGAAACGGTATGGCAGTGTCTTGTAGATCTGTATGCCGGCTTAAGCCGTACATACGTAGAATTCCAGCAGGCGGATGAATATGTCTGTGAAATGGCACGATTGTTTCCCAACACCATGCCCAAAGAGACAAAAGATCTTTACAGGCAGGTAATCGTCAATCGAAAGAAACTGGTGCCAAAAGGAAAGAAGACATTGCACATCTATGAGATTCTCGATCGGTTTCTTCGGTACTTATCCCATCGCGGTGTGCTGCATCTCTGGCCGCACGTTACCCAGGAAGAAGAGGAAAATGCATACCGGAAATTCCCGCGTCTGAAAGAGACAGAAATGATCCTTGCGGTCTATAGCTGGAAAAGACTGGGCATTGCGGGGATGATGGTCTTTACGAATGCCGGTGTCTGGACGAATGAGAAGATCATCGGCGGACTGTTTGCGGATCATTCCAACTGCGAAGTACGCTACGACAGCATCAACGCTGTTTCTATGAAGCGTGACAGGTCTTCCATCGATCTGAAAACATCGGACGGGGTCGTAAACCTGCGGATGCCGGGCGGCACGCAGACTGATCTCATCGTACGCATGTTCAAAAAGTTATCTGCTGCATAACAGGGAGGTGTCCCATGAGTCTGATCAAACACACAATCAAATACAGCGATGGTTCCATCTATCGCGGCTATGTCAATGAAGCAAAACAGCCCCATGGACAGGGCACCCTGACATATGCGGACGGCAGTGTTCTGGAATGTACATGGCTCTATGGAAAGGCTAATGGACAGGGCAGACTGTCCGATGGAAACAAGCAGCCGGACTGGATCCTGGAAACGACATATGCGGATGACTATATGCAGGGAAAGCTGGTATACCGCTTTGGCAATACCACTTATGAAGGAATCGTAAAAGACGGCTATTTCGATGAAACCGGCAAGCTGCAGGGAATCGATTATTCCAATGCTTCCATGAAAGAACTGGATCCTTCTTCCGGCAAATACCATGTATACCAGGGCGGGATCGACGGGTATTTCAATATGCTTGGAAATGGTACGCTGCATTTTGCGGATGGAAAGATATTGTCCGGTACATGGAAGGAATATGGCAAAGATGCAAACGGCATGCCGTTAACTGCCATGTCCGGAAAGGGCAGACTGGTATCGCCGCACGGAACGGTGATCGAAGGAATGTTTGAAAACTATCTGCCGAAGGGTGCCGTCGTGATCCGTTTTGATGATGAAACCAGAAAATATGGGGAACAGGTATTCACCGGTATTGCAAATGGAGATGTGTTATCCAGTCCCGACTTCAGCCGCTGCTGCATCGGTGCAGGATGCCAAGAGGATCATCCGTACTTCCGTCGTCTTTATGAACGTTTCCGGGAACTGGTCATGCTGCAGGGAAGTCCTGCTAAAATGGGACTGGATGTCACATGGGATGGAGAACTGAAAGTGGTGAATATCCTGGATGGCAGCCAGCTGCTTACCGATACCAGCATGACAAAACTGATGGATGTATCTATCGACAGCTACAGCGGCACCGGAACACTGGCAACAGCAAACGGAAAGCAGTGGTATGATCTGCGTAATGACGGGACCGGCAGATGGACGCTCAAGGAAGCGGATCATCATTACTTCTCCGAACAGCTGATCACCGAGGTCGAAGAAGGACGGTATGTGGTTTATAACGGACTGTTATTCACCCCATGGGAACCTGTCCGTTTATATGCAGTCAGAAAAAATGCACTAACTACGATCGTATACATGGCGGACAACCTGCGTCTTGTTCCCAAAAAGAAAAACACAGTCAAACCGGAAAGCATTGTGAAACGGGAAAGCACACCGGTTCACACGAAAGCAGATGATTCCACAATGCTGGACCGTTTCAAAAAACTGCTGTCACGTGACGGTCTTTCCTACAGCAAGGTTTCCCGTCATGTCTTCCGGATCGATGCCCGCAATATCGATTTCATGGAGATTCAGGGAAAGCTGTTCTTTGCCGATCTGTCACAGGACGAAAAAACACTGTATATTGCGGAAGACGAACACGACGGCATGAAGTATATCCGCTCATTGTGAGTGTGCAGGAGGAAGTATGGTTGGTACATATAAAGTCATTACATTATGCGGTTCTACCCGTTTCAAGGATGAATTCATGGAGGCCAATAAACGGCTGACATTAGCAGGCAATATTGTGATCAGTGTTGGCCTTTTCGGCCATGCGGGTGATCAGGAAGTCTGGGAAAACATGGACGAAGGCACTCTCACCCGTACGAAAGAAATGCTGGATGATATGCATAAGCGCAAGATCGACATGGCTGATGAGATCTATGTGATCAATGTCGGCGGCTATATTGGCTCCAGCACCCGCTCTGAGATCGACTATGCGATCGCCCATGGCAAAAAAATCCGCTATCTCGAAGAGCCTGCTTCATGAAAAAGAAGAAAAAGAAGGGACAGCCTCTTTTTGTTGGAAAGGAGCAGCCATATAACCGCTGGGAGAAAGACGGAACATGGGAAAGCCGCAGTGTAAGAGTCCGTAACTAGATCGATCTGCTGCTGCAGAATAGTTACCGCAGTTTTGTGAATGCGACCGGACATGAACCCCTGGGAGATGAGGTAGTCTGCGTTGTGGAACCGGTTCTTTCGCATGTATGGTCCCATGGCATCAATATCGATGAATATGAGGTATATGACCGTTATGAGCGCCTGCAGAAGGGACTGCGCAGTATATATACCAATGCAGTCGGTACCGGCAATATACCGGAAGTGGAAGTGTGCACGCAGCGATACCGGCAATATAGAAACGACGAGATACCGGACGCACTTCTGAAGCAGGAAGACTGTTTTCTGATCCGGACACCGGAAGAATCGTTTCTTATGGAACCGGTCATGGGAGGCGCGGAAGATCTCTGGGCTGTCCTTAAAAGCTGCCCATCCGGTGCGCATGCCGCCAAAGTTCTGAAAATGAAAATGGCAGACGTGAATACGAAAAAAATGAGCATCTGCTTCATACAGTTTGGGAATATCTACTATCTGTTTGTGAAAGAAGCACAGCTTGATGCACTGATCAGCCATCTGATCCGGAATGACTGCTGTGTATTGATACCGCCGGAAGAGCAAATGCCTGATAATACGTATGAGACATCCATGTGATGTCTTTTTTTACATGACAGAAATCACGATAACGGTATATAATCACGTTATCGTGAGAGGAGGGCACATGGGAGTTACATATCGGAAACTGTTTCATAAACTCATTGAAGAAGAAATGACACCAAAGCAATTGGCGGATCAGGCAGGCATCAGTCTGAATATCATGACCCGCATCCGCCGCAATGAATATATATCGCTGGAAAGCGTGGAAAAGATCACGCGCATACTGCAGTGCGATATCGGGGATATATTGGAATTCACGCAGGCAGGAAAGGAGGACGGCAATGGCTGATAAGATACTGGTTCTGGATGATGAGACTGAAATTGCGGAACTGATCGCACTGTATCTGGAAAACGAAGGCTATACAGTATACCGCGCTTCCACAGGTAATGAAGCCCTGCAGATCACAGAGAAGCAGGATCTCTCACTTGCCATACTGGATATCATGGTTCCGGACATGGATGGCTTTGAAATATGCCGCAGGATCCGTGAGAAGCATTTCTTTCCCATTATCATGGTGACCGCCAAAGTGGAAGATCTCGACAAGATACGGGGACTGACGCTGGGAGCGGATGACTATATTACCAAGCCGTTTAATCCGCTGGAGCTGGTGGCACGCGTCAAGACGCAATTGCGCCGCTGGACACGCTACAACACCCATGGCACCCCGGACAGCGATACGATCGATATCCGCGGTCTGCATATCTCCCGCAGCGCGCATACCTGCACGCTGAACGGGGAGAAGCTGGAACTGACACCGATCGAATTCAGCATTCTTCTGTATCTGTGCGAACACCAGGGAAGCGTTGTATCTTCCGAGCAACTGTTCGAAGCAGTATGGAAGGAGAAATTCTTTAATTCCAATAACACAGTAATGGTTCATATTGCCCGTCTCAGGGAAAAGATGCATGAACCGGAAAGGAAGCCAAAATATGTCCGCACGGTCTGGGGAATCGGCTACACGATCGATTAAAAATCTGGAAAAGCGTTCATTTAGCCGCCGTCTGCTCCTGCAGTTCTTTCTGACGAGTACGGCTGAGATCGTTGTGGTATTGCTGCTGTATCTGATTGCCGGCTGGGCAGCAGACCGCTTTACCTGGCAGGCAGGTATTCTGTATGACATCTGCAAGCTGATCGAACAACTTTCCGGTATCTGGATCCCGCTGGTCTGTGTTGCCATTCTGATTCACAACATGCTCAAGACACTCCGGGAACCGCTGCAGTATCTGGATGATGTTGTGCTGGAAGCAGAGAAACTGGCAGATCCTGCGCAGGGCAGGATCCATCTTCCCGAAGATCTGGAGAGTGTGGAATACCACATGAATACGATCCGGGAAAAAGCAATAGAAAACCGGCGAAAGGCAGAAGAAGCAGAACGGCGCAAGAACGATATGATCGTTTATCTTGCCCATGATCTGAAAACACCATTGACCAGTGTCATCGGCTATCTTTCGCTTCTGCAGGAAGAAAAAGAACTGCCGGAAGCACAGCGGGAAAAATTCACCAATGTTGCACTGGAGAAGGCATACCGTCTGGAAGATCTGATCAATGAATTCTTTGATATTACACGGTTCAATCTTACGCATGTCGTGCTGGAAAAGCATCCTCTGCATCTGTCCCGCATGCTGGAACAGACGATCTTTGAATTCCAGCCGGCATTAGCAGAAAAGAATCTCAGGATCGAACTGAACAGCCCGGAAGAAGTATCTATTCTGGCGGATGGCGATAAGCTGCAGAGGGTGATCGACAATCTGCTGCGCAATGCAGTCATGTACAGTGATCCGGCCAGCACGATACAGATGTCTTTGCAGAAAGAAGGAGAAGATGCTGTCATACGCATCATCAACAGCGGCAATACCATCCCCAAAGACAAGCTGGACCGCCTGTTTGAACAGTTCTTCCGTCTGGATCCTTCCCGCGGCACACATACCGGCGGGGCAGGACTTGGTCTTGCCATTGCAAAGGAGATCGTGCAGCTGCACGGGGGAGAGATCACAGCCGAAAGCACCGATCATCTGGTGATCTTTACAGTCCGTCTGCCGCAGGATGAATAACTTCAGAAAAATGTAAGAAACCCTTCATGGAACAGTAAAAACTGCATGCTCTTTCCGTTCTATCGTTAATACGACAGAAGGAAAGAGCATTTTTCTTTCTGCTTCAAACCAGGAGGTCATGTATGAGAAGAAAACGTCTGACTGAAATATTTCCGGCATTGATTCCTTTGCGGCAGAAGCAGCGGCGTGCATGCTGGTTTCTTGCCATGCATCTGGATGGAAACCGGTATGCAAAGACACAACTGCAGAACCAATTGCCTTATGAGCAATATGCCTTTACCTGTCCGATGATCAATACAGCAACCGGAAGTGATCTGACATACCAGTACAACAAGGCAGAAAATCTGAAGATCGCTGCGAAGAAACTGGATGGACTGATGATCTATCCCGGAGAAACGTTCTCATTGTGTCTTTCTATACGCAATGCGGATCAGAAGACACCGTACAAAGAGGCACTGATCGTGGTCAATGACAAACTGACTTCGGCGAAAGGAGGCGGGCTGTGCCAACTGTCCAATATGCTTTACTGGACATTTCTGAATTCGCCGTTAACGGTAACGGAGCGGCATCCGCACCGGCAGACGGATTTTCCCGATGCCAATATACGCATCCATGGCACAGACGCAACGATCGTCAGCGGCTGGCTGGATCTCAAGGTAAAGAATACAACGGGATATGCCTACCAGATCGTCATCACATTCCGAAAGGATCAGATGTGTACGGCACTGCGTACCAATGATCCGCATACCGTGCGGTACATCTTCCGCAATGCGGATACGGTCTACTACCGCCAAAACGGACATGTGTATGAGGATACGGATGTGATGCGCTATGATGCATCGCTGCATCAGGAACTGAAGCTTTACCGCAATCATACGGAGATCGGCTATGAACTGCCGGAGGGCACCTATATTGAAGAAAGAGGGAATACACAATGAAAAAGAATATACTTGTATTATTTGGCGGCAGATCCCCCGAATACAGCGTTTCGCTGCAGTCGGCCTATGCCGTATTAACGCATATGAACAAAGAAAAATATAATGCCGTCACCGTGGGCATCGATCCAAAGGGCAACTGGCATCTGTTTACCGGTGCCTATGATGCCATTCCTGACGATACGTGGAGAACGAAGGGACCGTGTGTCCCGGTCGTGCTTCCCATGGATCAGGAAGGCACACACTGCCTTCTGACGGCAGAAGAAGACTGGCAGATGATTCCGATCGATGCGGCATTCCCGGTGATGCATGGCGCTTATGGGGAAGACGGACGCCTGCAGGGAGCGCTGGAAATGGCAGGGATACCGGTCATTGGCTGCGGTATGACAGCTTCGGCATTGTGCATGGATAAGCGTCTGGCCCATCAGATCGTCTCTTTATACGGGATCCATACAGCCCGCTCTGTATGCATTTCCTGCTATGACCGCAATACGGCATCCCTTGCGGAACGCATCGGCTATCCGCTCTATGTCAAGCCATTGCGTGCCGGATCATCCTACGGCATCCGCCGCATCGTTTCGGATCACGATCTGCAGGAAGCAGTGAAAAATGCCCTGCAGTATGACGATACAGTCCTGCTGGAAGAAGAAATCATCGGGGAAGAATGCGGCTGTGCCATCCTTGGCACAGAGGATCTCTTTAGCGGTGTCCCGGACCGCATCGTACTGGAAAGTGCGTATTACGACTATGCGGAAAAATATGCACCGGTCACATCGAAGATCCTGTGTCCGAGCGGCTATGAAGATGCCATGGTGCAGAAGATCATCGATACAGCCAAAACCATCTACCGGGCACTGGGATGTGCTGGTTTTGCACGGGTGGATCTGTTTGTACGGGAAGATGGAGAGCTCGTCTTCAATGAAGTCAATACCATTCCCGGCTTTACTGCCCATAGCCGCTATCCGCAGATGATGCAGAAAGCAGGCATCTCTTTTGAACAGCTGCTGGACCGTCTGATCGAAGAAAGGACTGCATCATGAGCGTGTTGCAGGATAGAGGAAGGGCATGGATCGAACTGGATGCCGAAGCACTGCGAAAGAATCTTGCCTGGTTTCAGCAGCGTACACCGGCAAAGCAATTGATACCGGTTTTGAAGGCAAATGCTTATGGCATCGGTGCCAGAGAAATCCTGCACATCCTGAAAGAAACGGATGTGCATATGATCGCCTGCGCCTGTACGGAGGAAGCAGTCTCTTTCCGTACATGGGGATGGACAGGGGATATCCTGATCCTTGGTGCAACGTTTGAAAAGGATATGCCGTTGCTGGAGGCATATCATCTGACACAGACACTGCTGGATGCTTCTTATGCCGCAAAGCTTGCCCATAGCGGCGTATCCTGCCATGTGCATATCGCTGTTGATACCGGCATGCACCGGATCGGTTTTGATGCGGTAGACCTGGATGCGATACAGCAGGTCTATGCATATGAGAATCTATGCGTAAGCGGGATGTTTACGCATCTTTGCACCAGTGATGCAAAAGAACATGCTTCCTTCACACATACACAGATATCCCGCATGCACGCTCTGATCACACGGATGAAACAGGCAGGCATGGATCCCGGCATGGTACATATTTCTGCTACGTATGGACTGCTCAATTATCCTTCGATCGAAGAAGATGCGGCACGGCTGGGCATTGGGCTTTTCGGCGTATTGAACAATGAGACAGATTCACAACACTACCGCAATGCACTGACCCCGGTATGTTCCCTGTATGCCCGCATCGCTTCCGTGCGCTCTTTGCACAAGGGAGAGTATGCCGGCTATGCGATGGCATACCGGGCAGAAAAAGAACAAACGATCGCAGCAATTTCCATCGGATACGGGGATGGAGTGCCGCGTGATTTCTCTATGCATGGCGCTTATGTGCTTGTGCATGGACGCAAAGCACCGCTGATCGGACGGATCTGCACCGATCAGGCATTAGTCGATATCAGCGGGATCGATGCACAGGCTGGCGACATTGTCACACTGATCGGAAAAGACGGCCGGCAGGAGATCACCATCGGTATGTGGGCTGCGTGGGAAGATACCATTACGATCGATGTGCTCACCCGTCTGACACCCCGTCTGAAGCGCTGTATCATTTCTGATAGAACAGCAGATCTGTAAGAAAACAGAACAGTTTCCATTCTTTTGTATATCGCTGAAAGCATCCTGCATGAATACAATGACAGCAGAAGGCAGATGCATGCAGGAGGAACATATGGACTTTTTGGAACTTGCGAGAAACCGTTACTCAGAGCGTTTCTTTGATTCCCGTCCCATTGAACAGGACAAACTGGACCGTATTCTGGAAGCAGGACGGATCGTACCGACTGCCTGCAATTACCAGCTGCAGAAATTCTATCTCATACGCAGTGAGGAGGGTCTTGCAAAACTCAGGACTGTAACCCATTTCCATTGCAATGTGCCGCTCATGATCCTTGTATGCTATGACATCCGGGAAGTATGGACCAATCCATCCGACCGGTATTACCGGAATTACAATTCCGGTGAACAGGATGCCAGTATCGCTGCGACAACAATGATGTACGAAGCGGAAGAACTTGGCATCCATACGATCTGGATCCGCGGCTTTGATTCCAAAACGGTCGTTGATACGTTTGGATTGCCGGATTATATGGTGCCGGTCATGATGCTGGGACTGGGATATCCCAATGAACGCGCAAAGGCCAATGCATGGCATTACAGACGGCGTCCGATCGAAGACTTTGTACATGAACTGTAAGACAGTGCTGTGAATGTATTCATATACTTCCTGTGATCCATAAGGAAAACAGGAAGTTTTTTTATGATTGGAAAAGACTGCCGGATGAAACAGAACGAATTCGAATTATAATAGGTACAAAGAAATCCAACGATACACATAACAGAAATAAAACCAATCAGAATACGGGGATAATGGTCATGACAGATATCATCATAAAGGTAATTCGCCTGGTGGACAGGATCCTGGCAGTGATCGGCTGCTGGCAGATCCTGAAGAAATGCGGAAAAAGCGGGTGGTCCTCACTGCTTCCGGGACTGCGCGATTATAAATTCAGCCAGATCACGGAACAGAACAGACTCGGCCTCATTGCGCTCTTTGCTTCTTTTGCGGAAGGTATTGCCAGTGCATCACTGGATTATGTGCCAAAGAATACCGGTCTGGAATTTACGGTAATAATGGTAGCAATTGTGTGCTTGTTCACTGTGATCTTTTTGGAATATCAGATCATTATCGGTCTGACGCGTGTCTTTGATGCAGATAAAAAACTGGCACTGCTCTGGATCATTGTGCCGAGCATTCCGTCATTGATGCTGGGATTTGACAAGAAATACCAGCCGGTGCATCTGAATGAGGATGATCCGGATGAACAATTGGCCGGTACTGCACCGGCAGATCTTTCGGCTGCTGTGGATGATGATGTCAGAGGCAGAGGTCTTGTGATCCATCTGAAAGACCGTATCGTCAAAAGCCAGGGAAAGAAGCGCTATCTGCTGAAAGATATCTATCTGACGATACCCAATGGATCACTGGTGCTGTTATTAGGCGGATCAGGAGCCGGCAAAACGACACTGGTCAATGCGGTGATCGGCTATGTAAAAGCAAATGCAGTCATGCGATTGAATGGGGAAGATATCTATAAGAATTATGACCAGATGAAGTACCGGATCGGTTTTGTGCCCCAGCAGGATATCCTGCGTATGAATGATACCGTTGTCGCAACACTGAACGATGCCGCAAAGCTGCGTCTTCCCAAACAGATGAAAAAGGAAGAACGGGATAAACGGGTGGAAACGGTCATAGAGACACTTGGCATGAAGGGAAGACAGGATGGTCTTGTGGCACGGAAATCCGGCGGCCAGAAGAAGCGTATTTCCATCGGTATGGAACTGATCAGTGACCCGGATCTGTTCATCCTGGATGAACCGGATTCCGGTCTGGACGGTGTCATTGCCCGTGAACTGTTTGAAAAACTGCGTGCGATCGCCGATACCGGAAAGATCGTGATCACTATTACCCATACCCCGGACCGGGTGGCCGATCTGTTTGACAAAGTCATCGTACTGGCAAGGGATTCCGGCAAAGTAGGACGGCTTGCCTTCTATGGTTCTCCGGATGAAGCAAGAGAATTCTTTGGAAAAGATACGATGGAAAACATCGTCATGGCAATCAATGGGAAAGAAGCAGGCGGTGAAGGCAGAGCGGATGAGTTTATCCAGAAATATGCAGATCTGACAGTGGAAAGGGGGAAGACATACCATGCGTGAGAAGAGACAGTACAGAGGACGTCTTCGCCAGATTGGAATCTGCTTCGGCAAACTGGTCCGTATGTTCATTTTCCAGAATGACTGGAAATCCCTCCCGATGGCTGCGATCATTGCCGGTCTTGTCACCTTTGCCATCGGTACGAATATGTTCAAGACGCAGGAAGGAACACTGAGCGGATGCTTTGCCATTGCCTGTGTATGTATCTGGAACGGCTGCTTTAATTCCATTCAGGTCATCTGCCGGGAGCGTCCCATCATCAAGCGGGAACACCGCTCCGGCATGCATATTACTTCCTATATCGCAGCACACATGCTGTGGCAGATGCTTTTGTGTCTGGCGCAGACGCTGATCACATTGTTTATCTGCAATCTTGCCGGCATCGTTTTCCCCAGGAAGGGCTTGATGTCAACGTCCGGGATCGGTGACTTCGGATTTGCAATGTTTCTGATCACCTATGCGGCAGATATGCTTTCGCTGGCTATTTCCGCCATTGTGCGCAATACCACGGCTGCCATGACGGTCATGCCGTTTATGATGATGTTCCAGCTGGTGTTCTCCGGCGGTCTGATGCCTTTGAAGGGTGCACCGGAAGTGCTTTCCAACTTTACGATCACCAAGTGGGGATTGAACAGCCTGTGCACACTGGGTGATTTCAACAGCCAGCCCATGGTCACATTGTGGAATACGATGTGGCAGTTCCGTGAATTTGATATGGGCGGTCAGAAGCCGGTCAAGCTGTATACGGACTATGTGCGCAAAAACGGAATGCTGAATGACTTTCTGCAGGAGTCCGGCAAATACAGTATGAATGATGCATATGCCTATACACTGGATAATCTTGTGATGTGTCTGGGCATTCTGATCTTTATGATCATCCTGTTTGTGATCGTTGCGACAATCGCACTGGAGTTCATCGATAAAGATGACAGGTAAACAAAAAAGGGCGATCCAAAATTGTCCGGGGTGAATAAGTAAATCCCTGCAAAATAACACGGGGTGATATCTACCCCAAATGCGTTTGGAGACGCCTGGAAATTGGGAGGAATATCCCTAAAATGAAAGCAGTTCACGCAATAATCGATG
>JAFYHC010000053.1 GCA_017539385.1 Solobacterium sp. | reverse complement strand
TGGTGACGACCTGTTCGTTACAAACACAACATTCATCAAGAAGGGTATCGAACTCGGTGCAGCTAACGCTGTTCTGATCAAGGTCAACCAGATCGGTACACTGACAGAAACACTCGACGCTATCGACATGGCAAAAGAAGCGAAGTACACAGCAGTCGTTTCCCACCGTTCCGGTGAATCCGAAGACGCTACGATCGCTGACCTGGTAGTCGGTGTCAATGCTGGTCAGATCAAGACAGGTTCCATGAGCCGTACAGACCGTATTGCCAAGTACAACCAGCTGATGCGTATTGAAGAAGAACTCGGCGATGTTGCTGAATACCGCGGAAAAGCTTCCTTCTACAACGTCAAGATCTAATCACTGACTGATTAACACGAAGAAAGAGATGTCCTCATCCGGACATCTCTTTTTTTGACTTATATACATATATCGGTGTATACAGACGATGCGGAAATTCACCTTATACTATAGGTATAAATGGAAAGGAGAACATAATCATGAAGTTGTATCAATATCTCAGAGCAGGTATTGCTTTTGTGCTTTCTGTATCGGTACTGCCATTTGGTGCTTCTTTCGTTCATGCGGAAGAAACAGAAGAACCAGTTGTCGGTGAAGAGGCAGAACTGCTGGATGCGGATATACCGAATACAGCCGCATATTTTCCGGATGCGAATTTCCGCGGCTATCTGACAAAATACATCGATACCGATGGGAATGGTATTCTGAGTCAGACGGAGCGGAACAGCGTTGTCAGTATGTATCCGCATGGACTTGCAATCACAGATGTTACCGGTCTCAAGTATTTTCCGAATATAACAAAACTGTGGGTGGATACCAACAAGATCACAAAACTGGATCTGTCAGGAAACACGAAAATCAAGGAACTTCATGTTTTCCAGACGGATCTGCCCTCGCTGGATTTATCCATGTTAAAAGATCTGGAAGAATTATGGTGCTATAACTGCTTTGACATGAAGTATCTGAATATACGGAACTGCACAAAGCTGAAGACACTGTGGGCGTACAGGTGCGATTTCAGTATCCTTGATCTGACGGATAATGAATTGCTGATCAATGCGTATAAGACAGGCAATAAGACGTATTATACCGATGATGGTGCGTATGGTATCTCTACACTGTATCGTGTGCCGGAGGTGGAACTGTGGATCGATACGTCCGCACAGGTGAAAACAAAGCTTGCGGAGCCGACGTCTGTAAAGATCAATCAGGGAGATATGTATCTGGGATATGCCCCGTATATGGGACTTCCGGCCTCATATGGAATGCTGACTGTGACGATCAAGCCGGACAATGCATCGGAAAGAGGTGTGACATGGTATTCCAGCGATTCGAATGTAGTCTCCGTGACTTCGGATGGATTTATTGCGGCAGTCGGTGCAGGCACAGCAGAGATCAAGGCACGCGTCAGTCCGACTGTAGAGGATACGATCAAGGTAACGGTGAGCGAAAGGCCGCTGGTCCATAAGTTTGTAGCACGCATGTATATGATTGCACTGGACAGAGCACCGGATGCCGGCGGTTTCTCAGACTGGGTGAACCGGCTGACGTCCAAGAAGAGCACAGCAGCGGAAGTCGTGCGCGGCTTCTTCCTGAGTGCGGAAATGGCAAATAAGAAGCTGAAAGACGATGAGTATGTGGAGCGCTGCTACAAGGTCATGTTTGACAGGAAGAGTGATTCCGGCGGTAAGAAAGACTGGCTGGATCGGCTGGAAAACGGTGTCAGCCGCACGTATGTGATCAAGGGATTCATTGACAGTCCGGAATTTGCCAAGACATGTGCGAAATTTGGTGTGAACAAGGGAACGATCAATGTGACAGAGGCACGTGATCAGAACTATGGCATTACCAGTTTTACCGTACGGTGCTATAAATACGTTCTGGACCGCAAATTTGATGTGCCAGGATTAAATAACTGGTGCTCCAAGATTCTCAAGGCATCCAGCAGGAAGCAGGCTGCGATCGATATGGCATCGACCGGCTTCTATCATTCACCGGAGTATATCAAGAAGAACACGTCCAATGACGAGTATGTGACCAGCCTGTACTGGACATTCCTCGGAAGAAAGCCGGATAAGGGCGGCTATACAGACTGGATGAATAAACTGAGCAATGGCACAAGCAGGGATGAGATCCTGCATGGCTTTGCCTATTCACCGGAATTTGCCAAGATCATGGCATCCTACGGAATCTACTGAGTCATAGGAAAAGCCCGTCGCACGATGGGCTTTTCTGACTGTTCAGGATGTGTGTTCCAGACGATACTGACTCGGAGACATATTGGTATATTTGCGGAATAAACGGGAAAAGTGGGAAGGCGTTACATAGCCGACCTGACTGCTGACTTCTTCGATCGGAAGATCGGTTGAGGACAGCAGCCTTTTTGCTTCTTCGCAGCGGAGCCGGTTGTGATACTGCAGAAGCGTATCACCGGTTGCCTGCTTGAAGCATTTTGCCAGATAGATCTTATCGATGTACAGGGTTGAGGCAATGGCATCGAGTGAGAATTTGTCTGTGTAATGTTCTTCCAGGTAGGCGGCTGCACGGGCAGCCAGCTCATAGCCGGCACTGTGGTGTACCGGATTCTGCTTCTTTTCGGCGAGTATTCCGTTCATTTGTTGACTGTATGGTGTTGTAAGCATATGTCCCTCATATCTTGGATGCAAACACTGTTTCCCGGGAAATACAGCAATGTATTACGCGGAAACAGCTGTACAGCTTACAAGGCTGTATGATGTGGTTTTAAGGGCTTCTGAGAAGCTTTCCGCTGTCTGCGGGGTCTTGGTCAGGACGTCTGCTTCCTGCTTTCCAAGGTTGATTCTGGCCCATACACCGGGCATTTTGTTAAGTGTGTTCTCGACATTGCGTGCACAATTGCTGCAATGCATGCCGGAGATCGTCAGCTTATAATGGTTGGGATAATGGGCAGGGTCGGTATCTTCCACTTTGACGGAAGAGACGGCTTCTGCAGTGCCGCAGCAGCTGTTTTTGGACTTGCCGCGGAATTTGAGTATGGTCTGCCATATTGCATATACAAGCAACAGGGCGCCGGCCGCAATAATGACTTTATCCATAATTTCCTTTCTGGTGTGTCAAAAGAGGGGGATGACCCCCTCTTTGAACACTTATCTGCTGAATCGCTGCACGTTATGCATACCGGCATGTGAATGCTTCTGACAGGAGCCGGCAAACGGACAGCCAACGCATTTTACACCGCGTTTCTTTTCGCGGACGATATACAGGATGGCAGCGGAAAGGATCGTCAGCAGAACAAGTATGGCAATGACTGTACTTACATTCATATACAAATCTCCTTTCCGTAAAGAGTGAAGGGATTACGCTTTCTTCGCAGCCAGGTGCAGGTTGTACTGCTCATCGAAGTGTGCTCTGGTCTTTTTGCCGATCAGAACGATTGCTGCAACGATGGCACAGACAACGATCAGACCCGGAATAAATGCTGTTCCGAAGTGTCCTTCTGTGAATAATGTACCGAACTGGTAGATCAGGAAAGCAACGGTATAACCGGTGCTCATCTGCAGGCCAATTGCACCCCAGAGCCAGCCTTTGCTCTTCATTTCAGCGTTCATGGCACCGATCGCAGCGAAGCACGGCGGCGTGTAGAGGTTGAAGAACAGATAAGCAAGAGCTGTAACAGATGTCAGACCCATGGCAACAGCGACTTCGTTTGCACCGCCGACCAGTTCAAGCGCATCGACATCGATGAATGCTGTCAGGCCATAGACAACAGCCAGTGTACCGACAACGTTTTCCTTGGCGATGAAGCCGGTGATCGCTGCTGCTGCGAGCTGCCATACACCAAATCCAAGCGGGATGAGCAGGACAGCGAACGGTGAAGCGATGGAAGCCAGGATGGAGGTGTTCTCCATACCTTCTTCAACAACCTGGAACTGCCAGTTGAATGTCTGCATGATCTGTACGACCGTGTTGCACACCAGGATGATCGTAGCAGCTTTGATAATATATGCTTTTGCACGTTCCATCATGGACTTGAAGGCGAACTTCAGACTTGGAACCTTGAACTTCGGCAGTTCCATGATGAAGAAGGATTTTCTGTACTTATAGCCGGTGATCCACTTGATGAGAAGTGCACCCAGGAAGATCAGTACCAGACCGAAGAAGTAGCTCAGTGTGCTGACCCAGCCGGCACCGTTGAAGAACGCACCGGCAAACAGAGCGATGACCGGGATCTTCGCACCGCACGGAATGAACGTTGCCAGCATGGACGTTGCTCTTCTTTCACGTTCATCACGGATGGTACGGCATGCCATGATGGCAGGAATGCCGCAGCCGGTGCCGATGACGACCGGAATAACGGATTTGCCAGAGAGACCGACACGCTTGAAGATCGGGTCCATAACCGCACTGACACGTGCCATATAGCCGCAGTCTTCCAGCAATGCAATCAGGAAGTACATGACCATAACCAGCGGCAGGAAGCCGATGACTGCACCGACACCGCCGACGATACCGTCAGCCAGCAATGCGGACAGGATAGCCGGGCTGTTTTCCAGCTGTTCTGCGACCCATCCCTGGAATGCTTCGATATAGCCGACCAGCCAGTCTGCGACTAACGGTCCAAGCCATGCCTGCGAGCACCAGAAGACAAACCACATGACGCCGGCGAAGATCAGAATACCGAGGATCGGATTCAGCAGGATCTTATCCAGAGAGTCCTGCTTGCTGACTTCTGCGGATTTGATCGCTCTCTTTTCGACCTTTGCAACGATCTTATTGACGAAGTCATAGCGCTTGCGGTCTTCCGCATCAACAGCGTTCTTGTCATGCAGATCGATATCTGCCTGCAGATACGGTGCTTTCTGCGTCTTGCCGTTTAACGCAACTGCCTTTGCGACGACTTCCTGCAGTCCTTTGCCTTCGATCGCTGTTGTATCAACGACCGGGCATCCCAGCTGCTTTTCCAGTGCCGCAGTATCGATCGTTGTCTTTTCTTTGGCATTGATGTCTGCCTTGTTCAGTGCAACGACGACCGGAATGCCAAGTTCCAATAACTGTGTCGTGAAGAACAGGCTTCTGCTCAGATTCGTTGCATCAACGATGTTGATGATCGCATCCGGATGCTCATCACGCACATACTCACTGGTAATACCTTCCTCCGGTGTAAACGGAGACATGGAATACGCACCCGGCAGGTCGACTGCGATTGCTTCGACACCGTTTGTGTATTCGCTCTTGATCGGATACTCTTTGCGTCCGACCGTGACACCGCCCCAGTTGCCCACTTTTTCACTTCTGCCGGTGAGGGCATTGTACATTGTGGTCTTACCGCTGTTCGGGTTTCCTGCAAATGCAATTCTCATAGTGATATTTCCTCCCTAATCAATACAGATCTATGAACACTAGATGATAATAGCTTCCGATAAAAGCTCATCCAGGTTATAGCGGCCGTCTTTAATAACAACGACACAGCTCTTTTTCTTTTTGGAGACGACAGTGATCGGTTCACCGCTGTAGCAGCCAAGGCGGAAGAGGAATGCATTCATTTCATCGTCTTCCGTGTTGATCTCCCGGATCGTATAGGTCTTTCCGACCTCTGCTTCTAATAAATTCATATAAGACTCCCTTCTGCCGGTCTTTCTTGTGCAAAGCTGCCGGCCTTTCCTGCGCATTATTGATATGGGCATAATGGCAAAACAGTTAGTTAACGCTTACTAACTAACATAGTTTAACAACACTAACTCATGGTGTCAAGGCCTGCATGGACCGTTTTCGTATTGGGTGCATGAATTTAATAATGCATGTTTTTTGCATATTTAGCAGGAATATGAGACAATACGGGACATACAAGGAGTAAAAAAGATATGAAGAAGTGGCTTGCACTGGGACTGGCAGCGGCACTGCTGACAGGATGCGCAGGGAATTCCTCCGCATCGTCGCAGGGATCCTCCGCCAGTGAAAAAAACATACATGATGAATATCCGGATGTACCGGAAAAAAACCGCTTTGTATATGCGGAAAGCGCAGATGCTATTGTAAATATGCTGGAGCACGGCACCGGTGTTGTGTATCTGGGATTTGATGAATGCCCGTTCTGTCAGGCATATGCACCGATCCTGAACGAAGCCGCAGAAGAAGCCGGTGTACCGGTGCTGTATTATGACATCCTGCAAGACCGCACGGACAATACCGATGCATACAAGGCAATTGTGAAGGCACTGGACGGAAAGCTGGAATATGACAACGACGGCAATCCCCGCATCTATGTCCCGGATGTCAGCTTTGTGGTCAACGGTGAGATCATCGAACATGATAACGAAAGCAGTCTGCTGTCTTCCGATGAGATCAAGCCTGCGGACTACTGGACGGCAGAGCGCCTGGATGCATTGAAAAAGAAACTTGGTACTGCCGCAAAGATCGTGCAGGAAGCCCGCAAGGCCAATGATGAGAAAGGATGCGATGAAGGCTGTGAGTATGATCCGGCCGGTTCTTCAGATGCATCACAGGATGAAGCAGGCGCTGGTTTAAGCGCATTGCTGGAACGGCTGGATGGCGAGGTACATCCCGGTGTCATGGGCTCACAGATCGCTGCGATGAGCTGTGCGGCGGAAATGATGGACTGGTATCTGGAAAAACAGCCGGCAGAAGACGTCATCCGCACGGCTGTAACAGAGCATCTGAAAAGCGAAGACAATGCCAAGGCATTTAAGACATCGCTGGAAATGGTCTCCTACGCCGCAGAAGACATCGCAAACGGTGTGATCACAGCAGCACAGCTGCAGGATGCCGGCTATACAAAAGAGATTACATGGAAAGCAGAAGATGTAAAGAAACTGTTTGATGTTCTGCTGGATACTGTAAAAGAGTAATAAAATACGGGAGAATTCATATGGCTGTCTCTCTTCAGACAGCCATTTTTCAGTTGAAACAGAGGCTTTGCAATGCTATAATTTCCCATGCATGAGCGAAAGGGGTTTTTATGCTTAACGCTTTATTAATGATTGTATCGGCATCGCTGATTGTATTATCACTGCTGCAGAGCGGGAAGTCCGACGGAATCTCCGGCGCATTTACCGGAAACGGCGGGTTGAACCTGTTCCAGAATACAAAAGAAAGAGGATCGGAAAAGGTCATTTCCAATGCGACCATGATCCTGGGTATTTTATTCTTTGTATTGGTGATCGTAATTCGATTGGTATAAGAACAGCCGGCACACACCGGTTTTTCTTTTCCTAGGGGAAATAACTATGAATGAATTAAAGGAACAGATTCTCTCTGTTATTGAAAAGAGAGGAAAGAAGACATGTACGGCAGATATGATCCTGGATGCACTGAATATGCACTCTTCCATGGATTTCATCCGTGTATCCAAGGCACTGGAAGAAATGGAAAAAGAGTATCTGGTATTCCGTACGGACGGAAATGGCTTTGAGTCGCGCGAACAGAGAGGTGTCTTCGAAGGACGAATTTCCATTGCCCGCAACGGCATGGGATATATTGATCGGGAAGACAGGGAAGCGGTACGGATCGAACCGGATGATCAGCTCAGTGCAATGGATGGGGATACGGTGCTTGTAGCGTGTCAATTGTGGCAGGTTTACGGCACGGTCATCAAGATCCTCAAAAGAGCACGCACACAGGTCATCGGCACCTATATCCCGACGGCAAGAGGATTGAAATTCATACCGGATGATGAACGGCTGCGGGAAAAGCAGTACCGGGTGCTCAGCGATAAGAATTTCACACCGGTCGAAGGACTGAAGGTATTGTGCGATATTGAGCGGTATGACGGTGTCATGGCACTGCGGGTGGCGCGTGTCATTGGTCATAAGGATGATCCGGGTGTGGACATCCTGTCCATCCTGCTGGATCATGATATCGTTCCGGAATTCCCGGATGATGTCAATGAACAGGCCAATTCCTATGGCAGTGTGATCAAAGAAGAAGACATTGCCGGACGTCATGATCTGCGCAGTGTACGCACGGTAACGATCGACGGAGATGATTCGAAGGACTTCGATGATGCGGTATCGGTGGAAGCCAATGAGAATGGCTGGAAGCTGCTGGTATCGATCGCCGATGTATCCCACTATGTAACGGAGAATTCGCCATTGGACAAAGAGGCACGCAAGCGCGGTACATCGGTCTATGTGATCGATCGGGTCGTACCGATGCTGCCGCATGTATTATCCAATGGCATCTGCTCATTGAATCCGAAGGAAGACCGCCTGACACTGACCTGTGCGATGCAGGTCGCAAAAGACGGCACGATCGCTTCGTATGAGCTTTGGCCAAGTGTGATCCGCTCCGATGAGCGCATGACCTATTCCAACGTCAATAAGATCCTGGATGGGGATGAAGCACTGCGTGCCAGGTATGCACATCTGGGTGATCTGTTTGATACACTGGCAGATTGTGCCGATGCGATCCGCTCTGCCCGCATACGCAAGGGTGCGATCGAATTTGATTCCGATGAAGCAGAGATCAAAGTGGATGAGAACGGCCATCCGGTATCGGTAGAGGCTAAAGTGCGCGGACACGCTGAAGAGGTCATCGAAGACTGCATGATCGCTGCCAATGTCTGTGTGGCAAACCAGCTTAAATGGTCGCAGATCCCCGGTATTTACCGGATCCACGAAGAACCGTCTTCCCGCCGGATCCGCGACTTTGTGCGCATCTCGGAAGCACTTGGTCATAAGCTGCGTCTGGGACAGTCTAATGTCTATCCCAATGAGATCCAGCGTTATCTGGAATCTGTCCGGGATACGAATGAATTCCCGGTACTCAGCACATTGATGCTGCGGTGCATGCAGAAGGCGCGCTATGATGCTTCCTGCGTCGGTCATTTCGGCCTGGCAGAAGAGGAATATCTGCACTTCACATCACCCATCCGCCGCTATCCGGACCTTGTAGTCCACAGGATGCTGCGGAAATACCTGTTTGAAGGCTGCACGGATCTTGCACAGATGAAGCAGGATGAAGCCAATTGCAGCGAATATGCAGAGTCTTCCAGCATTCGTGAACGCAATGCACAGGATGCGGAATATGCCTGTGAAGATATGAAGAAAGCAGAATACATGCTGGATCATATCGGTGAGACATATGACGGTCTGATCTGCTCGGTGACCCCGCATGGCTTCTATGTGCATCTGCCCAATACCATCGAAGGCCTTGTACAGGTGAAGGAACTGCGCGGTGACTTCTATATCTTTGATAAAGACCGCATGCAGTATATCGGGGAGCGTTCCCATCGCATCTACCGTGTCGGCATGCCTGTTACCGTTAAGGTACTGGCAGCCAATCCGGCCATGCATACCATTGACTTCGGCCTTGTCGGACACAATGGATCCGTACAGAAGAAAGCACCGGCATTCATCAAGAAACGCGAAGAACGCAAACATGTGAAGAAAGCACGTGACATCACGCGCAAAGGAAACAGACATGGCACAAAAAAGCACAAACGATAAAACCGTCGCATATAACCGCAGAGTCAAGCATGACTACTTTCTGGAAGAACTGTACGAAGCCGGCATGTCTTTGACCGGTACGGAAATCAAATCCATCCGGGAAGGCAAGGTGCAGTTCAAAGATTCCTACATCACGATCGTACGCGGCGAAGCCTGGATCAAAGGCATGCATATTTCTCCCTACAAGCAGGGCAGTTTCTTCAATGTCGATCCCGAACGGGACAGACGCCTGCTTCTGCATAAGTATGAGATCCGCAAACTGGACCAGAAAGTCCGCCTCAAAGGCTATACGCTTGTACCGGTGCGCATCTATCTGAAAAACGGCATGGCCAAGATGGAACTTGCTCTTGCCAAAGGTAAGAATCTGTACGATAAGCGGGAAAGTGAAAAACTGCGCGATGCCAAGCGCGAGATGGAAAAGGCCATGAAGGTGCACTGACCTCCCACTTGAAAGGTTCATTTCTCTGGTGTTATCATGAGGATGCATCGAAAGATGCATCCGATATATGGGGCTGTAATGGTTTCGACAGGTTTATGTTTGATTTCGGCTGCAGTGGAGTGGTGACCATATCACCAAACAAAAATAAACGCTAACAGAAACAATAGTTTCGCATTCGCTGCTTAATTACGCAACATAGCGTCGCAGCGCCCGGTTCGTCCAGTATTCCGTTGTAAACGGACCGTGTAGGCAAACGGATAAGGTGATTCTGAAGTCTGTAGGATGATCCCGACAATTTACAGGCAAATTCTTAAGACGGTGTGTTCACTGACATGTCTTAAGTCTTATCCAACAGCGGACTAAACTGTAGACGCCGGAATGTGGGACAACTCTTGGACGCGGGTTCGACTCCCGTCAGCTCCACTACCTAATAAAGGGGATTGCTTAAATCCCCTTTATTTATCGGCTTTTTTTAACATTTCAAGTATACTCAAAAATGCGTTGGGACCGACTTTGGGACCGACTTTTTCTTTTTGTGTTCTTCGAAATCAGAATTTCGATAAATAAAACGAACAGAAATAAAGTGAAATAAAACAAAGTGAAAAGAAAGAAACGACAGATTATTCGCTGTGTATTCTAATGGACATTTTTATTTATGGGATTCATGAGGACATTCGAAATATACTCGACAGCCTGGTTCAGATCCTCAGAAAACTGAGGGAGGAAGGAAAGCCTGCAGTTATCCATTCACTGCTTTTCTTGCGGCAGATAAAACTTCTTCTGCACTCAGTCTTTTTGATGAAGACGCTGCCTGCATGTCAGCCTGATCCAATGCCATCTCAACAGGATCAGTCAGGCGAGAATACTCTTCAATACTCATGACAACCATCGTTCCATAACCATTTTTGGTCAGATAAACAGGTTGTCCGTTTTTTACTGTTTTTTCAATTTCAGAAAACTTGTTTCTGAGATCAGAAACTGGTCTTATATCAATCATAATGGCACCTCCGTATCATAATATTATCATAATAAAGTAATAAGCGTGCCAAAAACGGGAATCTTTCTTGTTTACGGTGGACCAGGATCTTTCGATCAGACCAATATGGAACTTTATTTTCTCTGACTGGCCATCAGACACAGGCAGGCGCAAAGCGGGACACAGCCGTATTGAGGGCTGATATGATCGACCGCTTAGGACATGGATATGATGAGGAAAGATAGCCGCGGATCTTGTTCATTATTTCCTGACCTGTAAATCTGTGGTTGAAGCGGTATTCCTGTTCGGCCAGGAATAATGGCAGATCACGTTTCGAAACGCCGTGATATATTCCGGTTATC
>JAFYHC010000052.1 GCA_017539385.1 Solobacterium sp. | reverse complement strand
ATGCACGTATGAATGGCACCCGTGTGCACATGGATGCCGAATCGCTTGCCCGTATTGTGCAACTGTGATCACGAAGATATATCCTGCGGGATATATCTTTTTTACCCATGGAAGGGATGGATGGAAGGGGTATGCTAAAATGGTAAAAACAGGGAGGAACCCCATGCACAAACAGAGAATTTTCATCAGTCACTGCTCCGATGATACAGCGATCATGGAAGCAGTGATACGTACGATACCGGATGTATTTGCAGAATATGAAGTATTCTGCACGTATGAAAAAGGCATTGATGTCGGCAAGGACAGGGCCGATGAGATCCGCAGGAATCTTCTGGAAAGTGATTTCATGATCGCATTTGTAACGGATGCCTATCTGCGCAGTGTCATATGCATTTCCGAGATCTCTTCGTTCTGGCTGCAGAACAAACCGGTCTTTCCAATCATCTATAACGGAGAAAGCGGACAATTGTTTCTGGAGAAACTGACCGGCACGGACAAGATCTTCTTCGATGTGCTCTCTTCAAGACCGGAAAAGATCGGTGAGGAATTAAAGACAGTACTGCCGCTTGTGCACCATGCAGAAAAAGCAGAAGAGTGGCTGCAGAAACAAAGTGACCCGGACCGTCCGTTATCCGGACGCAGTGTGCGTCCCTATATCGGCAGTGAAAGCGTCTATGGTCCGATATTGGAATACTGCCTGCAGTCCGGCATTGTCCGCATGCAGGACAGACCGCTGCCAGCAGGTGTCTTCCGGAAGAAATTCCTGGAAGAACATCCGGAAGAGATCTGGATCGTCGGTACCAATAACGGCGGACTGGTGCGCAATTATGCGGAAACGTTCGCCGATGCACTGGCAGCGGGCACGGATGTATACTGCATGATCGCCGGCCGGGATTCGGATTTCTGCAAAGATGTGGGTGCGATCGAAGCTTTCCCGAGTGAATTTGAAACGGCGGAAGAATGGCAGAAGAAAGCCGATGGGGAAGCGGCAAGGCTGGTGCGGGAATACGATGGAGTGCTGGATCAATTGCAGCAGATCTATGCCAATGGCAGACACCGTGCCAGATCACGCAATACCACACCGGGTCATCTCTATTTCGGTAATACGTTTACCCTGATCCGCCAGACGATCATATTAACGGTGAATGAAACAGCCAATACATTATGGGCATGGCTTTCGGTAACCATTCCGCCCAAGAAGGCAGCCGACGGTACACTGGGCATTGAGGTGCAGTCGCAGGCCGATGACGGCAATGTGCATTACCGCTCCCTGGCAGAAAATCTCAAGATGCATGTACGGGAAATGGCAATGATCGCCCGTTACCGCAATTGCTTCCAAGAAATCGGTCAGGAAGTACATATACAATCAGAAGAAACAGAAGCAGAAAGCAGCTCTCTTGCCAGTGTCCGCCCGCAATGGGAAGCCTGGTATGCGGCGGCAGAGCGGCGCATGGCACGGCGCAAACGCACACCCAGCGGCATTGATCTGATCGAGATCGCTGCCCAGCATCCTCTCAAAGACGGCAAAGTGCCGGATACGGCCTTTCAGGACCGTCTCGACTTTGCTATTGAACTGTATGAGAAGCTGACACAGGCAGGCAGACGCGTCCATCTCTATGTTCCCGGCAGTATCCATATCCCGGATACTGTCGCATTATGCACCGCCGGCATCACATATCTCAAAGAAAGCGGCCGCGTTGCTCTGCAGGATATTCTTCCCGAAGAAATCAATGAAGAATACAAGGGAGAGGATGGCGTATACAACTCTGCCGATGAATGCTATGTCGCAGCGGAAATCTACAAAGACGGTCCATACGAAGACCTCTACTGCATCTGCTCCGCCAACCAGATGCTAAGAAAGAAACTGTTCTATTTCCGCTTCGGCATTATTCCGAAAATGTGGGCACTGCCGGATGACAGCTTCCATTCCGACATCGGGGAGATCTTCGAAAGCATTCCGGATGTCCTGGAAAAGGACGCTGACTGGCAGAAGCACGATTCCCGCCACTTTATCCGCACCCGCAAAGCGCGGATGCCCGGTTATCAGAACAACGAATAAAGGAGTACACTATGCAGTTTCCAGAGAATTTCCTGTGGGGAGCTTCCTCCTCCGCATTTCAGATCGAAGGGGGATGGGACGAAGATGGCAAGGGAATGAGCGTTGCGGATTACAATGCGTTCAAGCGTTCCTCCCGGCAGGCAGACACCCGGATCGCATCTGACTTTTATCACCATTATGAAGAAGACATTGCACTCATGAAGGAACTGGGCATGGGAATGTACCGGTTCTCCTTTGCATGGTCTCGCATCATTCCTGATGGCGATGGGAAAGTGAATCCAAAGGGACTGGCGTTTTATCACAAAGTGGTGGACCTGCTGCGCAAGAACGGGATCGAACCGTTTGTAACGCTGTATCATTTCGATCTTCCCTATGCACTTGTACAGAAATACAACGGATGGGAAGACCGCCGCTGCGTATATGCCTTTGAGCGCTATGCCCGCATCTGTTTTGAAGAATTCAAGGACAGTGTCCGCTGGTGGCAGGTCATCAATGAGCAGAACCTGATGATCCGGGTGGATGAGCGCATGAATATCACCGAGAGCGATCCCTGGAAGGCAGACAAAATGCGTGCACAGATGGACTACCACATGTTTCTTGCCCATGCACTGGCCGTAAAGGCATGTCATGAGATCATACCGGATGGAAAGATCGGACCGGCAGTCTCTTCCACGTGCACGTATCCATTGACGAATGTTCCGAAGGACGTCTGGGCGGCGCGCATGAACGATTACATGAAGACGGTATACTGTCTGGATATGCATTGTTACGGAGCGTATTCCGGCATCTATATGCGTTATCTCAAAGAGCGTGACATTGTACCGGTGATGCAGGAAGAAGACGCGTCCATACTCAAGCATGGCAGACCGGATTATATTGCTGTGAATTATTACCGCACATTGTGCGCTTCGTATCTTCCGGCGAATGAAGAACATCCTATCGGCAGCCGTGTGTATCGGGGAAATGAAGTGGATTTCGACCAGTACGGTTATTGCCGGGATGAGAAAAACGAGCATCTTGCGGCCAGTGAATATGGCGCACAGATCGATCCGACGGGACTGCGCATCGTTCTGAATGACTACTACAGCCGCTATCGTCTTCCCTTGCTCATTACAGAAAACGGACTGGGCATGGCAGATGAACTGACCGCTGATGGGAAAATACACGATGCATACCGGATCGATTATCTCCGTCAGCACATCGAAGCCTGTGCACTGGCCATTGAAGACGGTGTGGAGCTGTTTGGCTATTCACCATGGTCGTTCATGGATCTCTTGTCTTCGCATCAGGGATTCCGCAAGCGCTATGGCTTTGTCTATGTCGACCGCGATGAACAGGACGCAAAACAGTGCGAACGCATCCGCAAAGACAGCTTTTACTGGTATCAGAAGGTGATCGCCTCCAACGGAGAAAGTCTTTAAGCAATATTTCCATGCATTCATTTATCCTGCGCTATAATGAAAATAACGATACAGGTGTAGAGAAAAGGAGGATACATCACTATGCCATACACAAAATTATTTGAACCCGGACGGATCGGAAATCTCGAGATCCGCAACCGGATCGTCATGCCTGCCATGGGCTGTTCTCTGGCCGAAGTGACCGGTGAACCGGGTCCGCGCATGATCAAGTATTATGCGGACCGTGCAAGAGGCGGTGCGGGCATGATCATTACCGAGATCACCCGGATCGACGATGAGACCGGTGTCGGCACACCCAACCAGCTCAGCGTCACCAATACGCATGTGGTCGGACAATTGAGCCGGCTTGCCGAAACACTGCATGCCTATGATACAAAGCTGTTCATTCAGCTCCATCATCCGGGCAACCAGACACCAAGCCGCCTGATTGGCGGAAAGCAGCCGGTCTCCGCTTCGGATGTCACATGCAAAGTCATCGGTGAACAGCCGCGTGCACTGACGACGGAAGAAGTTGAAGGCCTGGTAAAGAAATTCGTCTTTGGTGCCGTCATTGCCCAGAAAGCAGGGGCAGACGGTGTAGAGATCCATGGTGCACATGGCTATCTTGTCTCCCAGTTCCTTTCCCCGCATACCAACAAGAGAACGGATAAATACGGCGGCAGTTTCGAAGGACGCATGCGCTTTGCAACCGAGATCATCATGGGAATCAAGGCATACTGCGGTCCGAAATTCCCGGTCGGCATCCGTCTGAACGGCAGCGATTATCTCGAAGACGGCATCGATGAAGCAGACGCCATCGCACAGGCAAAATACTTCGAAAAGCTCGGTGTGGCCTATATCAATGTCAGCTGCGGCACATATGATTCCGGTTCCACCATCATTGAACCGAATTACTACGCCGAAGGATGGAAGAAGCACCTTGCCGCAAATATCCGCAAGGCTGTCAGCATCCCGGTCATTGCCGTATGCAATATCAAACATCCGTCCTTTGCAGAAACGATGCTGGAAGAAGGCAACTGCGACTTTGTCGGTATTGCCAGAGGCCATCTCGCAGACGCAGAATGGGGCAATAAGGCAAAAGCAGGCAAAGATAATGAGATCCGCAAGTGCCTTGGATGCATGGAGTGTTTCCGCATCCTGAATGACGGACTGCCGCTTGGCTGTACGCTGAATCCGGTGCTGGGACGTGAATTTGAATGGGGCGATGAGAAGCTTGTGCGCAATGGCGACGGACGCGTGATCGCGGTTGTAGGTGCCGGTCCGGCCGGCATGCAGGCAGCGCTCACACTGGCAAAGCGCGGCTTCCGTCCGGTGATCTTCGAAGCTTCCGACAAGGTCGGCGGAACGGTCAACCTGGCTGCTGTGCCGCCGCACAAAGACATGCTTAAGGAGTTCATTGAGACACAGAAAGCAGAGCTTGCGGCATACGGCGTTGAGATCCGCTGCAATACACCGGCTACCGTGGAAGCTGTCAAGGCGATCGGTGCCGAAGGCGTCTTCCTGACCAGCGGCGGCAATACGATCGTACCGGATCTGCCGGGCATTGAAAAAGCCGTTACAGCCGAAGATGTACTGGCTGGCAGGGCAGAAGTCAAAGGCGAGCACATCGCTGTCATCGGCGGCGGTGTCACCGGTCTTGAAACAGCAGAATACCTGTCCAAAGACCACAAAGTCACTGTTGTGGAAATGCTGGACAAAGTCGGCGGAAACCTCTATCCGAGTCTGACGATGCATCTGTGCACAGAGATCATGAAGGCCGGCGGTGCGATTGCCAAGGGCAAGGCATTAACAGCTGTAAAGGATGGCTGCGTAACGGTATGCGATACCAAGACGCAGGAGACATCCGACATTCCGGCAGAGACCGTCGTACTGGCTATGGGCGTACGTCCGAACCGTGCCCTCTATGCGGAATTCAAAGAAGCATTCGGAGACGATGTCGTATTGGCGGGCGATGCAGCAAAGGGCGGACAGATCTACGATGCCCTGCATGCAGCACATGACCGTGCATTTGTCTACAAGGCATATTGATCCTGCATATGCAAAAGACGGGGGATGTCAGTCCTCCGTCTTTTTTACGGTGATCAGTTTGCCGAAAGCATCATAGTTTTCCAGAAAGCTGTGCATTTCCCCATCGGCCTTGTAGCCGGGGAAGGATTCGATCTGCACGGCATGCAGTGCCCGGAAGATATTGTCTTCGATCTCCGGATTGGTTTTGCGCAATTGCTTCAGCAGCAGCTTTGCCTCAAGGCGCTTCGAAGCACTTTCATCGCCGTTTTCCTCCGTGCGTTCGCTGAAGGCACAGGCACAGCGGATGAAATGCAGATCATTATGGGCACACCAGTTCAGGATGTCATCTTCCTTGATCCGATACATGGGCCGGATCAGTTCCATGTTTTCGAAATTCTCGCTGTGGGACTTGGGAATGATCGTTTCCAGCTTGCTGGACCAGAACATGGACATGACGGTCGTTTCAATGGCGTCATTGAGATGGTGGCCAAGCGCGATCTTGTTGCAGCCAAGCTCCCGTGCCTTGTTATAGAGATGACCGCGGCGCATCCGTGCACAAAGATAGCAGGGCTTGCGGCTGATCGTATCTGCGACAAGAAAGATATTGGTTTCAAAGATGGTTAACGGGATGCCCAATAGAGCAGCGTTATCTTCGATCTGTTTGCGGTGTTCCGGTCTGTAGCCGGGATCCATCATCAGATAGACCAGTTCAAAGGGAAAGTCGCTGTGGCGCTGCAATAACTGCATCAGCTTCGCCATCAGCATGCTGTCTTTTCCGCCGGAAATGCATACGGCGACACGGTCGCCTTCCGCGAGAAGGCCATACATGTTCACGGCGCGCAGAAACGGTCCCCATAATGTGCTCTTGTAGGTCTTGAAGATGCTGCGTTCAATTTCCTGCTGTTTTGTCAGTGTGCGTTTCATAACGGTACTATCATACATCAAGTGTTGCTTTTGGCGTGACTTTTTTGCCCCATGTCTGGTATACTGCATGTAACCCAGAAGGGCACAACGCTGCAGAAGCAGTCAATGATACATGACAGAAGGCATGTTTTTGACATGCTTTTTTTACAGGAGATGGAATGATGAAAAAAACACGCTCTATTACGCTGACCGGCATGATGATCGCCGTCGGCATTGTCATTGTTACAGTATTGAAGAATTTCGGCGGACAGCCGATTCTGCGTCTGTTTTCGCCGATGCATTTCCCGGTCATTCTGGCAGGTCTTGCCATTGGTCCGGTAGAAGGTCTGGTATGCGGTGTGCTGACACCGGCACTGAGCTATCTGATCAACCAGCTGCCGCCGAACGGTCCATGGGCTATGATGGCAGAACTGGGCACCTATGGCCTGGTATGCGGCTTATGCATGCGGATGCTGAAAGGACAGAAGGGGATGACAAAGATCTATCTGTCGCTGGTGCCGGCAATGATCCTGGGACGGATCGTCGGCGGTCTTGTGACCGGATTTATTCTCAATGCCGGTGCATATTCCTTCTCGGCATGGATCAGTGCCTACTTTGTCGGTACATTCCCGGCGATCATTACCGATCTCATCCTGATCCCGATCATTGTGCGTGCGCTGCAGAATGCAGGACTTGCACAGAAATAACCCCTGTACGGGCTTCCGGCATGAATATGCACATGTTAGGATGCAGACAAAGGAAACAGGGAGGTATTGATCATGCATATGGCTGATGCACTGCTGTCACCGCCGGTGGCAGCGACAATGGCAGCTGCTTCGGCAGTCACTGCGGGGTATTGTGTAAATACTGTACGGAAAGAAAATACAGCGGAAAAGATCCCGGTCATGGCGGTTTCCGCGGCACTGGTGTTTGCCGGACAGATGATCAATTATACGATTCCGGGTACCGGATCATCCGGACATATCTGCGGAGGAATGCTGTTAAGTGCATTGCTTGGTCCGCAGGCAGGCTTCCTGTCCATGATCACGGTATTAACGATACAGTGTCTGTTCTTCGCTGACGGGGGATTAATGGCCCTGGGTGCGAATATATGGAATATGGCGTTCTATGGCTGCTTTGTGGGATATTACTTCTTCTGGCGGCCGATCGTGCGCGGGAAGATCTTCGGCAGTCTGTCGGTGCCGCTGCGCATCACATTAGCGGCAGTATTGGGCAGTGTGATCTCCCTGCAGCTGGGAGCGCTCTCAGTCGTATTGGAAACAACATTGTCCGGTATTACGGAACTGCCGTTTGGTGCATTCGCCGGACTAATGCTGCCGATCCATCTGGCGATCGGTCTGGTGGAAGGCCTTGTTACAGCAGCGATCCTTGTGTTTGTTTATCATGCCCGTCCGGAATTATTAATGGATGTGCAGGATGCCGGAAAGGGCGGTGCCTTCTCACTGAAGCAGACAATTGCGATTCTTGCGGCAGTCACGGTATTGATCGGCGGGGGTCTCTCGCTCTATGCCAGCAGTAATCCGGATGGCCTGGAATGGGCATTGTTCGGCAATGCGGAAGAAGGCTATGCGGAAAACATGGGGCTGAATGAAGACAATTACGGCAGCACCAGTGCAGTGGCAGACGGCGCAGCCGGTATACAGGAAGCGACATCATTCCTGCCGGATTATGCCTTTAAAGGAAATGACAGTGCCCTTGGCACAACGGTCTCCGGCATCGTCGGCTCCGGTATTGTTGCATTATGCGCATTCGGCATTGCCCGCCTTGTACGCACGAAAGAAAAAGAAGCGTAAGGAGTTCATGAACAAAGCAGAATATACATTGCGGGAATTCTATGAGATGGATGAACTGGCGGACAGACGTTCGCCGGTTCATCGTTTTTCTGCTTTGTCCAAACTGGCTGTCACGGTCGTTTATCTGTTTGTGGTGGTATCGTTTGACCGCTATGATCTGACCGGTGTGCTGGCAATGGCTCTGTATCCGTATCTGCTGTTTGCCATGAGCGGACTGACCTTTGGCATGTGCATTCACAAGATGCGCTATATCCTGCCGTTATTGATCTTTGCCGGCATATTCAATCCGTTTCTGGATCGCAATGTGTGGTTTGTAATCGGCAGTGTATCGGTATCGAAAGGATGGCTGAGTCTTGCCGTATTGATCGTAAAAGCAGTATGTACCGTATCGGCAGTCTTCCTGCTGATCGGTACAACGAAGATCGATGCCATCTGCGGTGCACTGCGCAGGATCCATGTTCCATCCATGCTGGTGACGCTGATCCTGCTGACATACCGGTATATGTCGGTATTGACGGAAGAAGTCGCTGTCATGACAGATGCGTATCATCTGCGTGCACCGCGGCAGAAAGGCATCGATGTTTCTGCCTGGGGATCGTTTCTTGGTCAGCTCATTCTGCGCAGTATGGACCGTGCACGCGAATTGTATGCATCGATGCTGCTGCGTGGCTATACAGGGGAATTCCCTGCGGAAAAGCAGAAAGGGGACAGCCGCAGCCTCATCCATGCACTGGTATGGTGCAGCGTCTTTCTGCTATTGCGCTTTGTACCGGTGATCCGCATCATCGGCACACTTGTTACGGGAGGAAAAGTATGATCGAATTCCGTCATGTATCATTTGCCTATGAAACAGGGTATCCTGTTCTGCAGGATGTATCCTTTACCATACAGGAACACGAAAGCGTGGGCCTGATCGGTGCCAATGGGGCTGGCAAATCCACGGTCATGAAGCTGATCCTGGGACTGTTGTTTCCCAGCGAAGGGGAAGTGTATGTCCATGGCATCAGAGTATCGAAAGCCACCCTGGCCGATGTACGGAAGATGTGCGGCTTTGTGCTGCAGAATTCCGACAGCCAGATGTTCATGCCGACGGTAAAAGAAGACCTGCTCTTCGGACCGCTCAACTATGGTATGTCACGGAAAGAAGCAGAAGAAAAAGCCGATGCCGTACTGGAACAGTTGCAGATCACTGCCTTGAAAGAGCGCTATAACCACCGGATCTCCGGCGGGGAAAAGCGCATGGCTGCTATTGCATCGGTACTGACGATGGAACCGTCGGTGATCCTGATGGATGAGCCGACATCCGCGCTTGATCCATACAACCGCAGACAGATCATTCAGGTGATCCGCTCACTGTCTGTTACAAAGGTGCTGACATCCCATGATCTCGATATGATCCTGGACACATGCCAGCGCGTCATCCTGATCGGAAACGGCACGGTGCAGGCAGACGGTCCGGCATCCGCAATACTCCGTGATCAGAAACTGCTGGAGGCCAACCGGCTGGAACTGCCGCTGTCTCTTCAGAAACCAGTGTTATGAAAAATGCAGGTCGTATGGCCTGCATTTCATTTGATCAGTTTTTCGATTGCTTCATTCATCTTGGCAATTGCTTCAAGATCACCGGTCTCCACGGCATCTTTGATGCAGTGGTCCAGGTGTTCTTTTAATAACTGCTGGGAGATCTTATTGAGTTCCCCGCGTACTGCAGCCAATTGGATCAGTACATCGGAGCAGTCTTCCCCGCGCTCCACCATGCGGCGCACGGACTCCAGATGGCCGATGGAACGGGAAAAGCGGTTGAGGATCTTCTTGATCTCTGCAGGATCGTGGGTATGCGTATGTGCATGTCCTTCATGTGTATGGGTATGCCCGTCGTGGGTATGTGTATAGGAATTGCTCATATGTGCATTGTATCAGAAAACGCATGTTCTGCCCATTGTAATACCCACGTATGGAATCTATAATATTATGTTAGATATAACTAACTACGGAGGCGCTATGAACCGGAAAGATGAGATCAAATCGGCATACCGTTCACTGGGCAATGTACATGGTCTGTATGACAGAAGTTTTAACGCCGCAAGCCCACTACTTTAGTGGTGGGTAAGGCGTTTTTTGTTGCTGAATGACGTGTGTAATAATGCACATATTACACACATATTTGTGATATAATATAGGTATGAATAAAGACATTTACAGACGCACTGCTACGACAGTTTCCCTCATCCGATATCACTTTGTTTTCTGCACGTACAGAAGGAGAAAGATCTTTCTTATCCCTGGTATCGAAGACAGATTTAAAGAACTCGTTAGGGATATCTGTTCAGAAAACGATATCGAGATCATTGCAATGGAATGTCATGTCGATCATGTACATATGTTTGTCAGTGCTTTACCGCAATTATCCATTCCCGAGATCATGAAACTGATCAAAGGATACACATCTGTCCATCTGCGGGAGGAATTTACCCAGCTT
>JAFYHC010000004.1 GCA_017539385.1 Solobacterium sp. | reverse complement strand
CTGTCTGTTGATGGACAAGGACAGAGCTTTACGAAGATTCAGGTTCTGGTACTGCTTACTGAGTTCTTCATTGATTTTCGGCTCAGATGCTTCGCTTCCTGCGCTGCTTGCCGGAGTGGAAGCTGCGGAGGTGCCGCCGCTGCAACCTGCAAGCATTGCAAGTGCCAGAGCTGCTGCAAGTGTTTTCCTTAAATTCATGTTCTTTCCTCCCTTTGGAAACATAAGTAAAGTATATCAGTGAAAGAAAATGACGCAAGAAAAAAGATTGCATTTTCAGACAATTATTGAAAATATTCATTATATTTTATGAAAATGTTTTCATAATCTTTTCACATAAAAAGCAGTGCCTTTTAGCACTGCCTGTATGCTATCCAAGATGATATCCAGTCTCATCCAGCACCCGCCGGAAGTATTTCTGACGGATGCGGAAGAAGGTATCCGCATCTTTCATGCCCACCGGTGCACCATCCAGTGTATCGGCGCGGGCGATTAGTTTGCTCGTGCTGAGGACAATGACCTCATCGGCTTCACGCACTTCCTGCAGGGATATCGGACGGATGTCTGTCGGTATGCCCTCTTCTTCGCAGATCTGCATCACATGAGCACGGGAGATGGACGGCAGGATCAGTTCATTAAGCGGCGGAGCCATCAATGTACCGTCTTTCAGGATCACGAGTGCACTGTGTGCGCACTCTGTGACATTGTCACCGCGGTGGAAGACCGCCTCCTGGCATCCTGCTTTTTCGGCTTTTTCCGCAGCCATGACATTGGGAAGCAGATTCAGCGTCTTGATATCGCAATGGAAGAAGCGGGTATCTTCAACAGTGACCAGTTTCAGCGGATCACGGAAGTTCGGATCTTTGAATGGCTTGACGGTCATCAACAAGGTGGAAGATACGCTTTCAGGCGGGAAGATGTGATTGCGCGGGCAGTTGCCCCGGGATGCCTGCAGATACAGCTGGAAGCCTTCCCCTTCCTGCAGATCTGCCAGTGCCATGCACCGCTCGATCTCCTGATACAGCGTTTCCCGATCGCAATAGGGACGGATCTCAATCCGGGACATGGAACGGTAGAAGCGCTCCACATGGTCCGCTAACGCAAACAGTTTCCCGTTATAGCCGAAGACGAAGTCATACACACCGTCTCCGAAGAACATGGCGCGGTCCTGCATCGGAATGCGCAGGGAGTCCAGCTCCCCCGCTTCCCCGCAATAATAGCCGATGGATTTCATAGGTGCTTCCTCAGATATCGCGGATCAGTTCGGACAGTTTCGGCATCATCTGCTGCTTACGGGAGATGATGTTCGGGTCAAAGCCCGAATGACGGTCGAACTGTGTCTCGATCACATCTTTCATAATATAGGATAGAGGTCCGTAGTATACAAACAGAGAACCATTTCCAAGCACATGCGTAAACAGCATGACGCTGAGATCGAGTTTCTTTTCGTCCTGCTCTTTTTTGAGGGCTTCCTTGATGGCCGGCAGGATCTTCTGGACATCTTCCATGTGGTTGTAGTTGGTCTGTCCGATCGCAAAGGTATATTTGCCGATCTGGTATGTCTTGATATCGCGGTTGAGAATTTCTTCCGGTGTGGAATCCTTCAGTGCGACCGAAGCACCCAGCATCTCTGCCGCATAGGCATCGATATCATCGATGCCGGCAATCTTTGCCAGATACTTTGCCGTATCAATATCCAGCGGCGTCGTGGTGGCAGAGCGGAAATCCAGTGTATCCGAAAGAATCGCACTGAGCAGAAGACCTGCCATCTGCGGATCCGGCTCAAAGCCATATTCCTTATACAATCCCGTCAGGATCGTACACGTGCAGCCGCAGCGCATATTGCGGTACAGGATCGGCTTGTCGGTCGTGATATCACCGATGTGGTGATGGTCAATGATCGCAGTGATCTCGCACTTATCAACATTGTTGATGGTCTGGTTGACCGCACTGTGGTCGACCAGAGCAAATTTTCTGCGCTTGTAGTTGCGGGTATGATAGCGGGATACTGCCCCGACGATCTTATCGTCATCATCCAGTACCGGATACGAACGCACACGGGAATTCATCATCTTGACTGCCACGTCATCCACATATTCATGATCATGGAAGCTGATGACATTGGTGGACATGATCTGTTCCACGGAATAGCTTTCGGTAATGACACGGGCGGTGTTCATCGTATCGTTTTCCGTTGCGACGACCGCACACTTTTTCTTCTTTGCATAGGCAAGCACAGAACTGCTGATGTCTCTTCCGCATGTGATGACCAGGCATTTGGCGCCTTCATCGATCATCGCTTTCTGCTTTTCATCCCCGCTGGAAAGAATAACGATGCGGTCTTTGTGATCGTACATGGCAGCTTCCTTTCCATCCAGCGTAATGATGGAAATTGCACCGTTGCAGGACCATTTGCGCGGTTCATAAACGATCTTTCCGCCGATCGTGCGGGCAATGTTGGCCAGGGTCGCCGTTGAGATCAGATGGCGCAGGGATGTATCCGGATAGATGCGGACACGGGAAAGGTCGCTTGTCGTGCATACGCCAAGCAGCCTGCCGTCATTATCCTGCACAAACAGGGAGCGGTTCTGCGTCTGCAGCATCACATGCCATGCATGATGGACCGTCTCATCTTTGTGAATGATCGTAGGCTTGTCCAGATCGATATCTTTTAACATGGCACGGGCATCCGTCAGAAGAAGCGGATTTTCCTGATTGAAACGCTTCAGGATAAATTTCGTTTCTTCATTCAGAGGTCCCTGCCTGCAGGCAATCGCATCCTGACCGGTCAGCCGCAAGAGATTGGCATAAGTGATTGCCGAGCAGATCGAGTCGCTGTCCGGATGCTTGTGTCCTGTTACATAAATAACATCGCTCATATGTCCTCCTGTAGTATTAATAGGTCAGTATCTCGTTTCCGGTCTCCGTGATCAGAATCGTATGTTCCCACTGGGCGGAGTCGCTTCCGTCTTTGGTGTAGATTGTCCAGCCGTTGTAGTCGTCGATGCATACGCCGCGCTTGCCGATATTGATCATCGGTTCGATCGTAATGACCATGCCCGGCACCAGCACCATTCCCCGGCCGCGTGTGCCGACATGGGCAACGAAAGGATCTTCGTGGAAGTCCAGGCCGACGCCATGTCCTCCCAGTTCCCGTACCACGCTGTAGCCGTGCGCATGGGCATATTTCGCAACGGCATAGCCGATATCACCAACGGTAGCCCATGGCTGGGCAGCCGCGATGCCTTCTTCCAGACACCGCTTTGTTTCTTCGACGAGCTTTCTGCGGGCATCGGAAACATTGCCGATCATGAACATCCGGCTGGCATCGGCATAATAGCCGTCCAGGATGGTCGTGCAGTCCACATTGATGATGTCACCGTCATGCAGCTTGCGCAGACGCGACGGAATGCCGTGGCATACCTCATTGTTGATGGACGTGCATACGCTTTTCGGAAAACCTTCATATTTATACGGTGCACAGATCGCACCGCGGGCATGGGTGAATTCACGTACGATATCATCGATATCCTGAGTGGACATGCCGGCTCTGATATGCTTTCCGACTTCGTCCAGCACCGCCGTATTGACTTCCCCTGCTCGGCGGATGCCTTCGATCATTGTCGGCCGTTTGATAAATTCCGGATCAATGACTTCTTTATGGTGTTTCTTCATCTGCTCCATGCGTTCAAGAATATGCGCGGGAATCGGTTCTTTCTCATCGATCTCACGCCAGAGTTTTTCATCCATACAGTACCTTCTTTCTAACGGTCCGTACTGCCCATGCCGCCGGTGCGTGCATCAGCTGCGTCATCGTCAATGGCAATGGCAAACGGAAGGAAGATTCCCTGTACCATACCCTGTCCTTTCCGTATCTCTACGGTCTTTCCTTCCCGGGAGTCGTTGGTCATCTTCACAAAGATATGTCCTTCGTTATCGGCATCATAATAATCACTGTCAATGACGCCGACGGTATTATTCAGCTGCAGTCTGTATTTAAAACCGAGCGAGCTTCGCGGAAACAGCAGCAGTACATATCCTTCCTTCATTTTAACACGAATCCCGGTCGGAACGCGTACTTCTTCCCCCGGCCGCAGGACAATGGAAATCGGCGCAGCGAAGTCATAGCCGGCACTTCCTGCCGTTGCCCGATGAGGCAGCGGGATGCTGTCATAGACGTTTCTCGCTTCTTCTTTCATTTCCGGATGCCAAGCATTCCAGGCTTCTTCAAACTGTTTAAAACTGACTTTTTCAAATACAGCTGCTTTTTCCATGTCTTACCCCTCTTTTAACAGATCGATTATAAACTCTGCACAGGCCTGCTCAAACGGATATACCGTTAAGATGGTATTCTCCGAGAACAGCTGGTGTTCAGGCCATACTTTCATATGGATCAGACGCCGCACGATACCCTGTTTGTCCAGTGTCTGCGGTACTTTGGCAATTTCCGATACACGCTGCGGGAGCAGCGGGAAGTCTTCTTTCATGGCGTCCGCAAACGCATTCGCAATGATCTCACGGAATTCCGCATACCGGTAGATCCGCTCCGTATCTGCCCCGACGATTTCCAGCAGTGCATCTGCCATGGCATAATAGTATTCTTTCTCCCGTACCAGACGCCTGTGGAGGCGCTGGGTCAGGATATCGGTGATATGTTCTTCACTGCGGATCGTTCCGCTGATGCGGCCTGCCAGCTTGATGCGTGTTTCCAGCATGGCCATTTCCCGGAACCATCTGGCGAAGAATACCGGCAGTGCCTGCGGCTCGAAGGTGTAGCGCTCCCCTTCGTAGTATCCATAGGCTTTATAGCCGTCATTGTAGCCGATCACATGGGCATGGCGCATCTTCTCATGGTCAAAGTCCAGGAAGTTATACAATTCCTCATGCGGATAGATATAACGGACATAGGAGCGTCCGTAATACTGGGGATGCTGGGGATTGTGGTTCAGGTCAATTGCCAATATCTCTTCTGCTCCCTTGCGTAGTGCATAATCAATGGGAAGATTGTCAAAGTATCCCCCGTCCACATACTCCTGCCCGTCGATCACTTTTACCGGGAATGCCGGATATGCACTGGCTGTCGCAACAAGCCAGTCTTCCCCGTGCTCTTTCATCATTTCCTTGGTCACATAGACCGGTTCATGGCTGATATGCTTAGCGGCAATACAGCCGAAATCGATATCGGACTCAAAGAATTTCTTCGGGTCATAGGTATCATGCACCATACCGTAGAATGGTGTAATATCCACGCCTCTGTCTTTGAGATAGGACATCAGGGTCGGGAAGATCTCTTCCCTGTCTTTCAGAATACTGCCGATATGCATATCGGTCGGCACATAGCCTTTGATAAACCAGTCTGCCTGCATCTTTTCATACAGGCGGCGCAGTGCCGCATAATCTTTCTGTACGATAAATACTGCATTCAGAGCACCGACCGATGTCCCTGTGACCAGGTTCCAGTCATCGTGTCCCGTTTCCCGGAGTGCGCGTATGACGCCCTCCTGATACGCCCCTTTGGTGCCTCCTCCTGCCAGTACAAGTGCTTTCTTCATTTGCTGTGTTCTCCTGCATTGAGTATTGTAACACTATGAGCCTGCATCGTCTGTCAATTTCCAGCAAATAGGATATAATAAAGAGATGGAACAACGGAGGTAACCCATGAAACTGAATATAGCAGTATTCTTCGGCGGCGAGTCTGTCGAGCATGAAGTCAGTGTCATATCTGCCCACCAGGCGATCGAAGCACTGGACAAGGAAAAATACAATGTCATCCCGGTCTATATTTCCAAAGACCGCAGATTATATACATCCGACCTTCTTCTGGATATCAAGAATTATACCGATCTGAAAAAACTGACAGAACAGTGCACGCAGATCAGCATTGCCCGCATTGATGACAGAGCTGTCATCCAGCCGGTAAAGACAAAGATGTTCGGACCGAAGGAACTCGGTACGATCGATATCGCCATTCCGGTCATGCACGGAACAAACGGTGAAGACGGCACGATCCAGGGATATCTGGAAATGCTGAAGATCCCGTATGCCGGCTGTGATGTGTATGGTGCAGCAGTCGGACAGGACAAAGTCATGCAGAAGAATATTCTCAATGACAATGATCTGCCGATCACCAACTGGTTCTGGTGCTATGGCACAGAGATCGACGACAACAGAGATGATGTACTGGCACGGGTGCACCGCCTCATCTATCCGGTCATTCTGAAGCCGGCACGCACCGGTTCCAGCGTCGGCATCTCCATTGCCCACAACGATGAAGAATATATCGAATGCTTCGAAAATGCGCGTCAGTATGACGAAAAGGTCATCACGGAGAAAGTGATCCGGCCGATGCGGGAAATCAACTGCTCCGTTCTTGGCGACAGTGTGCAGTGCATGGCCAGCACGCTGGAAGAAGTCGGCACCAATACCGGTGAACTGCTTGACTTCCAGGACAAGTACATGGGCGGCTCCAAAGGCACAAAGGGCGGCGCTTCCAAGGGGATGGCAAGCACCAAGCGCATCGTTCCTGCCCCGCTGAGCGAAGCACAGACGGAACAGATCCAGACAATTGCCAAAAAAGTATTCAAAGTACTCGGTTCCTCCGGTGTATGCCGCATTGACTTCCTGATGGACGCCGAAACAAAGCGCGTCTATGTCAATGAGATCAATACCATTCCGGGATCCCTTGCCTTCTATCTCTGGGAAGCTTCCGGTGTATCCTTCTCTGAACTGATGGACCGCCTTGTCCAGCAGGCAAGAGACCGTGAACGCCGCCGTTCCCGCATGACATTCTCCTATGACACCAACCTGCTCGCCACCTATTCCGAAAGCGGCACAAAGGGCGCCAAAGGCACAAAGCACTAATCGATGTAAAGAACAGGACGCAGGTCCTGTTCTTTTGCTATACTGTTGATAAGAAGAAAGTAGAGGAAATTATAATTATGCCTACGCCACATAACAGAGCAGAAAAAAGTCAGATTGCAAAAACTGTCCTGATGCCGGGAGATCCCCTGCGCTCCCTGTTCATTGCGGAGAACTTTCTGGATAATCCCGTTCTTGTCAACGATGTCCGCGGAGTAAACGGCTATACCGGAACATTTAAAGGCGTGCCGGTCACCGTCATGGCAAGCGGAATGGGCATGCCCTCCATCGGTATCTATTCTTATGAGCTGTTTAAATACTATGATGTCGAAAACATCATCCGGGTCGGCAGTGCCGGTGCCTATACCCCAGATCTGGACCTCTATGATGTCGTCATCGTAGACAGTGCATGGTCCGAGTCCACATTCGCCTATACACAGAACGGCGATACAAGCGAACTGCAGTATCCTTCCAAAGAACTCAATGCCAAGCTGTACGCTGCAGCGGACAAGCTCGGCATAAAGGTCAAAGGCGGACGCACACACAGTTCCGATGTATTCTACCGCGAGTCTTCGGATTATCTGAAGACAGTCGTCGAAGAGAAAAAGTGCAATACCGTGGAAATGGAAAGCTTTGCCCTGTTCTCCAATGCCCGCGTCCTGCATAAGCATGCGGCATGTATCCTGACGATCTCCGACAGTTTTGTGACCCACGAAGAGACACGTCCGGAAGAGCGGCAGAACTGCTTCACCACCATGATGAAGATTGCTCTGGAAGCCGCCATCGCTGAGTAAGAGAAATTTAAAGATCATCCTGTGGGCAGTCACAGGATGATCTTTTTTGTTCAGTATGCTTTTTTAGGATCGTATACATAGTTATGCATCTGTCCTCTGGCGGCTTCTTTGAATTCCAGCGTCATACCGCCCAGAAGCATCGTTTTCAACTGTCCGCTCTGTTTTCCATTGAGAATGTCTTCCGTCACATCGATCACATCCTGCAGATAGGCATCTGACAATATGCTCTCTGCCTGATAGCTGTGTCCCGGCAGGATCAACAGATTCCCTGAAGCAGTGCGCTTCTGCAGCAGACGTGCATTGGCAAGGAACTGTGACAGCGGCAGACTTTCCGGCAATTGCATCCAGAATGCACCGGAACCGATTGCATCCCCGCTCAAAAGGATATGGCGTTCCTGTTCATAGAAGACCATTGAGCCGGGTGTATGACTGCCAAGCGAAATGGCTTCAAGAACCATCCCGCCCAGATCAAATACCATGCCATTCTGCAGTGGCTTTGTTTTAACCGGCACAAAGGATGCACCGCGCTTGTGTAATACGGCTTCATCCGCCGCATCCATCCATATCGGGATGCCGTGTCCTGCAAAGGCACTCAGTCCCTTGCCGGCATGGTCGGGATGGCCATGGGTCAACAAGACTTCCAGCGGCAGTGAAGTGATGCTTCGTACGATCTCATAGATTGATTCACTTTGTTCGCATGCATCGATCAATACCGCTTTCTTTCTGCCAAGCACCAGATAGGCATCGACCGCATGCGTTCCTTCATCATTTTCTTCACAGATGCGCAGGATATCCTGCGCTGCCGGTCTGACTTTGATTCTCATTGTTCGATTTCCCCGGCATACCGGTCAAACCAGTCCAGGATCTCCTGCAGACGGCGGATTCGTTTTTTGATATTCCCGCTGCGTGATAACGAGTGGCTTTCCCCTTCAAAGACCACCAGACGGGATGGTATGCCATGGTATTTCATAGCCGCAAACATCTGCGCTGCCTGATCGATAAAGCAATTGCGGTCACCCTCGGAATGCAGCAGAAGAAGCGGTGAAGCTGCTTTGTCCGCATATTTTAACGGAGAAGCGTTCCACCAGCCGCTGATATCGCGCCAGGGATCTGCCGCCATTTCATTGACATCAAATGATACGCCGATCTCACTGGTGCCGAAGTCGGATACCCAGTTGGATACACTGCGCTGGGATGCGATTGCCGCAAAGCGGTCCGTACGTCCTTCGATCCAGTTGCACATAAAGCCGCCGTATGAGCCGCCGGTCACACAGACGCGCTTCGGATCGATCATCGGATACAGCTGCAGAACACGGTCTGTAAATGCCATCAGATCGCGGTAATCAATGGAACCATACTGTCCCCGGATATCCGCAAACTGTTCGCCATAGCCTTCCGAGCCATGCGGATTGCAGTAGAAGACAATATAGCCATGGGCTGCCATTGCCTGCATCTCATGGTAATACACCGTTCCATATGCACCTCTTGGTCCGCCATGGATCTCGAGGATCGCCGGGTATTCCTTTCCTTCTTCATAGTCGGGCGGAAGCAGCACCCAGCCTTCGACCGTGCTGCCATCTTCTGATGTAAATGTGACAGCTTCCGGCATGGATATGGCCGTCTCTTCCAGATAGGAGGCATTGAGATCATGGAGGCAGGATACCGCATCCGTCTCATCGATTGCATAGACAGCCTGCGTGCGTCCGGGTTCCGAGGCAATAAATACAAATGCGGAGTCACCGGCATCGAAGCAGCTGATCGTTCCGCCGTTCATTTCCAGCATGCGGCGCAGATTGCCATATGGATCCAGAGACCACACTCCCGTCGTACATCCCCGCATGCCGGTGAAATACACGATCCGGCCTGCTGCCTTGAACATCGTTCCGCCGGTGCGGATCACATCGCAATATACCGTATCCCCGATTGCAATCTCCGGATCGTTTTTCGCAAACAGGGCATTTTCATCGTTTTCCGCATACCAGATCCAGAAGTCATGAAGCTGTCCGATTCCCCACTCTTTCAGATCACTGGCGGTATAGATCAGATCCTTGCCGCAGAATGTCACCTGCGCAATGTGCACATCTCCTTCTTCCCGTATCGTGCGTACAAGTCCGTCTTCGTCTTCATACAGATAGAGACCGTTCGTTTCCGGATGAATATCTTTCCATGTGCAGGCAATAAAGGCAGCCTGTCCATTCTGCACGGTATAATAGCCGACATCCATCCCTTCCGGCGTGATCCGTGTCCGTTCATTCGTTTCTTCGTCGTATACAAATAATGCACTGCGGCTGCCGGAGACATATGTTCCGCCATCCGTCCAGAACGGCACTTCCTCCAGCACATGCACGCCATCCTCCTGATGCACACGTTCCTTAATGCGCACCAGATAGCGTCCTTCCGACAGTTTCTTCAGTTCTGTAACATTACCGGCAATGGAAAACGCATGCACTGCTTCCCCGCCATCCACGCGCAGGCGGTAATAGACGGTCGTATCAGCCGGCGCCTTTTCATTGCGCTCACCGTTCAGCAGAAGCGTTTCATCGTCATCCCAGATAAACCAGCTGTCATTGCCGGTCTGCGTCAATTGGCGGGTATGTCCGCTTTCCAGATCCGCCGTCCAGATCGTTTTCCGGTACGTTCCCTTTTCCGCATCCGGTTTAAAGACACAATACGCCGCCATGGTTTCCCGTCCATTCAGCGTGATCCGGTTCGCCGTCGCGATCTTTGCAATATCTTCAATGGCTGTTTTTCTCATGAGCCGCTCCTCTCTCTGCTGTAGAAAAATTCCAGTTCATCCCCGATCCAGCGTATGCAGTGTTCTCTGTCTGCACTTTCCGTATCCCGCAGGAATCCTCTCTGGGAATCCGGATATCTGCGGATATCCACCTGCAGGGCGGTATGATCCAGATCGTATTCGTATTCTTCCTGCTTTGCGTTTGCTTCGCCGCTGAATACCAGAGCCAGCGGTCCCGGATGCAGTTCTGCCTGGGCAAAGCTCAGTGCCACATAGTCCAGAAACGGATCGATCAGAATGAACCCGTTCGGAAAGACTCCCTTCTGCACCAGCGATACACCGGCAATGACCGAAAGATACGCACCTGCTCCTGCTCCGCATAATACATATTTTCTGCTGTCGAGATGGTATTGTGAGGCATGCAGGATAAAGTACAGCATCGTATCCATGATTTCTTCCTGCGGATACGTTGATACATGCACGGCGATCTTGGAATAGTTGATACTGATCACAGAAACGTTCAGCCTCTCCTTCAGTGTCTCACACAATTCATCGATATCATCCGCATCTCCGTCTTTAAAATCACCGTCATGCGCAATGAAAAGCATCGGGGAAGGATCTGCCTGTGTGCATTCATAGAAATTCACCCGGACATCCCGCTTGTTATCCCGCGGTATGTACATCCGTTTCCCGCGCAGGGTTCCTTCTTCCTTCATATGTTCCGTATTGGCTTTGCTGGTCATAGTCTCCGCGATCCAGTCATGAAAACGCATATTATATGCCAATAGACTGTACAGGACGCCATAGAATGCCAATAACACTGTCGCAATGGATCCAATAATAATTGCCATACTCCTAGCCTATCACATTTTGAACACCGCGACTTTGTACACGCACGAAAAAAGCAGGATCACTCCTGCAGTTTTCGTTCATCCTCTTCTTCTGTTTCGGGATGCCTTGGTGCATCCGCAGGATCCCATGTATTGTGATAGACTGCCCAGTCATCGAGTTTTCCTTCCCGGGCATCATCCCGGAAGGCATACTCCAGCGGCAGCATCTCTGCCAGCAGTTCTTTCCGCAGTATGTTGATCGCTGTCTTATCCCCCTGTGCCCGCAGTTTTCTGATCCGGCAGCGAATGCCGTCCCGCAGGATACTGGATGCAGTGATTCCCTTACGCAGTCCTTTCTCATCCATTTTCAGACCACCAAATGCCAGATCATAGCCGCAGTACGGACAGCTGATACCAACAGAAATTGGAAGACCCCCTTCATACTTATCTCCGCGTTTAAAATGAAGACGGCAGGACATCTCTTCTCCATCCTTCTTTTCCCGTATGGTCATATGTGTCATTGTCAGCACTTCTTCTCCCTCATAGGGATTATTTTCGTCATAAATATATGGCACATTGACAGGACAGGACACGGGAATCACCGTTTCTTCCGCCTCTTTCAAAGCAAGATATGCTTCGTAGCAGACATCCGTCTTTTCAACGCACAACGGCCGCCTGCGGTAGAAATTATGACACTGATCACATAGAACCACATTGAACTTGTACAATGATACCCGTCTTTTTCTCATGATGACATTCTCCTCTCAATTGGCTGCGACTCGTTCTGCAAAGTGTACTTTTTTGCAATATACCCGGTTCCGTCTGTTGATTTTAATGATAGCACAGTTGTTTTTCTCGTACTTTGAACGACGAAAAAAAGTCGGAAATTCTTTGCTTTTCCGGCCCGTCTTTCCATGAGCGCCTGAGAGAATACCCACTGTCTTAAAAGTACACTTTGCAGAACGAGTCGCAGCCAATTGAGAGGAGAATGTCATCATGAGAAAAAGACGGGTATCATTGTACAAGTTCAATGTGGTTCTATGTGATCAGTGTCATAATTTCT
>JAFYHC010000003.1 GCA_017539385.1 Solobacterium sp. | reverse complement strand
GAACTGCTTTCATTTTAGGGATATTCCTCCCAATTTCCAGGCGTCTCCAAACGCATTTGGGGTAGATATCACCCCGTGTTATTTTGCAGGGATTTACTTATTCACCCCGGACAATTTTGGATCGCCATGATTTACAGCCGGCCATGAGCCGGCTTTTCTTATGCAGGCGCAAAAAAAGGATACCGGCCGGTATCCTTTTGGTTTGCTTACTGCTTGCTCAGACGTTCTTTGATGTTGGCGATGTCTGCTTCAACTGCATCCAGTCTGTCCTTCTTGCGGTCCACACTGTTTTCCAGTTCATACTTGGCATCGACCTTTGTTGTGATCGTGATCTTGAATTCCAGATCTTCGATCTCTTTCTTCAGCTGTGCAGCTTCTGCTTCCTTGCGCTCAAGAGCTGCTTCGGAACGCTTGTTGATCTCACCGCGCTTTGCATCCCAGAATGCTTCCTTTGCCTCTGTGAATTCATCCCACAGACGATCGTTGTCAGCTTTGCCAGAGAAGCCGGCTGTCTTCCATTCCTTATCCAGTTCTTTCATACGGTCTGTGTTGTCACGGCCGTAGTCTTCTGTAGCAGTGATCTGCTTTGCTTCTTCGATCAGAGCTCTCTTCTTTTCCTTGGAAGCGTTCCACTGTGCATTGCGCTCTTCGAAGAAATTGCGTCTTCCATCGAAGAACTGTGTACGCAGCTGCTTGAATTCTTCCCACAGTGCATCGTCATATTCACGGCCGGAGCTGCCAGCTGCACGCCACTGTGTGAACAGGTCGTCCATCTTGTCGCCGACTGCTTTCCAGTTGGTGACCTTTGTGAGCAGTCCCTTTGCTTCTTCGATCAGTTCTTCCTTCTTCTTCTTGCTTTCTGCACGGCGTTCATCGATCGTTGCGAAGTATTCTGTTCTTCTTGCGTGGAACTCATCTTCGATCTCTCTGAACTTCTTGCGGAATGCACGGTCTGCCGCATTGCCAGCACCTTCGATATCGCTCAGTGCCTTGCGCAGATCTCTCAGCTTATTGCCTGTCTCTCTCCAGTTTGTGGAATCTTTCAGTTCTTCTGCCTGGTTGATGATAGCCTGTTTTGCTTCGGAAGCTTCTGCACGTGCCTTTTCGATTTCATCATAGCGTTCCATCGTACGGCTCAGACGCTCAGCGTATTCTGCTTCTTTCGGTGTCTGCCAGTCTGTCATGGCATCCCATTCAGCCTTGATGGCAGCCAGCTTTTCTTTTGCTTCGTCGCCATCCAGTGTTCTTGCGGCATTCTCTGCATCACGGCACAGGTCGAGCTTCTTGCGTACTTCTGTCTCCATGATGTCCAGTCCGTCTTCTTTATATTCGGTACCGTAGACTGTCTCGCCGCCTTCGGATGCCGGCTTGCGCCATGCAAACATGCAGTACTTGCCGTCTACTTCAATACCATACCAGCGACCGTGACCGTCCACTGCAACATCCTTCGGTTCGGTCGGATTGCCTTCGGCGTCCTTTGCGCCATAGAGGATCTCGACTACTTTTCCTCCAAATGTGTTGTGCACTTTTACCTTGCGCTTTTCAAGGCTGTCTTCAAATTCCGGTCTGTTCTCCCAATTCATAACTTCTCCCCTTTGATAATACTTTCTATATTATTTCACAACTGTCACAAAATGCCTAATTGTTTTTTGTCAAATCCGCAGTTTTTTTTCTCAAATTTTCGACAAAAAGTGAATTTTATACAAGATCTGCGGCCATATTCTCGAACTGACGGGTATACAGACTGTAGTAATAGCCATGTTTTTTCATCAGTTCATTGTGTTTTCCGCGCTCAATGATTTTTCCATCACGCACGACCAGGATAATGTCCGCATCCACGACGGTGGAAAGACGATGTGCGATCATGAACGATGTACGTCCCTTGATGACCTTCTTGATGGCGTCCTGGATGGCTTTTTCCGTAACGGTGTCGATGGAAGATGTCGCTTCGTCCAGCACCAGAATGCGCGGATCGGCAAGGATGGCACGGGCGAAGGAAAGCAATTGCTTTTCACCGGTCGAAAGCATATCTCCGCCTTCTCCGACTTCACTGTCCAGTCCCTTGTCCATCTTATCGAGAACGAAGTCTGCCGATACCAGTTTCAGTGCTTCCATGATTTCTTCATCGGTCGCATCCGGCTTGCCATAGCGCAGATTGTCACGCACCGTTCCGGAGAACAGATGCGGTGTCTGCAGGACATAGCCGATATTGGAGTGCAGCCAGAGCTGTGAGCGCTCTCTTGCATCGATGCCGTCGATCAATACCTGGCCATCGGTCGGTTCAAAGAAGCGGCATACCAGATTGACCAGAGTGGATTTGCCTGCGCCGGTCTCGCCGACGATGGCAGCGTTGGTGCCGTGCGGTACTTTGAGATCAAAGTGTTCCAGCACCATTTCATTTCCATCCGGATACATGAACGATACGTCTTTGAATTCCACATCACCGATTAACGGTTCCCAGTTTTCCTTCTTCGGATGGAAGGTATCGCCGTATTTTTCAATGACATCGGGACGGTCTGCCACATCGGATACCGTATTCATCAGATTGGTGAAACGTTCAATATTGACCTGTATTGCAATCAGGTTGGACATGGTCTGGATCAGTCCCTGGATCGGTTCGATCATGCCCAGTGCATAGCTCATGAAGACGGACAATGTACCGATGCGCATGACATTCTCCATGGTCAGATTGCCGCCCCGCCACATGACGACCGCCAATACCAGCGCACTCATCAGGGTGATCGAAGACGAGAACAATGCACTCACACGGCCGGTCTTCACCGATGTTGCAAACATCTCACCGGTATCTTTCTCGAAGTCATTGCGGATAGTATCCTCAATGACCATGGTCTTGATCGAGCGGGCACCGGTGATGCCTTCGTTGAAGTCACTGGTGATGGTGGAGTTGATCTCACGGATGCGGCGGTTGTAGCGGATCAGTTTCTTCTGGAAGAAGCTGATCAGAGCGACCGCAGCCGGCAGAAGCACCAGCACATACATGGCAAGACGCGCATTGACGCTGATCATGACCAGGATGACGCATAACAGATACGCACCGTTCCAGATGATATCCATCATGCCCCAGGAAACCATCTCGCCGATACGTCCTGTATCGGACATGACACGGGCATGGATATAACCGACATTGTTCTGGTTGAAATACGAGAAGGACAGTGTCTGCAGATGGCGGAAGGACGCATTGCGCAGATCCCGGTTCACGCTCATCTCCACCTTTCCTCCGGTATAGGTACTTGTAAAGTCACACGCTACCTTGATCAGAATTGCCGCAATATACAGGCTAATGAACACACCCAGTGTATCCAGCGTGTTTTCTGCCACGAAGTGATCCAGGACATAGCGATTGAATAACGGCATGATGGAATCCAGCAGACTGGCGCCGATGCCAAGCACTGCCATCAGGATCAGCTTCTTGCGGTACTTCTTAATATAGGGAAACAGACGGGGAATACCGAACCATGGCAGAGATACTGTTTTTTCTTTCTTATCCATCATTCCTCCTCCCTGTTTTCCTGCATCGTCTGCAGATCGTAGATCCTGCGGTAGATGCCGTTTCCTTTTAACAGTTCTTCATGCGTGCCTTCTTCGGCGATCTTGCCGCGGTCAAGCACGATGATATGATCCGCATGCATCAGAGTTGTCAGGCGGTGTGCGATCAGGATGACCGTGGATTCACCGGAATTCTCATGGATGGCGGCACGGATCTTCGCATCCGTTTCGGCATCGACTGCCGACAGTGAATCATCGAAGACCATGATCGGTGGCTTGCGGATGAGCATCTGCGCAATGGCAGTACGCTGCTTCTGTCCGCCGGACAGCGTTACGCCGCGTTCACCGACATATGTCTCATAGCCGTCCTGGAAGCGTTCGATCGATTCATCCAGGCTGGCGATGCGGGCTGCATTACGGATCTCTGGCATACCGGCATCCTGTGCCGCAATGCGGATATTTTCCGACAGTGTGCGGGAGAACAGATAGGGTTCCTGCAGGACCATGCCGATCTGGCTGCGCACCCAGTCTGCTTTCATATTGCGGATATCCACGCCGCCGATGGTGATCGTGCCGTTTTCTTCCGGCAGATCATACAGGCGGTCCATCAGATACATGAGCGTGCTCTTGCCCGATCCCGTTCCGCCGAGAATGCCGAATGTCGTTCCCGCCGGTACCGTAAAGCTGACATCCTTGAGGATATCCCCGCTGCCGTTATCGTACTGGTATGTCACATGGTCGAAGACGATATCTTTGTCCATCGGTGCTTCCACGGCACCCGGACGATCGCTTTCCGCCGGTGAATTCATAATGTAGCGGATACGTTCGATCGAGATGCCCGCACGGGACAGGTTCGAGATCACACGTCCCAGCATGCGCACCGGCCACGTCAGCATCGCATTGTAGGAAATAAAGGCAATGTAGTCACCGGCTGACATTTCCCCATGCACGGTGAATACCGCACCAACAGCGGTCACCGTCATTATCTGCAGGCCGGAGAAGATATCACTTGTCGCCCAGAAGGTCGAAAGGATCCGCATCAGCCGCACCCACATATTCGTATATTCTGTATTTTTCTTTTCAAACCGTTCCCGTTCATAGCTTTCACGGCCGAAGGCACGTACGACACGTACACCGGTCAGGTTTTCCTGGGCAATGGCAGACAGTCTGCCTTCTTCTTCATCCGCATGCCGGAATGCACCGGATATCTTGCGGTGGAAGATATAACTGTAGCTGATGATGATCGGGATAAATGCCAGCGACAAAAATGCCAGCCGGACATGGATCTGAAACATGAAATACAGTGCCAGTACGATCAATACACTGATGCGCACAAGCGATGTCAATTGTTCCGATAAGAACATCTTTACCGTATCCACATCACTGGTGCATCGCTGGATGATATCACCGGTATGATTCTCACTGTGCCATGCATAGGGCAGATGCAGGATATGCTCAAACAATGTATTGCGCATGCGCTGCACCAGGCTCTCCGCTGCTTTTGTGTTGCAGAAGCGCCACATAAAGCGGCAAAGTGCACCGGCAATACCGACGCTGATCACGATCAGGGCGATCCACCACAGGTTTTCGCGTATCACTGCCGGTCCGCCAATCGATGCGATCCAGCGTTCCAACACTGCCGGCAGCTCATAGGTGCCATCGTTCAGAACAGCATCTACGGTATACCCGATGATGCGCGGATTGATCAGATCAAGAAGCGATACACACCCGGCAAAAAAGACCGATGCAAGGAAATACTTCTTGCATCCGTCGAGAAAGAACCATACAAGCTGTCTTTTTGTCGCAAAGCGATCGTTTGTCTTCTTTTCTTCTGTCATATGTCACTCCGTGCGTGCAGTATCTATCATCCTCTTTTTCTATCTGTTTTTCAATAGATTTACACCCCTGCATGCATAAAAAAGCCATCGTAATGGATGGCTTTCAGGTACGCTGGCACGAAATGATTCCGGCCATGGATTCGATTGCCTGGACCAGGGAGGGCACATCGCACTCTGTACCGGGACGCAGCCGGATCAAAGCGGAATATGTACTGCCGGTTTCACTTGCCGTATTGAAGATCTGCAGGTTGGTAATGCGCAGCTTGCGGTCCTTGCAGAAACGCAGCACCTGATCGAGATCGGTGCGTTCATAATAGCTGACAGCCAGTTCAAATGCAGGTATGACGGAGATCTTGCTGCGAAGTGTGTTCATGACCGTTTCCGTCAACAACACCAGTATCAGGGCAATCAAAGCACCTTCATAGAAGCCTGCGCCAATGGCCAGGCCGATGATGCCGCATGTCCACATGCCCGCTGCCGTGGTCAGACCGCTCACCTGTTTCTTATGCGTGACAACGATCGTACCGGCACCGATGAAGCCAAGTCCGGCAATGACCTGTGTACCGATGCGGGACGGGTCTGCCGGTATATGCATGACGGTATACAGGTAGATACCGGTCATGGATGCGATGCACGCACCCAGGCATACCAGGATATGCGTGCGGAACCCGGCCGGCTTATTATGATAGGAACGCTCCAGTCCGATGGCCAGCCCGCACAGAAACGCACAGACCATCCGCAGCAGGACTGCCCCAAATTCCATTCCCCTTAAAGGGTCAAATATCGTAAGCATCTTGCAGTCCTCCTATGCGATCAGCTCTTCTATGCGGTAGACAAACGGCATCTGTGCGATCAGAGACAGCGTCTCCGAATGTGACGCATAGCCTTTGCCCAGACGTACGGAGAAGACAGCAGCGGGGTAGTCATCCCCCTCTTTGTGCATCCGCTCCACATCAATGCTGTATATGGATGATTCCCGATTCTTCAGGACCTCAATGATCTTCTGCAGGCTTTCCATGTGATCGAATTCCACATAGAAGGTAATATTGCGCCGTCTGCGCTTATACAGCACTTCCAGCGGCTCCAGTGCTTCCAGTGTCACAAAGATCATGATCAGTGCCGCAAACACACAGGCATAGAATCCTGCTCCGCAGGCAATGCCCATGCATACCGAGGCAAACAGTCCGGTCGCTGTGGTCAGTCCTTCCACCTGTTTATGTTCCACGGCAATGATACTGCCGGCGGCCAGGAAGCCCACGCCGCTGATCACCTGTGCAGAAAAACGCGAGCCGTCAAATTTCATGCCGGACGCTTCCACTGCCGGTGCCCACGCACCTTTGAGCATCTCGTACTCATACAGCGACAATAACATGGTCAGACACGCACCGATCGATGTGATCATAAACGTACGGAAGCCGGCGGTACGATTTTTCTTCGTACGCCCATAGCCGATCACTGCACCGCACGCCATGGCCAGCACCATGCGCAGAAGAACACTGAGAAATGTAAATTCATGCAGATTTCCCATTGTTCTTATCACTCCTGAATTTATCTTAGCACGGTAAAGACTTTACAGGAATTTGATATTTCTTCTATTTATGTAAGATTCACGTAAAAACGCATCCATCCGGATGCGTTCTCATTCCTTCTGCAGGATACAGTTTGGTACGGTCTTCTGCAGCTTCCTGCACAGGTTTTCGGCTTCGTCCGTTTCAAACGGGGTGAATCCCGGCTGAATGACACCATCTGTTTCCATATAATTGCGCAATACCCACTTCTTTGCACCATGCAGGCTTTGCGCCAATGCCATAAGACTGTCTTCATCATGGAATTCATGAATCAGCGTGGTGCGGAATTCATACGGGACATCTCCATCCCGCAGGATGTTTACTGCTTCTTCGATGCGTGCATGATCAAGACTGCTTTCATTGACGCCGACGGTGCGTGCATACAGCTCTCTGCTGTTTTTCACATCCATTGCGACATGATCCACCAAGCCCCGATCGATCGCTTCTTTCAGCCTTTGCGGCTCATAGCCGCATGTCTCCAGATAAACGGGATAGCCCATCTCTTTGATCATTTCCAGCAAAGGCAGCAGGCCATCCTGCACCAATGGTTCGCCACCGCTCACCACCACCGCATCCAGGATGCCCATGCGTTTTTTCAGGAACTCCATGACCGTTTCCGGGGAAATATATTCCTTCTTTTCCGGCAGGAACACCAGATCCTTCTTATTGCACCAGGGACAGCGGAAACAGCATCCTGCCAGATCGATCCGGCATGCCGTCTTCCCCGGCACATCGCGCATGGTCAGCTTTGTAAATGCACCGATGCGCACTTCTTCCAGCGGGCTGCGCTCGGAAAGACCTTTGCGGGAATTGTCAGTGACCTGTGCCAGCATCGCTTCAAATGCCGCAAAATCACAGCCATCTCCCAGAATACCGCGGCATCTTGCCCGGTAATCGTAGATATCCGCCATGATGCGGGAAGCCGGTCCGGCGGTATGCAGATGACGGACACGGCGGTCTTTTTCATCCACGCGTGCTTCTACATAGCCCTGTTCGATCAGACGGCTGATGCTTTTGGTCGTAGTGCCTTTATCCACTTCACTGCGCCGGGTGATTTCCTGCATCGTGATGCCGTCATTCTCATAGATCAATAACAGAAACAGCAATTGTCCCGACCCAATATCATACTTTGCCAGCACCCGGTCAAAATACTTCTGGGTATTGCGGTACAGCACCGACAGATTGATCAGAAAGTTATCATGTACAGCCATTTCACGCTCTCACCGGGCAGAACCCTTCAAATATAAATACGTCATAGATGCGGGATGCCTTCTGCAGCTCTTCCTCAGAGCGGATCGTCCAGCACACGCGCATAGCCGGCCAGATCGTTCGGCAAACCGGTCCCAGCAGGATGCCGGAATGATTCCAGTGCCAGGCAATAAAGTCGGGAATGGTCAGAAAGCCAAACAGCAGATTGGCAGATGCCTTGTACATCCACTCTCCCTCTTTCCGATAGATATCTTCATACAGCTGTCCGCGGATCACATCCGGTTCATTCTTATAGAACCAGCGCACCGCACGCGGATCAAACGATTCAATGCAATAAAGACCGTTATAGTCTTTTAACAGATCCACGACGGCGGTGCATAATGGCGCAATGTCCCCGCCGGTGCGTATTTTCAATTCCACGATCAGCGGGACTTTCCCATCGATCTCTTCCAGTACATCTTTTAATAACGGGATCGTTTCCCCGGTATCGCATAAGTGCAATTGGTGCAGCTCTGCCGCTGTCCTTTCACATACCAGACCGGACGTGCGGCACATGCGCGCCAAAGTAAAATCGTGGCAGATGACAGGAATGCCGTCTTTTGCCAATTGCACATCCAGTTCGATCCCGTACCCCGCTTCTTTCGCCGCTTTGAACGCTGCCATGGAATTTTCCGGTATGCCTGCCATCGCATCAAAAAGACCGCGGTGTGCATAATACCGCCATTTCTTCAGTGCATCCATGCGCACATCCTGACGGTGCCCGGTCCGCATCGCACCCAGTGCCAGTGCGCCGGCAAGCGGGATCCATATACGTTTTGTCATTGTCTGCCATCCTTTCGCAGGAATACGAAGGCATCGTCTCTGCTGTGGGCGCTGCTGTAGACATAGCCACGCTCAAACGCTTTGATATCTTCCGGATCTTCGATGCCGTTCTGTGCCATCCATGAGACCATTTCGCCTCTTGCCATCTTGGCCATCGTACCCTTTGTGATCAGTTTTCCGTTCTTTTCTTCCGCAAAGACGATCTCAATATACCGGTCATCCGGTTTCAGATACGGAACGATACTGTGGGAATACTCTTTCGAAGCAAGATCCACGATCACAGGATCCTCCAGTGCATCGTACAGCCGGCTTCCCCAGAATGTATACAGATCCTCATACCCCGGCATCCTTGCCTGCATTTCAAGACGATACGGCACCGTCCCGTCCAGCGGCCGCAGGATCCCGTAAAAGCCGGACAGAATGCGCAGATGCTTCTGCAGCCACGCGATCTCTTCATCATTCATTCCCCCGGGACAAAGATGCTGGTAGGCAAGTCCGACATAGGCAAATACTGCCGGTGTCAGCCGACCCTCCAGATCCATCTTCTCCAGCCGCTCCGTATTCACTTTTACCAGTGCATCGCTGCACTTCCATGTTTTTGCAAGATCCTCCAAAGAAAGTGACCTGAGACGCTCTAAAAGCACCTTTGTGCGTTCCAGATACATCGGAAGCGCATTTGCGGCAATCCCGTCATCGTCCATGATCATCTTCTTTGCCGGTGCCAGAAGCACCTTCATTCCAGTGCCTCCAGCATATCCTGCGGATTGGATGCGGCTTTGACATTGCCCATTGCTTTCACAATGCGTCCTTCTTCATCGATCAGATATGTGGAACGCACAACACCCATGACCTTCTTGCCGTACATGTTCTTTTCTTTCCATACGTCATACAGCTGAATGACTTCTTTTTCCGGGTCAGAGAGCAGTGTAAAAGGCAGCGCATACTTTTCTTCAAAGCGCTTATGACTGGCTGTGCTGTCCTTACTGATGCCCAGCACGACCGCATTCTTTTCTCTGAAATGCGGCATCCTTTCCGCAAAGCCGCAGGCCTGCTTGCTGCAGCCGGCCGTATTATCCTTCGGATAGAAATACAGAATGACCTTCTGTCCCCGGTAATCCGAAAGACGATGCACATTCCCATTCTGATCCGCTAATGCAAAATCCGGTGCCATAATTCCAATTTCCAGCATATGATACCTCTTTCTCTTCTGTATTATAGTCCCCAATGTCCCTGCCATACAGGAATTCCTGCACCTGATTCGGGCAACAGATGCCATTTTTCATGTTCTTTGGTATAATAAACTTCGTATAGATACCGAAAGAAGCAGGAGGATTTTTCCCATGGTAGATATTAAGAAATTACAGAGTCTGTTATTTGAAGATGATGCAGAAGAGGAAGACGACGTAAACTTTACAGCCGAACAGCCTCTTGCCCATGAAAATACGACCCAGATCACAATTGACCCGGCTGTATTTGCAGAGCCGGAAGAAGAAGCAGAAGAACCGGCTGAAGAGATTCCGGCAGAAGAACCTGCTGCGGAAGCAGAACAGATCTCTCTGTTCGATGAGATCATCGAAGAGAAAGAGCCGGAAGAAAGCGATGTCATTGAAGATCACAGCGAAGATGTCTTCACCGAAGAGCATGAAGAAACCGAAGCTGATCCGGAAGAACTCCCTGTCTTCGGCGATGACACCAAAGAAGAAGCACCTGCCGAAGAAGCAACCATCGAAGACAAGATCGATGCGATCGTCTTTGGCGATGATGACAACTTCAGCGATATCGATGACCTGTTTGCAGAATTTGCTGCAGCTGCGGACCTGAGCACCGTCGAAGCACCGGTCGAAGAAGAAACTCCGGAAGAAGTGGTCTTCCCGTCCGATCCGGTCATGGAAGAAACCGAGCCGCAGGAAGAAGAAGTCCAGGAAGAGGTACTGATCGATGTACCGGAAGCGGACGATCAGCCGGCAGAAGCAGAAGAGACAGCTGAAACAACCAATATCGTTGATTTCTTCTCTGACATTGCCGGTGAAGATATTCCGGAAAATGTCGCAAATGAAAAGACTGCACCGCTGGATCTCGATTCCATCCTCGGCACACAGCCGGCAGAAGAAACACCGGCAGAAACAGTCGAAGAAGAAGACTATTTCGAAGAAAAGCTGACGATCGAGGAAGAACCGGTAAAGCCGGCAAAGAAAGAGCCGAAGAAAGAATTCGTCTATCATTTCCAGCCGATCATCTCGCCGTTATTCGGAACCGATCTTTCCGAAAGCCAGACCACCAAGAAACATGACGGTGATGTACAGATCATCGTCACTTCCAACCTGGAAGTACATGATGATGCACCGACAGAGATCCTTGACACCCACGTGATCAAGGATGACGAAGACGGAGAGTAATCATGGAGTGCACACGCTGTCATAAGTCCATCCCGGTAAGAGCACTGCGCTGTCCCTACTGCGGCAAGAAAACAGCGGAAGGATGGAAGGACGACGGCAGAAAGCTCGTCTCCCCCATTACCAACGTGATCAAGAAGATCAAAAAGTACTGAGCACATGCAAAAGGATCCCAAATCGGGATCCTTTGTTTGTTAGTGCGCATCCAGGTTTTCTGCTGCGATCCATGCGGCTAGTGCAATGACTAGCGGCAATACGATCCACAGCAGCGGGTCCGGCAATACGATTTCTATATCAATGCCATAGTACTTGTACTGCTGGCGGATCACCTGGGCTGCGATCGGCTGCAGCACCAGGATGCCGGTAAAACCCGCCAATACCGCACATGCCATTGTCCATGTCCGGGAAGACGGGCTGCGCAGGGAAAGAAACAGGAAGACGCTGGATATTGCGGCAGTGCAGGCACCTGCTTCTGCGCCGATCTGCCAATTGCGGGCAAGTGTGCCGGTGATCAGGGCAGCAAACAGTGCACATGCCATCGCGGTGATGTATTTGACGCGGACCACATCCCTTCTTCGATAACAGAGACATGCATGATCATGCCAGCCGTTTTCCGCATCCAGATATACCGATAACAGCGGCGGAACGATCAGGATCACCATCGGCACCAGTGCATCCACAAACATGCCCATGGATGCCGACAAGACCAGATATGCCAGGATCACAAGAGCAATGATGGGGATATACGTTCTGCCATATGCGATCCATTCCTTTTTCCATAATGCTTTCATCGTAATGTCTCCATTGGATCCTGCACGATCATCATTGTGCCGATTCCCCAGGACGACGGAGTGATCGATGCCGTGTGATGGAAGGATGTGCGCTCTTTGTGCGATGCGATATCGATCACATGGATGATTCCCTTTGTATCGCGGATATACAGCGTATCTTTGCTCATTACGCACTGCAGCGGCTCATAGACGGTCTCAAAGTCTGAAAATTCCTGCGATGCAGTATCATAGATCACCAGCTTCTGCGGACTTCTATCATAGGAATAGTGCTGTCCGCTTTCCGCATCCATCGTCTGCATCGTAACACTGACACAAAGCAGCAGGATCTCGTTATCCGATAATGGCAGTATGTCTGTAAAATACCGGTTGTCCATCTCATGAACCGCATAGGACAGGGTGTTGATATCCAATTCCATCAGACCATATGAATAGCCCTCAAAGCTGCTTTGATAATAACCGTCCGCATCCTTCGTATAGGTACGGTTCTCCTTCATGCACGGAATATATGCCTTGTTTCCATATTGCAGAAGTTTTGCACCATCCATGCGCCAGCCGTCCATCGTGGGAAAATGCACCGGTGATCCATCATCCCCCATCTCCGCTTCGGCATACGTACGAAAGTGTTCATTCATCGCATATACCCATAACGAAGGCAATCCTTCCCGTACTAGCCAGCCGTCTTTGAGCGCATAATACAGCATGCCGAAACGGCCGTCTTTAAGGATCGATGCCTCACTGCCGTCTTTGGGCAGCACAGTCCGGTAATACTGCAGGTCATCACTGCGCTGTTCAATGACAACTGCCTTGTCATTCACAGCCAGCAGCAGGTTGGAATAGGATTCCGTCTGCAGAATATCAATCGTGCCATTTTGCAGCGACATGCGCACAATGCCGCAGTCATCCGGATTACGCGGCGTATCCGTCTGTGGCAGGATGTAGGCATATTGTGCGTCATAGCCGATCATTGCATCACTGCCGGCTGGCCCTGCGAGACCTTTCCCTTTCAGCATCTGCGTCCCGATACATTGATACGCATCGTCATACCAGGTGATCATCGTACCATCCTGGCCAGTATCCGCAAATGCAATCGTCCAGTCATATGCATGCGTCTGTGATGCGGATGCACATCCGCTCACTGCCAGCACCAGCAATAGGGTCAGCATTTTTTTCATACTGCACCTTCTTTCTTACGCGCACCCCATATGGCAAATGCCATGGAGGCAAGATAGAAGACAATGATCAGGGCATTGATGCCAATGCATACCGGCATCGGTACCGGCCGGATCACGATGGGAATATTGCGCAGATGATAGAGAATAGCGATAAAGAATGCGCTGATGATCTCACAGAGAATCTGCAGGCGCAGGTTGGATGTCACAAATTTCCACGGCAGATACAATGCCCCAAATACCAGCGGAGCTGTTGGAAACAGGCGGATCATGCGCGAAGGCCATACACCGGCAAGATTCATTAACAATGCCGCACATACTGCCCCGCACAATCCGCACAGATAATCTGCGATGACGGGATCTTCTTTCCGGTAGGGAAGTGCATCCTGCATCTGATCATAGCCAGAGCGAATATCCTGGCGGCGGTGGGAAACCGATGTGACCACCGGCAGGATCATCGTCATGAACACGAATAACATGGACTGTGACCGGTATCCCCGCCATGCAAGTAACCCGATCCATACCAGAAGAAACAGAAACTCCCTGTCTCTCCATAGCATACGCCATTGACGAAGCCATAATGCTTTCACACTAGATCACTCCTTTCACCAGTGCTGTAAATACTTCTTCCAGTGATGCCGGGCGCACCTGCATGTCTGCTGTCACTGCCTCTTTGCGCAATACCGCTTCCCCGCTGTATGGGGTAATGCGCTTCGCTGCCACATCCTGTGCAGCGATTCCTTCCAGGATGTCCGCCGATGTGCTTACATAGCGCCATGCCTCCAGCAGGTCATCCTTTGCCTCATCCAGCAGGATCTCTCCGTCTTTCAGGATCACGATGCGGTCGGCGATCTTTTCCAGATCACTTGTAATATGTGAGGACAGGACAGCGGTCTTTCCTTCTTCCCGCGTTGCCTCATATAAGAGATCGATCACCTGTGCCCGGGCAGAGGGATCCAATCCGCCGGACGGTTCATCCAGGATCAGCAGGTCTGCGTCATGTGCCAATGCACAGGCAATGGCTGTCTTCTGCGCCGATCCATGCGACATTTTTCCAATGGGCTGATTCCTGTCCGCTTCCAGCTTCGTTAAGATCGAGAAGAACGTCTCTTCCGACCATGCGGGATACGTATCTTTGTAGATGGCATTCAGGTCTTTCGCATTGAATACATCCGGGATACCGATCGGATCCAGGACAAAACCGATCCGGCTGCGTACTTCCGGATGACTGCGCAGATCACTGCATCCAAGCACCCGGAGCTCTCCGGCATCTTTTTTCAATATGCCCAGCACACTGCGCAAGAGCGTGCTTTTCCCGGCACCGTTTTCACCAAGGATGCCAACGACGCTTCCATAGGGAATATCCAGTGAAATATCGTTTAACAGGAATTTGCCGCGTTTTTTGCGCAGTCCTCTGATTTCAATTGCTCCACTCATTCTTCTTCCCTCCACAGCATATGCAGGATGTCTGCGGTCTCACTCTCACTGAGTCCTGCAGCGCCTGCCAGTTTGCGTACCTCTTCGAGGTGTTCTTCGATCTGCCGCAGGTAGACTTCACGTACCAGCTGGGGATCCCGCTCTGCCACAAAGCTTCCCTTTGCCGGCAACGTATAGATAAAGCCTTCCCGCTCCAGTTCCTCGTATGCCCGCTTTGTCGTGATCACGCTGATGCGCAGATCTTTTGCCAATAAGCGGATACTGGGCAATGGTGTGTTTTCTTTCAGTTCGCCACGGACGATGGCATCCCGGATCTCAGAAAAGATCTGCTCATAGATCGGCTGCCCGCTGCGATTATTGATTCTGATGTTCATAATCGTTCCTCTGTATATACACAATATATACAGTATAAACATCGAATTCAAGATGTCCGGACAAAAAAAAGTGAGCATAGTGTACTCACTTACTGCATCGTATCGTATTGGATGTCTCTGCGCCGCTGTTCATCCAGCACGATCCATTCATCCAGCGTCAGCGGAATGTAATCGGAATACATGCAGAAACAATTGATCATGGCGCATGGGATGGGCTTTGGCTCATCGTCATAGCGTGATCTGCGCTTCGTTTCACGTGTTTCCTTGATGAAGCGGTCCACCAATGCTTCATCATAGGTATTATGCACATGCCCATACAGCATATACGTCTGTGAATTCCCGTCTTCATCCCGGCGGTACTGACCGTTGTAACAGAAGATGGGATAGTGGGACAGGATGACCTTGCGGCCCTGATCCCGTATCTCGGCATAGGGCTTGATCCATTTCAGAAGACTCTGATCAAATGTCTTATCTTCCGTAAAGACGTCGTGATTGCCAAGGATCAGATATTTCTTTCCGTTCAACTGCCGCAGAATGCGCGTTGTCGCTTCTCCCTTGGCAATGGAAAAGTCACCCAGGATGAACACTTCGTCTTTGGAACGCACTTTGCTGTTCCACTGAGCGATCATGTAGGCATTCATCTCTTCGTAGTCCTTGAAGCCGCGCACATCCATCTGCCTATTCAGGGAATTGTGATAAAAATGCTGGTCGGAGATATACAGCCGTCTTGGCGGTGCGCTTTTGACACGCAAGTCTTTCTTGATCTGCTTGAGAAGGTCTGCATCAAGATCCAATACCGGAAGTGCTTCGATCTGTTCTGTGGTCAGTCCATAGTGTTCTTCCAGCACCTGGATGCGGTCCTGCATGCGCAATTGAACAAGATCGATCATACGGCGCACACCTGCACAAAGATCATCCGGGATGGTGTCTGAGCGGCTTTCGAGCCATGTTTCAAATTCACTGCGTACATCGTCTTCTGCAGCAGAAAGATAATTCTCCACAATGACATGTACAAGTTCTGCCGTTTCATGTTTCAGGTCCATATCTTCCTCCTTCCGGTGTACAGTATACGGAATGAAAGTGGAAAAATCCACCGCAGACGGTGCACTTGCCTCTGTCATTCCGTTCATTTCGGCGGTAAGATGGAAGAACAGGAGAAAAGAATTATGACCACTGCAGCAGATGCTGTAAAAGCACTTGTACGTTATGCAATTGAACATGAACTGATCCAGAAGACCGATGCCCGCTGGGCAGCCAACGGACTGCTGGATGCCATGAAAATCGAACCGGACAGTTCCTTTACATGGCAGGGCGGAGAACAGGCAGAGCTGGAGGATATCCTGCATATCCTTCTGGATGATGCTGTAAACAGAGGCGTGATCGAAGACGGCATTGCCTCAAGAGATCTTTTTGATACCCGTCTGATGGGTATCCTGACGCCGCGTCCGTCCGAAGTGATCCGCACATTTACGGATCTCTACCATGAAAGTCCGAAGGAAGCGACGGATTATTTCTACAAACTGTCCTGCGACAGTGACTACATCCGCACATACCGGATCCGCAAGGACCGCAAATGGACAGCAGAAACACCCTATGGGACATTGGATATTACGATCAACCTGTCCAAGCCGGAAAAAGATCCCAAGGCCATTGCGGCTGCTCTTGCAAAAAAGAGCGATGCCTATCCAAAGTGTGCGCTCTGCCCGGAGAATGAAGGATATGCCGGCCGTCTGGATCATCCGGCAAGAGAGAATATCCGTCTCATCCCGATGAAACTGGGCGGGACACAATGGTATATGCAGTATTCTCCGTATGTTTATTACAATGAACACTGCATCATACTGTCCGAGCACCATACACCGATGACCATCCAGCGTGCGACGTTCCGGCGCCTGCTGGAGTTTATCCGGCAATATCCGCTTTATATGATCGGTTCCAATGCCGATCTGCCGATCGTCGGCGGCAGTATCCTGACGCATGAGCACTACCAGGGCGGCCGCTATGACTTTGCCATGGCCAAGGCACCCATTGCGCAGAAGGTGCACTTTGCCAGCTACGATGATATCGAAGCAGGCATCGTCAAATGGCCGATGTCCGTCATCCGTCTGTCGGGTGTATCCCTGAACCGCCTGTGCGATCTTTCTGATCTGATCCTGCAGACGTGGATCCATACGACGGATGAAGCATGCGGGATCCTGTCGCATACCGACGGTGTACGCCACAATACGATTACCCCGATCGCACGCATGCGCAATGGAAAGTATGAACTGGACCTTGTTCTGCGCAACAACCGCACCAGCGAAGAACATCCTCTCGGCATCTTCCATCCCCATGCCCAGTACCATCACATCAAGAAAGAAAACATCGGTCTGATCGAAGTCATGGGACTTGCCATCCTGCCGGCACGCCTTCTGCATGAAATGGCAGTCCTCAACAAAGCACTGGTGCAAAACGAAGACCTCAGCACGATTCCGGACATCGCTTCCCATGTGGAATGGGCAGAAGAACTGCGTGCAAAATACGGCACATTCCCGGATGAAGAAACCACGGATCAGATCCTGAAAGAAGAGATCGGTCATGTCTTTGCCCATGTACTGGAAGACTGCGGTGTTTATAAAGATACAGCAGAAGGAAGAGAACACTTCCTGCAGTTTATTGCATCTGTAAAATAAGGAGACAGAACTATATGAAAATACTCGTTACCGGAGGAACCGGTTTTATCGGCAGCCATACGTGTGTCGAACTGATCAAAGAAGGCTATGACGTTGTCATCGCCGACAATCTGTACAATTCCAAGGCCATGGTCGTTGACCGCATCGAAGAGATCACCGGTGTGCGTCCGGTTTTCTATGAGCTGGATGTCTGCGACAAAGACGCATTGTCCGCACTGTTTGACAAAGAAGCCATCGACGCAGTTATCCACTTTGCCGGATACAAGGCAGTCGGTGAATCCACCCGGATGCCGCTGGAATACTATCGCAATAACCTCTTATCCACACTGACGCTGTGCGATGTCATGCGTGCCCATGGCTGCAAAAAGATCGTCTTCTCCTCTTCCGCTACAGTCTATGGCGATCCGGCCATCATTCCGATCACGGAAGAATGCCCGCTGGGTGAGCGCACCAATCCGTATGGTGAAACAAAGGCCATGCAGGAGCGCATCCTGAGCGATCTCTGGAAATCCGACCACGACTGGCAGGTCATGTTATTACGCTATTTCAATCCGATCGGCGCCCACGAAAGCGGACGCATTGGCGAAGACCCCAAGGGCATCCCGAACAACCTGCTTCCCTACATTGCGCAGGTCGCTTCCGGAAAGCTGGAAAAAGTGCATGTCTTCGGCAATGACTATGACACACCGGACGGGACCGGCGTACGTGACTACATCCATGTCGTTGACCTGGCCAGAGGACATGTCAAAGCCATTGAAGGCTTTGCAAAGTATCCCGGTGTCTCCGTCTACAACCTCGGCACCGGCACCGGCTACAGCGTCATCGACATGATCCATGCCTTTGAGAAAGCATGCGGAAAGCAGCTTCCGTATGTCATTGACCCGCGCCGGCCCGGTGACATCGCCACCTGCTACTCCGATCCTTCCAAAGCATACAAAGAACTTGGCTGGAAAGCGGAAAAGACGCTGGAAGACATGTGCAGAGACGCATGGAACTGGCAGTCCAATAATCCGGACGGCTACGTCGAATGATACAGGCGGCTTCGGCCGCTTTTTCTGTTACACTTAGACTATGTTATTAAAAGACCTCCTGCAGCAGAAAGACACCTTCAGTGAATCCGAAGCACAGATTGCTTCCTACTTTCTGCATGCCCGTGAATCTCTGGCAAAACAAAGCATACGCACTGCCGCAAAGCATGCCTATGCCTCCCCTTCTTCCATTGTCCGTTTCTGCAAGCGCCTTGGCTTTGCGGGATACAATGAATTCAAAGAGCAGTGGCTGGATGAGATCCGCTATCTGTCTGCCAGTTTTGAAGATGTAGACCCCAACCGTCCCTTCACCGAAACAGACAGTCCTCTGGAAACAGCCGGACGGATGAGCAGTCTCTATGCCGATACGGTAAAAGATACACTGTCTGTACTGGATGAAGCGGTACTATTGCAGGCGGCAGATCTTTTGGACTGTCCGCTGATCTGTATCGTGACATTATCATCTTCCCGCAGCATTGCCCGCTCCTTCCAGGAAAAGATGCTTCGGATCGGCCGCCGCGTACGCATCTGCACCGACCTCCATGAGACGCGCTTTGAGATCGATCACGGCACACCGGGAAAGTGTGCCTTCCTGTTTCTTTCCTATACCGGTGAAAGTGAGCACTGTCTGGTCTTTGCCCGCCTTGCCCTTGCACGCGGCCATCGCTGCATCGCTGTGACATCGTACGGCATCAACACCCTGTCTTCCCTGGTGCCCTGCACCATCCATGTATCTGCCCGTGAGAAGCTTATATCCAATCTGGGTGATTTCAGCTTCCCGATCTCCTGCCTCTATGTGCTGGATGTACTCTATGCCCTCCTGTTTCAGAAAGACTATGAAGCAAACCGGACAAGAAAAGCAGACAGCTCCCGACAGGACCGCACCCCCATGGTATCTTCTTCCGGACGTCACTCCGATAATCCCATGCTGGATGAATGATCATCCGGCTTTTTTCATGCCCATACTGTCACTGCATCCCCACGCGCTATGAAACAACGTTCCAGAATTCGGTGCAATATTCCGGAACACTCTGAAACAAAGAACCAATTATTCACTGCCTCTTCTTTCTGTGATTTCTCTTCGCTACAATACAGATAAAGAGATGATTCAGGAGGATAATATGAGCGAAAAAAGACCTGTAAAAATCGTGACCATCGGCGGCGGAAGCAGCTATACACCGGAGCTGATGGAAGGATTCATCAAGCGCTACGATGAGATGCCGATCCGTGAGATCTGGTTATGCGATGTCGAAGCAGGAAAAGAGAAACTGGAGATCGTCGGTGCCATGGCACAGCGCATGTGGGATGCGACACCATATGGCGTACAGGTGCATCTGACATTGAACCGGCGGGAAGCACTGCCGGATGCCGACTTTGTGACAACGCAGTTCCGTGTCGGACTTCTTGATGCACGTATCAAGGATGAGCGCATTCCGAGCTACTATGGCATGCTTGGTCAGGAAACCAATGGTGCCGGCGGTATGTTCAAGGCATTCCGCACCATTCCGGTCATTCTGGGCATCATTGAAGATATGAAAGAACTGTGCCCGGATGCGTGGCTGATCAACTTCACCAATCCGTCCGGCATGGTCACAGAAGCAGCGATCAAATGGGGCGGATGGAAGAAGACAGTCGGTCTTTGCAATGTACCGGTCAATGCCCTTCTGAAAGAACCGCCGCAGTTTGGATTAACGGAAAGAGAGTGCGTACACCGCTTTGCCGGTCTCAACCACTTCCACTGGCACAAGGTCACCGATGCACATGGTAATGATCTGACGGACAAGCTGATCCACAATATGTATGATCCGACCGTGGATGACGGTACGCCGGCAAACATCTTCCAGTGCAAATTCCTGGAAGACCACATGAAACAGATCCAGCTTATTCCATGCGGCTATCACCGCTACTATTACATGCACGATGAGATGCTGAAGCATTCTCTGGAAGAATACAATACCGTGGGCACACGGGCACAGCAGGTCAAGCAGACCGAAGCAGAACTGTTTGAACTGTATAAGGACCCCAACCTCAACTACAAGCCGGAACAGCTTTCCAAGCGCGGCGGAGCACATTATTCCGACGCTGCCTGCGAATGCATCAGTTCCATCTACAATGACAAGCGCACGCACATGGTCGTCTCCACGCAGAACAACGGTGCCCTTGCCGATCTGCCGTATGACTGCATCGTCGAAGTCTCTTCGATCATTACCGGTCAGGGTCCGATTCCGTTAACATGGGGCAAGTTCAATCCAAGTGAGCGCGGCTGGGTACAGCTGATGAAAGCCATGGAAGAGTGTGTCATTGAAGCAGCGATCACCGGCAACTATGGTCTGGCACTTGCGGCATTTGAAATGAATCCGATGGTCACCCACGGACACATCGCACAGACTGTCCTGGATGAACTGCTCGTTGCCCATGAGAAGTATCTGCCGCAGTTTGCGGACAAGATCAAAGAACTCAAAGAAGCCGGGATCTATCCGAAGGACAAAGTCGTACAGGATCTTTTAGCAGACGGAAAATAATACAAAGCCGGGTCATCCGGCTTTTTGACAGGAGGAAGGTATGGGATTCACCATCAGCGGCACACATCTGAAACAATACAGCGGAAACGATGCACATGTCGTCATACCGGAACAGGTCCGGATCATAGATGACTATGCCTTTTCCAATGCGTCTTCGCTTGTTTCCGTTACGATTCCGCGCAGTGTAACAGAGATCGGTACACGTGTGTTCTATGCCTGCGAGAATCTGCAGGAAGTGGAGATTCCCGACTCTGTCCGCTTTCTTGGCTCCGGCACGTTTGTGCGCTGCACGTCATTAGTGCATGCAAAACTGCCGGATGGCATCTCCTCTGTACCGAATTCCACCTTCTTTGGCTGCACGGCGCTGAAACAGGTGAATATACCCCATCAGGCAATGCGCATCGGCGAATCGGCTTTTTCCGGCTGTTCGTCTTTGGAAGACGTGCAATTGCCGGATACCGTAAAGATCCTGGATAAGCATTCTTTTCAGGGATGCCGTGCGTTAAAGAAACTGGTACTGCCGGATGGTCTTACCAGGATCGAAGACGGCGCACTGAAAGACTGCGTGTCCCTGCGTGAATTGGACATCCCCTCTTCCGTAACGTGGGCCGGCATCGACAGCCTGGCTGTGAATGGAACCATTGCCCTGCGTGCTCCCGATTTCTTCGTTCACGATGTAATGCTTGATTCCCGTCACGGTTCCCTTTATAACAGAAGGCCGTACCGGCTGGACCATGCATTCCTTCCCCATGTGGATCTATCGTTCTGGAACAATGAAGACCGATGCATGCTGGCGGTATGCTATCTCGAGACTTTTATCGATAACGTAAAAGAATATGACGCATGGATCGCTGCGCACAAAGGTGAATGCCTAGAGATGATCGTAAGCGAGAAACGGTGGGATGCACTGCGTACGTGCATGAATCAGTCTTTTGTAACAAAAGATGATCTGCTGTCTGTGATCGATCAGATCCATGATCCTGTTATTCGGGCAGAGATCCTTGCGTATGGAAGCGGTTCATCCGGCAGTCTTCTGGATCTGCTTTAGGAGGTGCCATGGACGAAGAACTGATCCATCTCTGTGAAGAGATCTTTCGCGATACGATCGCGCAATTGACGCTGCATATGCGATTTATGGACATTGCGTTAAACCGGTATATCTTTGTACCGGATACGTATGATTTCCGCTGTGACGGCAGAGTGTTCCACTACTCTCCCATCACCGTGATCCGCATGTACCGCAACGATCCCCATAAGCTGACACATGGCTATCTGCATATCCTTCTGCACTCACTTTTTCAGCATATGTGGTTTGCGGATAACAGAGCGATGTCATTATGGGATCTGGCATGCGATATCGCCGTGGAAAGTGTGATCATCGATCTTGATCTCTCGATCACAGCACAAAAAAACGATGCATGGAAGAAAAAGCAGATCGAAGCAATCAGACAGGACGTACCCCGCTTCACTGCCCAGCGCATTTATCATTATCTGGAAGGTCAGCCAAAAGATGCCATCAGGCTGCTGGCAGAAGAATTCCGCTTCGACGCCCATGACGGCTGGTACCATGTACGCAATGTGACCGGCAGCCGCGATGCGTTATTTGGTTCAGAAACCAAAGATGATGCAGAGGGCGCCGGCACCAATACCTTTGACCAGGCAAGCCATGACAGCGACCGTCCGATCAGTCAGCCCGTTTCCGGCGAAGAGGAGATCCGCCTCATGCGGCGTACCTCCGATGACTGGAAAGAAATCTCAGAAAAGATCGAAGATGATCTGGAACTGTTTAAAGAACTGCATGGACAGGCACCGGAAGCACTGACACAGTCATTAAAGCAGCTGCACCGGGAAAAGATGGATTATTCCCGCTTCCTGCAGAAATTCATGCAGAGCGGTGAAAAGCTGCAGATCAATGATGATGAATTCGATCCCATCTTCTATACATACGGCCTGCTGCTGTATGAAGATATGCCATTGATCGAGCCGCAGGAAACAAGAGAAACGCGCAGTATCAAAGAACTGCTCATTGCCATTGATACATCCGGCTCGGTACAGGGAGATACGGTGCAGAATTTCCTGCAGAAGACATGTACGATCCTGTCCCAGCAGAAGAATTTCTTTCAGCGTTTCCGCATTCATATCGTGCAGTGCGACATGGTGATACGGGATGTATGCGTCATCGAAACACCGGCACAATTCAACCGCTATATTCAAAACGTACAGTTGAAAGGCTTTGGCGGAACGGACTTCCGTCCGGTCTTCCAATATGCCAGAGAACACTCCCGGACCGGTGAATTCCGCCGGCTTGGAGGAATTCTGTATTTCACCGACGGGGATGGCGTATATCCGAAAGAGAAGCCGTCCTGTCCGACGGCATTCCTGCTTCCTGCAGATGCCGAAAAACACACCGTACCGCCATGGGCGATCCGCTATATTCTGGAAGGAGACGAATACGATGCATATTGAAAAAGCAAAAGAGCAGATCCGCAACGCCGTACTGGCATACAATGCCAAAGATACCTATGGACGCTATCGTATTCCGGTATCCAAACAGAGACCGATCTTTCTGATCGGTGCACCGGGCATTGGGAAGACTGCTATTGTGGAACAGATTGCCGAGGAACTGGGCATTGGCTTTGTTTCCTATGCCATGACCCATCACACCAGACAAAGTGCGCTTGGTCTTCCCTACATCGTCAATAAGAAATACGGTGATGCGGAATACAGCGTATCGGAATATACGATGAGCGAGATCCTGGCCAGTGTATATGAGGAAATGAAACGCACCGGGAAAACCGAAGGCATCCTGTTTCTGGATGAGATCAATTGTGTCTCTGAGACACTGGCACCCGGCATCCTGCAGTTTCTGCAGTATAAGACATTCGGACGGCATCGTGTCCCGGACGGCTGGGTGATCGTGACTGCCGGCAATCCCTCTGAATTCAATGAGAATGCCCGTGAATTTGACATTGCCATGCTGGACCGCCTCAAGAAGATCACGGTAGAACCGGACCTGGATGTCTGGAAGACATATGCGGCAGACAGCCATGTGCATCCGGTCATCCTTGCCTATCTGCAACTGCGTCCCCAGCATTTCTATCATGTGGAGACGACGCTGGACGGCATGTCCTTTGTAACAGCGCGCTCATGGGATGATCTGAGCCAGATGTTAACGATCTATGAAGATAATAATTTGCCGGCAGACAAAGACCTCATTGCCCAGTATCTGCAGGATGAAGACATTGCCCGCTCCTTTGCCAATTACTATGATCTCTACCGCAAATACCATGCGGAATACCCGATCGAAGACATCCTGCAGGGAACGGTCAGCGACGAAGTCATACAGCGTGCGCACCAGGCATCGTTTGATGAGCGTCTTTCCCTTGTGACAATGATCGTATCAGCACTGGATGACCGTATCACGAAGCAGAATGTCAAAGAGACGGTACTGCGCAGGGCAATACCGCTTCTAAGGGCACAGGAAAGCTCTCTGCATGATTTCCTGCAGAATTCCATTGATGCACTGCAGGATGCCCATACCGATCAGCAATTGGAAGAAAAAGCCTTGTATGAGCAGCTGCTTAACACCGGTGACTCGTGGCAGGATATCCGTCCCTTCCTGCAGAAAGAAGCCAGTGCATCCGAAGCAGACGCCGCTGCTTTGGCGGAAAGCATAGAACATGTCTTTGCCTTCTTTGAAAACAGCTTTGGAAACGGGCAGGAGATCCTGATCCTGGTCAGTGAACTGACGGTGCGCAAGGCACCGGCACGCTTCCTGCTTGCCCACGAAAGTGCTTCGTATGCACGCTATCAGAAACAATTGCTCTTCCACGATACCAAGTCAGAACTGCATAAAAAAATCGATGCCCTTCAGCTGCCGGGCACCGACTGAAAACATACAGGGTGTAATGCTCACGCATTACACCCTTTCCTGTCATCAGATCGTATAAGCCAGTTCAAACGCACTGCGTGTTGCATTCAGGAAATTGCCTGCCCGCTCATTGTTGCCAATGCGGTAGACTTCATATCCTGCTTCTGTCAGCTGTCCATAGAGATCCATTCCCATCTTGCGCTGACCGGCGCATACTGTTGTCATATTGACCGGGATCGTGTGACGGACATGGTCTTTATCTTCGTATTCCACACTGTCTGCAGTGATCTTCTTTACTGCCACGGATGTCATTACAGATGCATGTTTCTGCAGATAGTCTTTTAACAGCATCGTATGAAACAGTTCACCGCCGTTGCAGATATCCGGAAGCATCTCCAGTACAGTTACTTCATTGCCTTCTTCGACAAGGCGATGGGCCAGCTCTGCACCGGCAACACCGCCGCCGATGACTGCCACTTTACTGCCTGCTTCCACCGGTATCCTGCGTGCGATGACATCGGCGCCATTGACAGCATGTTCAATGCCTTCGATCGGCGGCATGGCAAAGACTGCTCCGGCTGCGATGACGATCTGGTCCGGACGCATTTCTTCCACATAGTGCAGATCGACACTGGTGCCTTTGCGGATCTCAACGCCTCTGCGCACGCATTCTTCTTCAAACCACTTCAGTGCTTTCAGGACAACGTCTTTGTGCGGCGTCATGCCGGCAAGCATCATCTGTCCGCCCAGTTCTTTTTCCTTTTCAGCAAGAACGACACGGTTGCCGCGCTTTGCCGCAATGATGGCAAACTGCATGCCTGCAATTCCTCCGCCGACGACCAGGATCGTCTTCGGATCTGCCGTTTTGGGCACGTTATTTTCGCTCTGGTAATCTTCAAATCCGACATATGGGTTGATAGAACAGCGGGTAATCTCATTGCGTGTTAACAATGCCCCCATGCAGCCGTCGAAGCAGGACAGGCACGGGCGGATCTCATGGATGCGGTCCTGCAGGATCTTATTGGGCCATTCCGGGTCACACAGCAGCTGTCTGCCGATGCATACCAGGTCTGCTTTTTCTGACTGAATGTCCCCGGCGCAATACTCCGGTGTTTTCAGTTTCCCGACAACGGCTACCGGGATATGCACTTTCTTTTTTACTGCTTCGGCATATGGGACATAGAGGCCTTCTTCTGCCCACTGGGTTGGATTCGTATCCATCGGCGGATTGAATCCAGAGGAGACATTGATCATATCTGCACCGGCTTCTTCGCACCAGCAGGATACCTGCACCATGTCTTCGAGGCTGTTTCCCGGGTTATCTGCATAGCCAAGGCGTACGCTGATGATAAACGGCCGTCCGCAGGCTTCCCGGATGCCGCAGATGATTTCTTTCAGCATGCGCATGCGGTTTTCCAGTGTTCCGCCGTATTCATCGTCTCTGTGGTTGATAGCAGGATTCAGGAAGCAATTGAGCAGATAGCCGTGTGCCGCATGCAGTTCAACACCGTCATAGCCTGCCAGTTTTGCATTCTGTGCACAATGGATGAAATCCTGTATGACCTTCTGTACTTCTTCATGTGTCATGGCACGGGCACCGTTAAAGTCCGACGGACAGACGGACTGTCTGCCTTCACAGTTAACGGGATTGGACTGGAAGCCGGCATGGTTGAGCTGCAGAATGATTTTTGTACCAAAAGAATGAACCACATTGGTCATATCGTGCAGGAATGTGATGGAATCCGGTACATCCATGCGCAGTTCCCGCGGACCGTTTTTTCCCTCTGGCCATGAGGTATCAGCGCATTCCTGAATGATCAGACCGACACCGCCCTTGGCACGATTGCGCATGTACGGCATCAGCTTCGGCGTTACTGTCCCGTCAAAATTGAATGCACAGGTATCCATCGGCGGCATTACAATACGGTTCTTCAGTTCGATTCCGCCGACACGCAGCGGCTGAAAGAGTGCTTTTACTTCCTGTTTCATCTGTTTTATCCTCCTCTTACAGATTTGTCTTGCGGCTTCGGATCCACGCCAGGCGGTCCATATCGCCTTCGTTCAGTACACGGTCCAGTGCATCCAGGATCTGCTGTTTGCGGGCAAGAAAATGCGGACCGGTCAGGTTTGCGGCAACGGTATGATGGGTAATGAAATAGCAGTCCACGGTGAGATGCTGTACAAACGTACGCAGTTCCTCCAGCATCTCCCGCTCGGACAGCGGATCGAATTCCCCGCGTCTTGCTTCATCGAGCAGCGGCGTGTCGGGAAACAGCGTCAGTCCGCCGGTACCGACGACCATTGGATGGCACTGGCTGAAGATCTCTGCGGAATGGATGGCATGTTCGTGACTGTGCTCTTTTCCTGCAACACCATTGAGGAAAGTCATCCAGTAGGAAATGCCTGCTTCATCCAGTTTATGGCATTGTTCGAGGATATCGGATGCGTGATAGCCTTTCTGAAATCTCTCCAATGTCCAGTCATCGCCGCTTTCTACGCCGAGATTGACTTCGCTCATTCCCTTTTCTTTCAGGATCTTCAACTGTTCGACCGTCTTGTTTCTGACATTGTCTACGCGGGCAGCCATTGTCATGATGCGTACATCCGGCAGATACTGGTGCACCAGATCACAGATCGCATTCAGTCGTTCAAAGCTCATGCAGAAGGGATCGGCACCGATCAATTGAAGACGCTGTGTATGGGGATCGTACTGGGCGATCTCGGCAAGATCTTCCCGGATCCACTCAATGGGAGACATGCGGAACGGTACATTTTTGTACATAGTGCAGAATTTGCATTTGTTATGTGTACATCCCTGTGTGATCTCCAGAAGAGGAGACGGCGGTTCATAGGGATTGCGGTAAAGTGTTCCTGTATAGTGCATATTTGTACTCCTTACAGCCGTATTGTGGCAGAATTCTTTCCGCATTTCTTTTACAGCAGTACTATAGTGTTAATAAATATTACAGAATTGCATTTCTGTAAAAAGGAGTACATATGGCAGAACGCACAAAACTGTGGATCGCACAGACAATGAAAGAACTGATGAAGAAAAAGCCGATCGAAGAGATCCGCGTCACGGAAATATGCAAAGCTGCAGAGATCGAACGGCCGACATTTTATTATCATTTCCGCGATAAGCATGATCTTGTCGCATGGATCTTCTACCAGGGTGCGTTCAAAACAAATGTGATTGGCAAAGAAGAAGCCGCGGAGGCACTGCGGTCTATGAAGCAGGATCTTGTCTTCTACCGGCGTGCCTATGAGGATGTATCACAGAATGCATTATGGAAATATATGCTGGAGTATTTTACCGAGCGGTATATGCAGATCGCCATGGAACGTCTTCATACAGACGCACTGGATGAACAGATGCGTTTTTCCATACGGCTGTATTGTTATGGGACACTGGGCATGACAAAAGAATGGGCATTGTATGACAATACCACACCGGCAGAAACAGCTGTGGAGATGATGTTCCGCTCGATGCCGGACTTCCTGCAGAAGGTATTCTTTGATACCGTGCAGTGAATTGATACGCTTCCGATAAAAAACCGGAAGCGTTTTTACTTCCGGTATAGGATGCATTATTTGCCGAAGCGGGCCATGAGACGGGCCATGGCATCATCCATGGTGATCTCTTTCTTTTCCGGCTTTTTCGGCTTGGACTGCTTATTGCTGTTCTTCTTGTTCTTGCTGCCTTTGCGGTATTTGTAGGCGGCGTCTCTCTGTGTCAGCTGTTCTTCAGTCAGGAAACTCAGCTGTACACGGCCGCGTGCTTCATCGATCTCATGGACGTATACCTGGACGATGTCGCCGACGGATACGACTTCGGACGGATGATTGACGCGGTTCATGGACATATGCGTGATATGTACAAGACCGTCACTGTGCAGGCCGATGTCAACGAATGCACCAAAGTCGACAACATTGCGCACGGTGCCGGAGAGCTTGTCACCGACATGCAGGTCGCTGATCTCAAGGACATCGCTCCGTAACAGTGCACCTTCGAACTGGTCGCGGTAATCGCGCAGCGGCTGACGGATCGCATCTTCGATATCTTTCAGCGTGTATTCATCGATTGCCAGTTCACCGACCAGTTCTTTCGGGAACTGGGCATCTTTCTGACCAAGCTCGGTAATGCCGCAGACAGCCATGACTGCCTTTGCTGCAGCGTAGGATTCCGGGTGGATGGATGTTTCATCCAGCGGTTCTTCGCCGCCGACGATGCGCAGGAATCCGGCACACTGGGTGTATGCCTTCGGACCAAGCTTCTTGACATTGAGCAATTGCTTTCTGTTGGTAAAGCGTCCGTTCTCATTGCGGTAATTGACGATCTCACGGGCAATGCCGCTGTTGAGACCAGAAATATGTGTCAGAAGTTCTGCACTGGCTGTATTCAGATCTGCACCGGTGCGGTTGACGCACTTCATGATCGCTTCGTCCAGACGTTCGCTCAATGCCTTCTGCGGCAGGTCATGCTGGTACTGGCCGACACCGATGGACTTCGGATCGATCTTGATCAGTTCTGCAAGCGGGTCGAGCAGACGGCGTCCGATGGATACAGCAGAACGCTCTTCAACAGCGAGGTCCGGGAATTCCTTGCGGGCTTCCTCCTGGGCAGACCAGACGGATGCACCGGCTTCGGAGACGATGGCGTAACTGACCGGCAGATTCTCCTCACGGATAACTTCTGCCACCAGCTTTTCGCTTTCACGGGAAGCTGTGCCGTTGCCGATGGCAACGATCTGTACGCCGTACTTCTTGATCATGTTGACCAGTTTGCGCTTGGATGCGTCTTCGTTTTCACCTTTGCGGGAGAACGGGAAGATCTTATCGACCGTAAGCATCTTGCCGGTCTCATCAATGACCGCAAGCTTGCAGCCATTGTAATAGCCAGGGTCAAAGCCAAGCACGGTACGTCCCTTCAGCGGCGGCTGCAGAAGCAGTTTCTCCAGGTTCATGGAGAAGACTTCAATAGACTTCGTATGTGCACGGTCGCTGAGTTCCGAGCGGATCTCACGCTCAATGGACGGGAAGAGCAGTCTGTCGCAGCCGTCATATGCAGCAGTGCGCAGATCATCTTCAGCGATCGTTGTCTGTCCTTTGAGCAGATTCCTGACTGCCTGCTCTTTGAGAGCATCTTCGTCAAAGGAGAAGGATACAGTAATGACCTTTTCTTTCTCGGCACGGTCAATGGCCATGATGCGGTGATCTGCCAATGTGGAAATCTTTTCCGAACGGTCATAATACATCTCATAGACCTTGTTCTCATCCACAGCATCTTTCTTCAGCTTTGTGACCAGGACACCGGCTTTGAGGATGGTATCCTTGAATGCCCATCTCTGCTTGGCATCATCACTGACCGCTTCGGCGATGATATCACGTGCACCCTGCAGTGCATCTTCTGCAGAAGCGACATTCTCATTGATATACTTTGCGCACTCGGAAGCGATATCGCCTTCCTTCGGCAGTGCCAGCAGCCAGTCTGCCAGCGGCTGCAGTCCGTTCTTGATCGCTGCAGCAGCACGTGTCTTTTTCTTCTGTGCGTATGGACGGTAGATATCTTCGACCTGAGAGAGCTTCTCACAGGCCATGACTGCTGCCCGGATCTCATCCGTCAGCTTGCCCTGTTCTTCGATCAGTTTGAGTACTGACTCTTTGCGCTCTTTCAGTTTGTTCTGGTAATCGTACTGTTTCTGGATGAACAGGATCTGTTCTTCATCCAGACCGTTGGTTGCTTCTTTCCGGTAACGGGCAATGAATGGTACGGTATTGCCTTCTTCCAGAAGGGACAGTGTATTCTGTACCTGTTTTACGGTGACTTTCAGTTCACCGGCTATTGTTTTGATGATTTCTTCGTTCATAGATGACCTCCATGTTGTTCCATGATATCACGCTTTGGAAAATATGCACCTCTTGACTTTCCTCAGCAGGGATGCCTTAATGGGCATCTGCGTCGGTCTGCAGTCCGAATTCCTGGATCAGTGCCGCAAAGCGTGCTTTTTCCTTCTCTTTGACCGGCTTGCTGAGATCATTGAAGCAATGGTGGATGACATCCGCATCTTTCAATACCTCATCCATCGGTGCATCTACAGTAAGCTTGTCATCATGGTGATAGATCATCGAACAGATGATGTCTGTTTCTTCCGGTGTCGTCAATTGGGCTTCTTCCAGGATCTCTCTGGCCAGGTCTGCCCCTTTATGGGCATGGTCGTCATAGGAACCGGACAGATAGGCATACAGATCGTGCAGGTTTGCGGCCATGGCAGCCAGTTCGGAATTCTCTCCCCGCTTTTCCGCAATCATGACAGCAGCCAGTGCAACGCCATACAGATGCACAAAGGCACCATTGCGCTTTTTGACATCTTCGACTTCCATCAGTTTTGCATCAACGATCTTACGCAGCTGTTTCAAACGTGACATATTATCCTCCTGTGCGTATCCACGCATATGTATATGCCTGCAGGAGCGGTTCATTCTGCTGCAGCACATGAATATATTCTTCTTTGATCTGCCCATAGTAGCGGGACAGGAATTCTTCCAGCATGGCTTCGGTAATGAATACGGTCTTTTCCTGCAGCGTCTCATGGAAGTCTCTGTCAAATTCTTCCAGGAATGCTTCTATGGCAAAGTCCGCTTCCTGTACAAGAGGTTCTTCCCTGAGATCCACAGGCATGATCACCTCATTGCGAAGACCGTACGTATCAACGATATACCGGTTGAGGCAATGATAGTCCCTGTGCAATAATGCGACGGCATCCGGATGACCAAATATGTCAAGATGCCGGTCTTTGCGGATATAGGTGCGGTAGAAGATATCTTCCACCAGATGCATATAATAGCCAAGATACAAAGGATCCTGCCGGATCGTATCATAGTAGCGGGCATGGAAGCCGTTGGAATCGTAATAGACGCGGTTGTCCGGTGTTCGCTGTACGAAGTGGGTATCATCCCTCTTTCTGCGTGATGCATACGCATCCGGCAGAATACTGCCAAGCAGAAAGCGCATGCGGTCACATACAGGCATCTCTTCCAACAGACGCGTACCGATCAGATAGTGGATCATTCTCTGTGCCATGGCTTCCTCCCAATTAACATAATACTACCCTCATATGACCGGTTTGTGGTATCTTGGAATGAGTTTTATGTAAGAGGTACGTATGTTTGCAGAATGGATCGAGAAGATCGACGGGATCCTGTGGGGATGGCCGTTGATCGCACTCCTGTTCGTCACGCATCTGATCATGACTGTGCGGACAGGATTCATACAGAAGGAATTGTTTACAGCAATCAAATTATCGGTAACGAAGGATGACAGTGCAGATGGCGATGTATCGCAGTTTGGTGCACTGACCACGGCATTATCGTCCACCATCGGCACCGGGAATATCATCGGTGTCGGTACAGCCATTGCGCTGGGCGGACCGGGAGCGGTCTTATGGATGTGGCTGACAGGCATCTTCGGCCTGGCAACCAAGTATGCGGAAACGCTGATCGCCGTGAAATACCGTGTAAAAAGTGAAAACGGAACGATGATCGGCGGTGCCATGTATGCACTGGACCGCGGTCTGCATATGCGTCCATTGGGCATTGCCTTTGCGTTATTGGCTTCCATCTGTGCTTTCGGCATCGGAAACATGGTGCAGGCCAACGCTGTTGTCACAAATATCACGCAGAATTTCCATGTGCCCGCTATTGTCACAGCGGTGATCCTGACCGTATTGATCGCGCTCGTGATCCTGGGCGGCATCCGTTCGATCACCAAAGTATCCGAGGCACTGGTGCCGTTTATGTCTTTGTTCTATATCCTTGGATGTCTGTATATTCTCATACTGAATCACAGTGTCTTATGGGATGCCGTACGCCTGATCGTTTCTTCCGCTTTTACCGCAAGAGCAGCCGGCGGCGGATTCATCGGCACGACCGTTCTGGTCACCTGCCGCTATGGTTTTGCAAGAGGTCTCTTCTCCAATGAAGCAGGCATGGGCTCTGCGCCGCTTGTCGCTGCAGCAGCACAGACATCCAACCCCAAGCGGCAGGCACTGGTATCCATGACCGGTGTGTTCTGGGATACCGTGGTCATCTGTCTGTTAACGGGGCTGGTGCTGGTATCTTCCATCCTGAAGTATCCGGCCATCGATGCATTATCCGGAGATGGTGCAGTCGTTACAACAGCAGCCTTCTCCGTGATCCCGCATATCGGTGTGCCGGTGCTGGTATTCGGACTGGTGACCTTTGCGTTTTCTACGATCCTTGGCTGGTATTACTATGGCGAAAGAGCATGCGTGTATCTGTTTGGTGAGAAATCCATCCTCGTCTATAAAGTCCTGTGGGTGCTGGCGGTATTTGCCGGTTCCCTTACAGAATTGAATGTTGTCTGGAACATTGCGGATATCCTGAACGGACTGATGGCTGTGCCCAATGTCATTGCCGTACTGCTATTGCAGGGTGTAATTGCCTCAGAAACAAGGAAATACCGCGGAAGTCATCTGAATGATGTTGATCCGGAGGATGTACCGATCATACAGAATGCCAATAAGGGCATACTGTTCTGACACTGTCGAAAGGCAGTGTTTTTTCTTTTGTACGCACAAATTTGACAGGGTGTATCAATGTGATATCATAATGATATCAACCAGGAGGTTAAACACATGGAAGAAAAAGTACTGACCGGACATAAAAACGGTATGCTGGTCTTGCTGGGTGTGATCGCACTGTATGTGATCACTGTTCCGCTGATGCTGTTCACATTCGCAAACGGCATCTACATCGTCGGCGTTCTGTGCATCATCTATATGGCACTGGGATGGATCCTGTTACTGGGATTAAAGGTATTAAAGCCGCAGGAGGCCCTTGTACTGACACTGTTTGGCAAATATATGGGGACGCTGAAAGGCGAAGGCTTCTACTTTGTGAATCCGTTCTGCTCCGCAATCAATCCGGCAGCGCGTACAAAGCTGAACCAGTCTGGTGACGTGGATATCGATAAGTCACTCACGATCAACGGACAGAATATTTCCATGCCGAATAACAAGATTTCCCTGAAGGCCATGACGCTCAACAACAACCGTCAGAAGATCAATGATGTACTGGGTAATCCGGTCGAGATCGGCATCGCTGTCATATGGCAGGTCAAAGACACCGCCAAGGCAGTCTTCAACGTCGATAACTTCAAAGAGTATCTTTCCCTGCAGTGTGATACGTCACTGCGCAATATCGTGCGTCTGTATCCGTATGATGTCGCTACGGGCGTTGATACGACCGGGGACGGCATTCCGGATGAAGGAAGCCTGCGCGGATCATCGGAGATCGTTGCCAACCGCATCAAGGAAGAGATCCAGTCCAAGGTCACCTTTGCCGGTCTGGAGATCATCGATGCCCGCATCACATATCTTGCCTATGCACCGGAGATCGCTGCCGTCATGCTGCAGAGACAGCAGGCATCTGCGATCATTGATGCAAGAAAGATGATCGTGGACGGTGCCGTCGGTATGGTAGAGATGGCCCTGGAGCGTCTGGAAGAGAAAGGAACGGTAGATCTGGATGATGAGCGTAAGGCAGCTATGGTCTCCAATCTTCTGGTCGTCCTGTGCGGCAATCATGACGCACAGCCCGTCGTCAATTCCGGAAGCCTGTATTAATGGCTGCCAAGAAACAAATTCCCTTACGCGTAAGCAGTGAATTATACGAAGAACTGATGAAGTGGGCAGAAGCGGACTTCCGCTCTGTCAACGGACAGATCGAGTATCTTCTGACCGAATGCGTCAAACAGCACAGGAAAAACGGGAAATACATCCCGGAGCACCTGTCGCAAAATGACGATTCGTAACAATGTATTCTGTACTATACTGAAAGTAATCCACAGGAGGTTTCTATGAAATATATCATTTTAGCAATTATTATTCTGCTCGTTGTGATCATTCTCGCAATGTGCATCAATGTGGTGCCGCAGGAATCCGCATATGTTATTGAACGTCTTGGCCGCTACAATGCGACATGGGATGCCGGCATTCATCTGAAGCTGCCGCTCATCGACCGCGTCGCAAGACGTGTGCTGTTAAAGGAACAGGTCGCAGACTTTGCACCGCAGCCGGTCATTACCAAGGATAACGTCACAATGCAGATCGACTCAGTCGTTTACTTCAAGATCCTGGATCCGAAACTGTATGCATACGGTGTTGAAAACCCGATCATGGCAATGGAGAACCTGACTGCCACAACACTGCGTAATATTATCGGTGACCTGACACTGGATGAAACACTGACATCCCGTGACCGCATCAACTCACAGATGCTGCAGATCATCGATGACGCAACAGACCCATGGGGCATCAAGCTGAGCCGTGTTGAGTTAAAGAACATCATGCCACCGGCAGCCATCCGTGATTCCATGGAGAAGCAGATGAAGGCAGAGCGTGAAAAGAGAGCTGCTATTCTGACCGCAGAAGGACAGAAACAGTCCGCGATCCTGGAAGCAGAAGGTAAGAAAGAAGCTGCTGTCCTGAATGCTGAAGCAGCCAAGCGTGCTACGATCCTTGCGGCCGAAGCACAGAAAGAAAAAGAGATCCGCGAAGCAGAAGGTAAAGCCGAAGCAATCCGTGCCGTCCAGCAGGCGACTGCGGATGGTATCCGCATGATCAAGGAAGCCGGTGCAGATGATGCAGTACTTCGTTTAAAGAGTCTTGAAGCATTTGCAGCTGCAGCAGACGGTCATGCCACAAAGATCATCGTTCCTTCTGAAATCGCATCTCTTGCCGGTCTCGCAAAAGGACTGACAGAAAGCGTTAAAGAATGAGTGTATTTGTACTGGTCTTCGGTGTATGGGTAGTCATATTCTTCCTGACTGCCCTGCTCTCCGCCTCTGCTGCCCGCAGACGCAGTTCAAACCGCAGCGTTACCATTGCCCACGACGGTCACAGGATCCCGCAGGAAAATGATGTTACCTGCGAAGGACAATATGGTCATGACCACAGCAGCGGCGTACTCCCGGAAAAACGCTATATCGTCCATGAAGAACCGGAAGAAGGATATGTGATCCTGAACGGGATCAAGCGCAATATCCGTGACTGTAAATACCTGTAAAAAAACAAACAAGAGAAGGAAAAAACTTCTGAAATCATGAAACCGGCCCCGTAAGGCTTACAGAACAATGACTGTTCTGATGCCCTTACGAGGGCCTTTCTTTCCGGACAAGAAGCGAAACAGAGGGTCAATATGAAAAACCGTGCACAAAGCACGGTTCTGCATCATTCCAGGTCCTCTCCGTTTGTACGAATGACTTTCTGATACCACCAGAAGGAATCCTTGCGTATCCTCTTTAGCGTGCCATTCCCTTCGTCATCCATATCAACGTAGACAAGACCATAGCGTTTCCGCATTTCACCGGTTCCGGCAGAGATGATGTCGATCCATCCCCATACTGTCAGTCCCATAACTTCCACACCATCCAGCTCGATTGCCTCTTTGATCGACTTCACAGAGTCCCTCAGATAATCGATCCGGTATGAATCATGGATCTTCCCGTCTTCGATGCGGTCTTCCGCACCAAGTCCATTCTCCACGATCCATAATGGCTTATGATACCGGTCATACAATTCATTCAGGGTGATTCTCAGACAGTCCGGATCAATGGTCCAGTTCCATTCCGACACTTTGAGATACGGATTCTTCAGGTTCCGCGCTTCGGGCTGCTGTGCGGAAACACACATAGACTTATAGCATGAGAAGCCAATGTATTCACACGGATAGCTGCGGATCAGTTCCAGATCATCCGGCTCCATCTCCAGTACAATGCCTTTTCGTTCATATTCTTTCAGTTTGTACCGCGGATATTCCCCGCCGACCTGAACATCACTGAAGAACAGGGCATCTCTTTCTTTCTCCATTGCCAGCAGCTGATCTTTCGGATCACAGGTACATCCATAGACCGGCATATATGCCAGCATCTGTCCGACCATCATATCCGGAGCAATCTCATTCTTTCGTTTCACAGTCCTCGCCGACGCAACGAACAGATTATGCGCTGCCTGAGCGATCGCCTGGGCATCGTATTCCTTTACACCGGCACAGATGAACGGGAAGCCGTTGATATTGTCGATCTCATTGAAGGTAAGCCAGTACTTGACTTTTCCTTTATACCGGGTAAACAGAACGCTGGCATAGTTTTCGAAGAAACCGATGAGTTTCCGATTCTTCCAGCCGCCGTAGCGGATCGCAAGATCCAGCGGCATCTCATAGTGGGACATTGTGACCAGCGGTTCGATTCCATATTTTTGCAGTTCATCAAATACATTGTCATAGAACTGCAGACCTTCTTCATTCGGCTGTTCTTCATCACCATGTGGGAAGATCCGCGCCCAGTTGATGGACATGCGGAATGCTCTGAATCCCATTTCTGCCGCAAGAGCGATATCTTCTTTATAGCGGTGGTAGAAATCTACTGCCTTATGACTGGGATAATACTCCCCTGCGATCACTGCCGGAACTGCATGTTCCGGCAGTTCAACGGAGTGTCTAGGCCGCAGGTCCATATATCCAGTTTTTCCTGTTTCTGTATCGATCCAGGTCATCTGTCTTTTGCGGGTCAGAGATCCGCCGGTAAGGACGTCGCATACGCTCAGTCCTTTGCCGCCTTCCAGAGCACCGCCTTCATACTGGTTGGCAGCAGTTGCGCCGCCCCAGAGAAATGTTTCAGGAAAATGTGCCATGATGGATCCTCCTTTGGATTATTCCGGCTGTTCTTCTTTCTGCTTTTCAGCAACTTTATTGGAAATCTTTACAAACGGTGCATACAGCATGACGATGGCTGCGAATGCAACAAGCTGTACGAGTACTGCAACGAAGCTTCCGCCGGTTGCCAGGAATGCATTGATGAACGGAGGAGTGACCCACGGAACATCGATATAAGTGATTGGCATAATGCCGACTTTTGTTGCAATGTAACCGATGACAGAGCCAACGACCGGTGACAGTGCAAACGGGATCATATATACCGGATTCATAACGATCGGCAGACCGAAGATGATCGGCTCATTGATTTCGAAGATACCTGCAGGAAGTGCGATCTTTGCAATCGCTCTTTCGTCCTCTCTCTTACTGAATAACAGGATCGCAGCGATCAGTCCTAATGTACATCCGAAGCCGCCCATACCGCCGAAAAGAACATTGAACGGTTTTGTGACGATTTCCGTCGGAGCCATACCGCTGTTGACCAGATCGATATTCTTTGTCAGAGCAGCCAGGAACAGCGGCTTAGTGATAGCGCTTGTGACAGCTGTGCCATGAATGCCGAATACCCAGAACAGGCTTGTGAACAGTGCGATGCCGATGAATCCGAACGGTGTCTGTACCAGCGCGCCCAGAGGTGCCTGCAGTACTTTGTAGATCAGATCACACAGTTCCATGTGTGCTGCCGCGTTGAATACAAATCGTACGATGCAGAGAAGAATGATCGTAAGACATGTTGGGATCAGAGAAGAGAATGCCTTACCGACATTTGCCGGTACAGAGGACGGCATATGGATCTCGAACTGTTTGACTTTTGCAAGTTTGCTGTAGAGCGTAACAGATACGACAGCGATAACCATTGCATAGAACATGCCCATGGAGCCGGTGACATCCTGACTCAGTCCGGTTGCGATGACACCGTCAGCGCCCATGACCGGGAAACTTGTCGGACTCATGCAAACATATGTGACCAGTCCCAGGAAGCCGCCGAACAGCGGATCCACTCCGATTCTCTTTGCCAGGCTGTGTGCCATATTGAACGCCAGCAGCAATGCAATCAGATTCAGGCATCCGTAGTAGATACCGGAGAACATCGGATTGAGGCCGGTCAGGAATTCAAATCCGTGAATAGTCGCAAGACCTGCTTTCGGAGAGCAGATCAGACTTGTGAACAATGTTGCGATCGATGCAAGAATGATGAACGGATTCAGTACGATAAACGCTTCCTGAATACTGGAGATGATTTTGTTCTCATTGATCTTGCCGGATAAAGCAATGATCTTGTTGATGAGACCTTCTTTTGTACTTTCCATGTTTTACCCCTTTCTGTCTGGTTGCCCAGATTTTTTGTACACACAGAGAATACAAAAAAAGATCTGCGAAACTTTGATATTTCAAAAAGCCGCAGATCGTTTTGTACATTGAACGTTGTTTCACAAAATGAATCAGATACAGCGTATCCGGCAGGATACATAATTGATGAAAAGATTCATGGCTGTATTCGAAAGAAGGTCCCTGCTTTCCGGTCCAAGAGAGATCTTCCGAACTTTCGGATGCGGTACATCCTTCTCATCTCCGAAGGAAATAAGATAGACTCTCGGTGCTTCCTCTCCGTCCAGAAAACGCATATTGATATCCATGCGTTTGAAGTAATCACCGGAAGAAGAAAATACAAGAATCAGATCATTTGCGCCTGCTCTGCGGATCCTTTCGATCTGCTCCGTCCATGACTGCGTACATTTGCAGAATATTTTCTCCATTGCAAGATTATTCCGAAGCGTATAGGCGATATGACTAGCCTGAAGATGTCCGAATGCATATACTGTACGATACTGCCGGATATCCCGGATCAGCTCTTCTACATACGGCTGACGGCTGACCGCTTTTCGCAGATTCTCTGCATACTGTTCACTGAGCGCAAAGAAGTCCTCCTGCGGTTCAATAGAACTGTTGTTCGGATTCTTTGGAATCTGGCTGCTGCTTCGTATGAGCATCTGCAAATCAATATAATCCAGTAATCCCAGTTCTTTAATGAAACGGCTGACAGCCGCCTTGGAAACATTACACTGACGGGAAATTTCTGTCAGAGAGACACCCGGCAGTTCGTTATAGTGTTCAAGAATATATCTTGCAATGACATAGTTGTTGCCGTCTTCGCTTTCCCAGTCCAGAATGCTGAACAGCGCGATCTTAAGCCAATACATCTGATCCATCCTCCGGCTTCGTTATTTTTATTGTATACCAGGAATGAACGATCTTATGCTCTGTTTTCTTTTATCTTCCAACATACATCGTGATGGCTGTGAAGTGCCCGGTTCCATGTCTGTAAAAACGGGATATCTTCCATACCGGGAATGATGTGAACCTGGACATTCACAAGGTGTGCTTAAAAAGAAAAAGAAGTCCGCCAATGAGAAAGCGATAACTTCTTATAAATCCGGGAATTACTGCTTCTTTGTTTCGTCAAGCCACCACACATCCTCACTTTGAAGGACAGAAAGCTGATCCTTTGTATGAGCTGCTGCGCGGATCTCTGCAGCGATCCTGCTGCGGTCTTCTGAACCGCTCCGTTTTCCTTCTGTAAAGGTCAGTTCTGTAACCGTCCGGTATCCCCAGATCGGTAAGCCTTTTTCCGGGTCAAAGCAGGAGCGGTCCGGGTCACGGCCAAGTATCATCTGACCGGTGAACGCAACAGGAAGCGCAATATTGCGGTATTGCCTGTGGTCTTCGTATGCGCCTATTTCTGCCTTTCTGCCGTTCAGAAGCGGATAGACATCTCCCTTGGTATGAATATTCAGTATTTCAAGAAAGAGCTGATCCTCATTAATACCGTAATCACACCAGTATCCCCGCTCTGCGGCAGGGGTATGACACGATGGTGATAATCCATAGTCCTGTGGGTCAAAGAGGTGTTCACCGCGCACCCGCAGAAGCGAATAGATTGTACCGTTGTACCAGACGGTATCACGGATCTGTATTGCCATGGAAACCTCCTAACGTAATGTAAGCCAGATCAGTATGCCAAGCACAGCACACCAAAGCACCAGTGCAAGCGGCACCAGGACGCGGAATTGTGTATGCAATGTTTTGTGGTGAAAGATACGCATACCGCCAAACGCACCAAGTGCGCCGCCGAAGTATGCTAACAGGATCAAAGTGGATTCCGGGATCCGCCATTTGCTTTTCTTTGCTTTATACTTATCGATCCCATATGCCGCAAATGAGCACAGATTGACAAAGACCAGATAGCCGATAATCAGCTTCCATGCATCACTCATGGATCAGTTTCCCCTCTTCCATATGCACGATCGTATCGGCGATGCGTACAGAGGATTCCCGATGGGATACCAGAAGAACCGTACGGGCATGTTTTTCCTGATCCAGTGCACGCAGGATGATGCCTTCGTTCAATGCATCAAGATTGCTGGTAGGTTCATCCAAAAGCAGTATCCTTGCCTCATGCAGGAACGCACGGGCAAGGGAAAGACGCTGCCTTTCACCGCCGGACAATGTATCGCCCATCTCTCCCAGCACGGTATCATATCCATCCGGCAGTGCCATGATGGTATCGTGTACGGAGGCCTTCTGGCATGCCGCAATGATTTCTTCGTCCGACGCGTCCGGCTTGGCGATCTTCAGGTTGTTTCTGATCGTATCCCGGAACAGATGCGTATCCTGCGTCATATAGCCTTCCATGTTGCGCAGATCACTGGTATTGATCGTTTCCAGATCACGGTCATTGATGCCCAGTCGGCCGTCTTCCGGCTTCCAGAAGCGCATTAACAGCTTCAGGAAGGTCGATTTGCCGGATCCCGAAGCACCGGTAATACCGATGATCTGATCTTTTGGCAGCCATACGGAAAGATCCTGCAGCACCTTCTCATTCCCATAGGAGAACGATACGTTTTCTGCAGCGATATCCCCATATAAAGCAGGCTGCTGACCGGTGACATCTTCTGTGACCGGTTCTTCTTCCAGGATCGATAATATACGGTCGGCTGCGGCAAATGTATTGGACAGTGTGCTGCCCAGTGCAGCGAGTGCAGATACCGGGCCAAAGGAACTCATCATGACCAGGATCGATGTTACGAAGCCGGTGAATGTGATCGATCCCTGTCCATAGAGCAGATAGGCACCGATGATCATCATGATGTCAAACAGCCAGATCAGGGTGCCGCTGGATGCTGCAATGCGTCCGCTCAGTCCGCTCTGTATTTCTTTTTCTTCCAGGAGTGCATCTGTCAGTGCATCCATCTTTTCCTGGCGTGCATTTCCCCGGGAATATTGCAGGACTTCGGACAGTCCCCGCATATTATCCAATACGGCGTCAGAGAGTTCCCCGGACAGTCTGCGTACTTCCTTCCCTGCTGTATCATCCTGCAGAGAGATCAACAGCGGTACTGCAGCACCGATCGCAAGATAGGAGAAAAATGCCAATAGTCCAAGGAGCGGATGCACACGTGCGATCACACTGACGCATACGATCGTGAATAACACAGCGATGCATACCGGTGAGATCGTATGGGCATAAAAGACTTCCAGCAGTTCCACATCGGCAGTAATAACAGCGATCAGGTCCCCCTTGTCCTTGCCTTCGAGTTTTGCCGGTGACAGTCTGCGCAGTGCCTGAAAGACGAGGTCACGCACTAATGCCAGCAAACGGAATGCAATATAGTGGTTGGATGCCTGTTCGCCATAGCGGCAAAGTGCACGCACGATACCGCATCCGATCATGCCCGCAAGCAATAGTTCCAAAGATGCAGGGATGTACATACCCATGCTTTTTAATAATGCCAGTCCTGCCAGCACCGGTATGCCGGCAGCGCACAGATTGCCAATTGTTCCAAGCAGGACTGCCCCTGCCATATTCCATGACAGCGGCCGGACCAGTTTCAATAACCGCATTATGATCGTCCATCGGCTATGCTTCATAGGTACCTCCGGCGTACTGTTCCAGTGCGCTTTGCTGCATGAGCATCTCTTTGTACAGACCATCTGCTTCACAAAGAGAAGCGTGGGTGCCGCTTTCTTTGATTTCTCCGTCTTTGAGCACATAGATCGCATCTGCTTCTTTGCAATTGTGCATGCGGTGCGTGATCATAAGGATCGTTTTCGTCTTTCGCATATGCAGGATCTCTTCCAGAATCATTGCTTCGCTTTCCCGGTCAATGTTGGAAGATGCTTCGTCAAAAATATACACCGGTGTATCATGCAGAAGACCTCTTGCCAGAGCAAGCCGCTGCCTTTGTCCGCCCGACAGGTTCTTTCCTTCTTCCTGGATTTCTGTATCCAGACCGCGCTCAGCCGCAAAGTCTTCCAGATGCACACGCTTTAATACATCCCATAATTCTTCTTCGGATGCATCTTCTTTTGCCATGCACAGGTTCTCCCGCAGGCTTCCCTTGAAGAGATACGAGCGGTCGGTAATGCACGTAATGGTATCAAACAATGTATCTTCTGCCACTTCCTCGACCGGTACGCCGCCCAGTGTGATCGTGCCGTTTTCACACGTGCGCTGCTTCATCAAAAGATGGGCGATCGTCGATTTGCCGGACCCGCTTTCACCGACGATCGCGGTAAAGCTGTGTTCCGGGATATGCATGTTGATATGATGCAGGGCTTCTCTGTCATCGCTGTAGCCGAAGGATACATCCTGCAGTACAATACTGCACCCATCGAGATCACTGCGGGTGCCTTTTTCCTTTTCTTCCAGATCCAGGAATGCAAAGATGCGGTCTGCCGCTGCCATGCCGTTCATTGCGACATGGAAATAACTGCCCAATGTACGCATTGGCAGGAAGAATTCCGCCGATAACAGGATCACCAGCAGGCATCCGGTCAGTGACAGGGAGCCGCTTCGATAGCACAATATGCCAACAAGCATGCCCAATGCCGCACCGGTATACGCTACCAGATCCATGATGGAGATCGAATTCAGCTGCATGATCAGTACACGCATGGTCATTTTGCGGAATTTTTCTGCTTCTTCGTTCATTTTCACATTGCGTGCGGCATCTGCCTGATAGATCTTCAATGTGGTCATTCCCTGCAGATTCTCCAGGAAGCTGTCCCCCATTTCGGTATACTGTCCCCAATACTTTGACAGCAGTTTCTTTGCCCACTTCTGCACGGCAATGATCGTCATGGGGATCATCGGCACGCATACCAGCAATACCAGTGCCGGACGCCAGTCAAACCACACCAGCACCAGAAACAGTGTTACCGGTGCCAGCACGGCATAGAACAATTGCGGCAGATACGCACCAAAGTAGGTTTCCAGCTGGTCTACGCCTTCCACACTGGTCTGCACCAGTTCTGCCGTGCGTGTCTGTTCTGCATAGGTGCTGCCAAGGTGCAGCAGTTTCTGCCAGATCCGTCTCCGCAGTGTCTTTTTTACCGTGCGTCCTGCCTGAAAGCTCATATATGCCGCAGCCCTTGTTATTATCCACCGTGCCGGCAGTGCACCAAGTGCGATCATACCGCACACAGCCAGTACATAGCCGTTGGTAAAGCCGCTCCATACTGCTGTGATCAGAAAGGCAATGGCATACATCATCAGGACATTGACGCAAAGTCCCAGCCACTGCAGCACGACATTGCCGATACTATATCTGCGGCTTTCGGTGATTTCCTTCATCAGCCGTTTATCAAACATGCGCTCCTCCTTCCATATGTGCAAAGAATTCCAGCACTTCCTTCTCATAGCGTGCCGGTTCGCACAAATGTGATTCATTGTGTCCGGCGCCGTTCACCAGCACCAGTTTCTTATACGATGCACAGGCATCATAATTGCGCAGTGCATTGTCTGCTGTCACAAAGGCATCCTTTTCTCCATGGAAGAACAAAACCGGTGCCTTTGCCTGTTTCAATACCGGAATGCAGTCGGCGTCTTTCATCCGGAAATGTCCCCGTACACGACAGAATCCATCCAGGATCTGCAGAAACGGAAACGATGGCAGATGCATCCACCGTTTTCCAAGATACGCCAGTATGTCATGCATGGAGGAAAAGCCGCAGTCCGCGATGATCCCATGGATCTGCTTTGTACGATCCGCACACAGCAGCACCGACGAAGCGCCAAGCGAGATGCCGTACAGATAGACCGGCAGATCCGTTTTGACCGTCGACAGCCATTCCAGGATATCTTCCGATTCTCTTGCCCCGAATGTGATCGCATCGCCTTCGCTGTTTCCGCAAGCGCGCTGTTGTATCAACAGAAGATCACATCCTGCTTCCCGCAGGAAATGCACCTTGTCACAGAAGTCTCCTTCTGCTGTTCCCCGATACCCATGCGCACAAAGAACGACGCGCTTAGGATCACTGCAGCGGTAATACGCGCCATACAGTCTGAGGCCGTCTTTCGAAACGATCATGCATTCTTCGTGTGAAAGAGACTGCAGTTCTTCTTTGCCTTCTTCCCGCTTGCGGCGCCATTCTTCCGGTATTTCCGGATGTGTGCCTGTACCTGTCTTTTTCCTTCGGGTGATCTTTTTGATATCCCGGGCAACGGAAAAGCGGTACAGACGGTCTCCGCTGTACAGCAGTGTACCTGTGATCGCACCGAATAAAAGCAGTTTATCCTTCATATGCCAACTCCGTATGCCTCATTATATCGCGTCCGAAAAAAAAGAGGAATTCCGGTGAATTCCCCTTTGATCTGTTTTCTAAGATCAGAACAGACCCTGTGCGAGCATTGCTTCTGCGACTTTTTCGAAACCGGCAATGTTTGCACCGGCAACGAGATCATAGCCCAGACCATAACGCTCTGCTGCTGCGACAGAGTTGTCATGAATGTTCTTCATGATGTCTTTCAGCTTCGCATCGACTTCTTCTCTGGACCAGCTGTAGCGCATGGAGTTCTGGCTCATTTCCAGAGCAGATACTGCTACACCGCCTGCGTTGGCTGCTTTTGCCGGGCCAACGATGACGCCGTTTTTCTGGAAGTAAGCAACTGCTTCGTTGCTTGCCGGCATGTTTGCACCTTCGAAGTAATACTTTGCACCGTTGGCAACGATCTTCTTGGCTTCTTCAATGCCGATCTCATTCTGTGTAGCACACGGAATATATACGTCTGCCTTGACGCCCCACGGCTTCTCGCCCGGGAAGAACTGGCAGCCGAATTCGTCCGCATACATCTTGACGTTTCTTTCCTTGGATGCACGCAGCTTCAGCAGATATGCGATCTTTTCCGGTGTGTTGATTCCATCCGGATCATAGACATAACCGTGCTTGCCGGAGATCGTAACGACCTTTCCGCCGAATTCTGTGATCTTTGTGATGGCACCCCATGTAACGTTGCCATAGCCGGACAGTACGAATGTCTTGCCTTCGAAGCTGTCATGTTCATGCTTCATGACTTCGTTTGCATAGTACAGAACACCGAAGCCGGTTGCTTCCGGACGGATCAGGGAACCGCCGTATGTCAGTCCCTTACCGGTCAGAACACCATTATCATAGGAGTTGCGGATACGTCTGTACTGACCGAACATATAGCCGATCTCTCTGCCGCCGACACCCTTGTCACCAGCCGGTACGTCGGTATTCGGTCCGATATGTCTCTGCAGTTCTGTCATGAATGCCTGGCAGAAACGCATGATCTCAGCATCACTTCTTCCGTGAGGATCGAAGTCACTTCCGCCTTTGCCGCCGCCGATCGGCAGTGTGGTCAGGCTGTTCTTGAAGATCTGTTCAAATCCCAGGAACTTCAATACGGACAGGTTTACTTCCGGATCAAAACGCAGACCTCCCTTGTACGGTCCAATTGCTCCGTTGAATTCAATACGGTAACCGGTATTGACATGTGCCTTGCCTTCATCATCCTGCCATGTGACACGGAAGATGATCGTACGTTCCGGTTCTACGATTCTTTCCAGCAATGCTGCTTCTTCGTACTCCGGATGCTTGTCGATGACCGGTGCCAGTGTGGTCAGAACTTCTGTCACTGTCTGCAGGAATTCCGGCTCATTCGGATTCTTTGCGGCAGTTTCCTTAATAACTCTCTCTACATATGCATTCATGAACTTTCCTCCTGTTCCAAAATACAGTGCTTATTTTACAACGCATCGTCAAAGATGAAAACACTTTCTTTGCAATGTAAAAATTTACATTCTACAGGTAACAAAAAAGGGGGTTCCCCCCCCTTCTGTCATTTGTTCTTCACCAGATACACGGCACACGGCACGCTGTCTTTTAATGCACTGCGTATCCTGGTGCCATAGTATTCTGCTTCTTCCTGGCTGATGGCAGGATGTCCGCTTCGTTTCGCAGCCGGGATATAGCAGCCTGTCTTCTGCTCTGGATATTCCACCCGCACACTTCCGTCCGTATAGCGGATTGTACGGATGCGGCTGCTTTTCTTTATGGCTGTGATCTGCTTTTCTGCTTTCTTCTGCACCGCAGACAGCGTATCGGCTTTTCCTGCCAGCATGTACAGGTTTTCTCCCATCCACAGGATGCTTTCTGCTCCTTTCGTTTTCCGGATCATTTCCTGCAGATTCTCTTCACTTTGTTTCGTATAGGCGTTTTCTTCAAGAATACGGATATGCATAGGCTTCCTCCTTTTTCTTCTGACCTCAGCGAACAGATGGTCTGTTATGAAAGTGAACTGGAACCCAGTATAGCGCATGCATATTTGCAGTAATGACCCGGGGTGGGTATTTTTCACATCATTCGTGCTTGATCCCGATTAATGCACTTTCAGTATATTGGGAGGATGAAACCGTTATTAGCACAAAGGGGTTTCCAGTTTTGGAACCCCCTCTATGCACGTTTATCTGAATATTTGTGCGGTCAGAACGGCAGATCGTCATCGTCTTCTGACGCTGCTGTGTGCGCCTCCGGTTCCTGCAGGTACTTTGCATGAACGCGGGAAGAATAGGTATTTTTCCCGGTATAGCCGCTGATGAGCTGCCACTCGGGGCAGTCCCATTTCCAATCTTTCACGGAAAGAGCAAGAACAGGTATATCCCCGCGCACTTCGCATTCGATCCGTTTCTCTGAATAACGGCCTTCCTGCGGATTGATCACCTTGATGGATCGGCAGTGTTCGCACGAAAAGCAGTTTCTGAACGATGGACGGAATTTGCACTGATGGCGCTGATCCGTACGGTAGATCTTGCCGCACCAGGCGCACTGGTACATTTCAATTTTGATGAAGTCTTCCATAGCTGTCTCCTTTGCATGCACTATAGAATGACCGGTTCTTTGAACGCTGCAGGGAGGTTATTGCAGGGTGTAGCTGCTTCCCTTTGCCTGGATGGATGAAGAGAAGAAGACCTTCATCGCATCAGCGAGATATTGCGTATCTTTGGTGCCGGCTGTCTCATAGGGAGAATGCATGGCCAATTGGGCTAGACCGATATCCACGGTATTCAATGATACATGGACGTTGGAAAGATTGCCCAGCGTAGAGCCGCCCACCATATCTGAACGGTTGGTAAAGATCTGGTATGGGACATTGGCTTTTGTGCAGATCTGTTTGAAGATCGCAGCCGATACGGCATCGGTCGTATATTTCTGGTTGGCACTGTATTTGATAACGATGCCTTTGTTCATGAGCGGACGGTTAACGGGGTCTGCTTTTTCGGTGTAGTTCGGATGGATGGCATGGGCATTGTCCGCTGATACCATGAAGGAAGATGCAGGAAATGCACGGCGTTCTTCTTCGCTTCGTCCGCAGGCAATACTGATGCGCTCCAGCACATCCTGTAAGAACGTGGAGAAAGCCCCCTGCTTGGTCATGGAGCCCACTTCTTCGTTATCAAAGACGGCAAGCACCGGGACGCTCTTGGATGCAGAAGAAGCCAGGAAGCCCTTCAGATTGCCATACGTGCACTGCAGATCATCCAGATGACCGGCAGACAGGAACTCCCCGTTTCTGCCCCATACAGAGCCTTTAACGCGTGCATACAGGAACAGATCCTGTCCCAGGATATCTTCTTCCGGCACACCGGTCTCTTCCGCAAGCATCTTTAACAGGATGCCCTTTTCACTTTCTTCACCGAGGATCGGGCACAGTTCCTTCTGTACGTTATACTCATGTCCCTTGTTGGCAGTCCGGTCCATATGGATCGCAAGACTTGGAATCATGAGCAGATCCCGGTCAAAGTTGACCAGCCGTGTCTCCATGGTATCTCCGTTTCTTGCCACAATGCGTCCAGCCAGGGACAGCGGACGGTCAAACCATGGTGCACACAGCATTCCGCCATACCCTTCCACATTCAGCCTTGTATAGCCGCCTGATACCAGTTCCGGATTCTCTTTGACTTTGAATGCCGGCGAGTCGCAGTGCGAAGCACCGATCATAAAGCCTTCATACTGCTTCGTCGGGATCTGAAAGGCGATCAGGCTGGATCCGTTGCGTGTCGTATAGTATTTTCCGCCTTCTTCCAGCGTCCATCTGGCAGCTTCATTCAGTTCATGATAGCCGTTTCCCTCCAGGATCGCACGGATATTGGCAATAGCATGGAAACAGGTTGGACTGTTTTCCAGAAAACTCAGTAATTCTTCATTCATATGCAGTATCTCCATTCCCGTGCATTATACCATGTCTCTTATCATTTCCCATTGCGGATACCGGCATCGTGCGTTATTGTTTATGTGCGGACAGAACGATCCGCACCCCCCTCCCATGTATGAAATAGCAGAAATGCTATGATGGGAGTGTACAGAAAAAGAATACCGGAATGCATCGATAACAGGAACTTTTTCCTGTGGTCGAAGCGTTCCGGTTTTTTGTTCGGGTTCACAACTGAATAGACCCCTGGATGGTATCCCCGCCATTGACAACCAGGCTAAAAAATGTTGGTTTGCGACGCCGGAGCGAAGCGGGGCTGAAGGGTTCTCCTGTTTCATCCCATCCCGTATGAAACACCGGTACAGCGTACATGAGGAGGTAAAAATATGTACAAGACAAACCAGTATGAAAGTTTTGCTGTTCTTTCCGTGATCCGTTATGAACGTTCCGTCCAGGTGATCTGGCGTATCCGCAGTGAATTCCATTACAAGACGACATGGCTCTACCGTCACAGCGACGGCACATGGCACATGGATCCTGACTCTGCAAAGCGCGGTGCGCTGTTTGCATCACTGATTCGCGATGCCATCGTATCCCATCCGAAGCAGACACCGGTCAAAGAATCCATGTACAGAGATGTCAAAGGAAGCGGTGATGTCGGAAAGATGGAATACAACCGCAAGCTGGACGACATGTACCGTGCCCAGCAGAAAGAAGCACTTGCACGGCAAATGTTGGCAAACGGAGAAATAAATGCCCTTCCCGCGAAAGTGCGGAAAGGGCATAGGGAGGAATGACACGCGTCATTTCCTTCAGTAAGGTCTATTGTTTTGTGATCGTTACAGATAATCTGCCGCCATCATAGGAATCATTGCCTTCCGGATTGACGGCGAAGATGATCTCATCCCCTGCTTTGACGTCATAGTATTCGCTGAATGATTCACTTCTCTCTTCGGCGAAGTTGCCCATGGTGTTGTTTCCCATCCACTTCTTCTCTGCGCCGTTGATGAAGATGCGTATACATGTGCCGTCTGCGTTCGGATCTTCACTGTTGGCAAACTTGACATATTCACCGGATACATTGATCGTGCCGTCTTCTGCCACGACCCACTTGTATGCGGCATTTCTGCCGTTGCCCGGCTCAACGAAGTCTTTCTTCAGTTCCGGTTTGCCGTTGTTGTAGTATCTTCCGTTATCTGCATCATATGCCAGTTCGGTGAAGTTCTGGCTGTCCCAGTCACACATGCCGAAATACCAGCCGTCATTGCCCTGTTCGCCAAAGCTGTCGAACAGAACGGTGTTATTCGTGCGCGCCGGTTCCGGTTCTGGTTCCGGTTCCGGATCGACTGGGTCTACCGGATCAACAGGGTCGACTGGATCTACAGGATCAACCGGATCAACAGGGTCGACCGGATCAACTGGATCTTCACCGGATGACGGTTTGATCGTTACAGATAATCTGCCGCCGTCGTAAGCATCATTGCCTTCCGGATTGATGGCGAAGATGATCTCATCGCCTGCTTTGACGTCATAGTCTTCGCTGAATGTCTCGCTTCTTTCTTCGGCGAAGTTGCCCATGGTATTGTCGCCCATCCACTTCTTTTCTTCACCGTTGATGAAGATGCGTACACATGTGCCGTCTGCGTTCGGATCTTCACTGTTGGCAAACTTGACATATTCGCCGGATACATTGATCGTG
>JAFYHC010000051.1 GCA_017539385.1 Solobacterium sp. | reverse complement strand
GATGTCGCCAAACATAGAGCTGGATAGCTGCTTAAGTATTTCTATATTTGGCTATTTCATTATAGTCCTGTTGAGTTTTATCAACAGAATTGTTTACTGTTAGAAAAAGAAAATGACATGATCGCTGGATCATGCCATTTTTTTGCGGTTCAATATGCGTTATGTGCTCAACCAAGCATCTTCTTTGCTTTGCTGAGATAGCTCAGATACATGAAGTAGCCGACAACAGCCAGCACCAGCACAGCAGCACCGAGAATTGCAAGAACCGGTATTTTTGCGCTTCCCTTCAGGAATGCGGCGACCAGCTGAATGGCGCTGGAGAGGATGATGGAGACGCCATAGATAAAGAATACTTTTTTGCCGCGCTCATCCATCTCATGATTGCCAAGTTCGCGGGCAATGTTTCTGATGCCGTAGACGACATAGAGTGTAACGATCATCTGGATGATGCTTCTGATCGAATTTCCAAGATCAGAGATCGTTTCGTTCTTGAGATTCAAAACAGAAAGTACAGCAAGAATGATGGAACATACGATGTTGATCAGAGCATATGTATATCCCTGTTTGAAGTTCTCATCATCCTGCGCTGCTTCTTTCAGACCGAAGAATTCAACGAGTGAACCGGCCAGCTTGAGCAGACCGATTGCCAGAATCGGCAGCATAATTCCGATTGCTTTTTCCGTATTCATACCGGAGCCGGAAGCCTGATTTGCGTAAGCCGCTGCGACACCTGTCATAAATACGCTGATAAGACTCAGGATCTGTGCCAGGTAGATCTTTTTAATACCATTGCGTGCATGTGTATAAAACATATTTCCTCCTGATGTATACGCAGTTCATTATAGTCCTGTTTTCGAACAGAAAAACTTAAGTGTATTACATGCACATTCAGTATGCTTCCTCAGATCGAGATATCCAGTGTGCCCTCCCTGTTCCATCTGCGCAGCTGCAACACCGCAATGACCGTCAGGATGAACAAGAACAGATTCATGGCCAGCACCAGCACAACGAAGTTCTCATTGCGCGTCATCAGATTGATGGAAAAGTCATACATCGTATGGATCCATGCCGGCACCACAAGTGCAAAAACGGTATATAGACCGCTTTTCTTCACTTTGCCCATTCCATAGAAATACCCCATGATCACCGCAAAGGTGAAATGGAAGGGGGTCAGGGCACGGAAGATGGCTGTTACGATATTGCCGGAAGCATACTGCATGTCTTCAAACAGCTGGAATCCAATTGCTGCAATTGCAAAGCACAGCAGGGCATCCATCCATGTATTGGCGGTTCCCGGCTTGCGCATGACGATCTTTGCACCGAAGAACTTCATCAGCTCTTCCGCAAGACCGATCAGAAGGAACGTACGGATGAAACTGATCAGCAGATTCTGTGCAGTCAGATCGTTATTTGCTTCTGCGATCTGCTGCAGGATCTTGAGGGCACTGTCCGTATCGGTCATTAATGCCAGCTGCTCCGGTCCGATCTGAATAAGCAAATTGATCACTCCGCCGATGGTCGTTATTAAGCCTGCCAGAATCTCAGCAATAATACCGGCAATGATCAGCTTCAGAAATGTATATCTGGGAAAGGGATCCTGTTTCTTCATCCGTGAGATCCAGATCAAAAGCCCGATGGATACGGGTAATGATATAAGCATTGCCAACATGATAAAACCTCCCTTTTTCTTGGTATTGTACTGTCATTTACGCAAATTTCGCAATAATCTGCACCGTACATGATGCATATCATTGACGTAAATATTCCTATATAGTACTATTATTTGGTACTATATAGAACTTTATGGAAGGAGACAGGATATGACAGTATGCATCAAGAATCAGATCCGGAATATGAATCTGGTGATCGGCTGCATAGTGGGCTGTTCCTATTGCTATGCACGCAATAATGCACGCCGTTTTCACATAACCGATGGTTTTGCCAGTCCTGTTTTCTTTGAAGATAAGCTGCGCTTAATGGACCGTAAGCGTCCTTCAAACTATCTGCTGACCGGCATGAGCGATCTTGCCGTATGGAAGAAAGAATGGCTGGAGAAGACACTGGAAGGGGTACGGAATCATCCGGAGCACCAGTTCCTGTTTCTTTCCAAGATGCCGGAGATATTAGACATCGAAACGGATCTCGACAATGCCTGGTTCGGCGTAACGGTCACAAGACGCTCGGAATGCGGTCGGATTGATGCTTTGCGCAGAAATGTGAAAGCAAAGCATTACCATGTGACATTTGAACCATTGTTTGATGATCCGGGTGAAGTGGATCTGTCCGGTATTGACTGGATCGTCATCGGTACGATGACCGGTGCACAAAGCAGGAAGATCCATACCGATCCATCGTGGGCACTGTCTTTGACAAGACAGGCCAGTGATCTGCATATACCGGTCTTCTGGAAAGAAGATCTTGAGCCGATCATGGGCGAAGACGCAATGGTGCAGCAATTGCCCAAGGAATTCATACAGGTACTGGAGGAACAGAAAAAATGGAAAAGAAAATAATCAACGGCATCGCCGTCGGCACAAAAGAAACAAAGAATATCATGACCAAATCCAACAGCCCGCTGGGCGGCTATTGCGTCAACCCCTATGTAGGATGTCCGCATGCCTGCAGATACTGCTACGCTTCCTTCATGAAGCGCTTTACCGGTCATACGGAAGAGTGGGGCAAATTCATGGATGTCAAAGACTGGCCTGCCATCAAAGATCCGCGCAAATATGCCGGTGAGTTCGTCAATATCGGTACAGTGACGGACGGGTATAATCCCCTGGAAGAAACATACGGAAGAACCAGACGGGTATTGGAAGAACTGAAAGACAGCGGTGCAGAACTGCTCATCTGCACGAAGTCCGATCTTGTATTGCGTGATCTCGACCTGCTCAAAGAGATCAATCAGAAGAACCGCCTGACCGTCTCCTGGTCCATCAATACTCTGGATGAAGACTTCAAAAACGACATGGACGAAGCCGTCAGTATTGAACGCAGACTGGCTGCCATGAAGCAGGTATACGATGCGGGCATCCGCACCGTATGCTTCATATCCCCGGTCTTCCCCGGCATCACGGACATCGAATCCATTTTCCTGCGCACACGGGAACAGTGTGATCTGGTATGGCTTGAGAATCTGAATCTGCGCGGCGGCTTCAAGAAGACGATCATGGACTATATCGCTGAGAAGTATCCGGATCTCTTACCGCTGTATGAACAGATCTACAACAGGAAAGACCGCTCATACTTCGAAGATCTGGAAAAGAAAGCAGAAGCCATGGCTGCGCAGTATGGATGCCGCTTTGTGGACAACCAGACACCGTATGAGCGTGTCGAGAAGGGACATCCGACCATTGTGAATTACTTCTACCATGAGGAAATACGCGGCTCCGACAACACTGGCAAACGCAGCCGCAAACCGGCACACACTGAACAATAACTCGTACATAGCCGTGGATCCGATCAATGCACGGCTTTGTTCTGTATGCCGTATAATGTAGACGCATAAGGACGGAGATATCATGGAATTACGGGTACTGCGCTACTTTCTGACAGTAGCAGAGTAAGAGAATATTACCAGAGCTGCACAGGTGCTGCATATCACCCAGCCCACACTAAGCAGGCAATTGGCCATGCTGGAGGAAGAAACCGGCGTCCAGCTGTTTGTACGGGGCTCCAGACACATTACACTCACCGAGGAGGGATTACTGCTGAAGCGTCGTGCCCAGGAGATATTGTCCCTGGCGGATCAGACCATGGAAGATCTGCAGGTACGGGAAGACAACATCTTCGGTACGGTATCCATCGGCACCGGCGGTCTTGCGGCCAATCTTGTCATTCTGCGCCTTGCTCAGCAATTCCGCGAAAAATATCCCCAGGTCCATTTCTCTGTCTATACCGGTACTGCCGATCTGGTGCAGGAGCGCATGGATATGGGCCTGATCGATTTCGGCATCCTGCTGGAACCGGTCAGTGTAGAAAAGTACAACTTCATCCGGCTGAAGGAAAAAGAACACTGGGCCGTATTAGTCAAAGCAGATGACCCATTAGCGCACAAAGAAGCCATTACACGGGAAGATCTCAGGAAGCGTTCACTGATCCTGCCGGAAAGAAGCGGCGCACGCTCCGAAGTGCTCAACTGGTTTGACTGCGATATCCGCAAACTGCATGCGGACTATACCAGCAATCTCAGCACAACAGCTGCCCAGACCGTCATGTGCACCGACGCTGCAGCGATCATCTTGGACGGTGCACTGGATTACCTGGATGAGCGCATCCTGGTCAAGCGTCCGCTGTCTCCGGCACTGGAATCCGGCACCGTCATCGCATGGAAAAAAGACATGGCGCAGAATGCCGCAAAAGTAAAGTTTCTGGAATATTTATCCACTTTGTCCAATTAAAAAGCATGAATTTCTATTCATGCTTTTTAAGCATGGAATGATATAAAATACAGGTATTTTGATATAACAGATTTTCTTCTTATACTGTAAGTGTAAAAAGGAGATATAAAAACATGACATTAAAAGAAGGATTCCTGTGGGGAGGCGCTACAGCAGCCAATCAGTACGAAGGCGGATGGAATGAAGGCGGAAAGGGACCCGGCGTACCGGATCATATCCGCGGCGGCACCGTCAGCACACCGCGTACATGGGACATGGAGATCGATCCCAATGTCTACTATCCGAGTCATCAGGCAGTGGATTTCTACCATCATTACAAAGAAGACATTGCCCTGTATGGTGAAATGGGATTCAAGTGTTTCCGTCTTTCCATCAACTGGTCGCGTATTTATCCGACCGGTATGGAGGAAGAGGCGAATCAGGAAGGTCTTGCCTTCTATCATGATGTCTTTGCGGAATGCCGCAAATATGATATTGAACCGCTTGTTACGATCTCGCACTATGAACTGCCATGGGGTTTAAGCATCAAATATAACGGATGGACCGGCAGAGAAGTCATCGGGCATTTCATGCGCTATGCCGAAACACTGTTTACAGAGTACAAAGGCGAAGTACACTATTGGCTGACGTTCAATGAGATCAATAACGGCACCGGCGCCATGGGCAGGATCCTGAGCCTTGGCATGCTTGGAAAAGACGGACGTCCGATGTTCGGCGATCCGGAGACACCGGAAGAGATCAATGACCGCTTCACTGCGCTTCACCACCAGTTCGTGGCCAGCGCACTTGCTGTAAAGAAAGGCCATGAGATCGATCCTGCCAACAAGATCGGCATGATGACGATCGGCCATCCGGTCTATGCCTATACGTGCAATCCGAAAGACGTCATTGCCATGAATGAAGAAATGAACATGCGTCTGTTCTATTGCGCCGATGTGCAGGTACGCGGACATTATCCGTTCTTTGCAAAGCGCTATTGGGAAGAAAACAATATTACCGTACGTATGGAAGAAGGGGATGAAGAGATCCTGAAGGAAGGCACAGTGGACTTCCTGTCCTTCTCCTACTATATGAGTTCCGCCGCATCCGCTGACCCGGAAGTCACCAAAGTGCAGGGCAACATGTTCTCCGGTGTCAAGAACCCGTATCTGAAAGCATCCGAATGGGGCTGGCAGATCGATCCGGAGGGACTGCGCATCCTGCTGAACCAGCTGTATGGAAGATACGAAGTACCGCTCATGATCGTAGAGAACGGACTTGGTGCTGTCGATGAACGCAGCGAAGACGGCAAGTTCCACGATACGTATCGCATTGACTATCTGCGCAGCCATATCGAAGCCATGAAGGAAGCTGTCAGGGATGGAGTAGACCTCATGGGCTATACGATGTGGGGCTGTACGGACCTGGTATCCGCCTCTACCGGCGAAATGAAAAAGCGCTACGGCTTCATCTATGTGGACCGTGACAACGACGGCAACGGTGACTTCCACCGCGAACGCAAAGACAGTTTCTACTGGTATAAGAAAGTGATCGCCTCCAACGGCGAAGATCTTGACTGAAAGGATTCTTATGAATAACACACGCATACACGGCAGATATCTGCTGATCCTGATTGCCATGGCCGGCATGATCGCCACATCCGTCGGTCTTCCCACCAATGTGGCAGGTCTCTTCTTTAGCCCGATCGCTGATGAATTCGGCATCCTGAAGGGACAGGTCAGCATGACCCTGACCATCTGCAACCTTGTATTCGCTGCCGGCGGCATGTTTGCACCAAAACTTCTGAAAGAAGAATGGCTGAGGCCATTGCTCATCATCGGCACAGCTGTCATCGCCGGATGCACTGCGCTTCTTGCGCTGTCGCAGAACATTATGATGATGTACATCCTCAACGCTGCCCGCGGCTTCGCAGCAGGCATCCTGGGCTTTGTATGCGTCACAATGATCATCAACAACTGGTTTGTCGCAAAAGTCGGCCTTGCCACAAGCATCGCCATGAGCTGCAGCGGCGTAGCCGGAGCATTATTCTCTCCAATCATCTCTTCGGTGATCGAAAGCGCCGGCTGGCGTGCAGGTTATCTTGTCGTCGCAGTGATGATGGTCGTCCTCAATCTTCCGGCGATCTTGTTTGTACCATCCCTTGATCCAAAGACAAAAGGCATGCGTGCTCTGGGTGATACGGGTGAACAGAGCAAGACCGCATCCGCAGCCAGCTCTTCCACTTCCAATGTAAAAAAGATTTCCATGGCCTTCCTGGCAATGGCAATCGTCTATTCCTTCCTTGCCTGCGGTGCCACAGCACTCCCGCAGCACTTCCCCGGCATCGCTTCCTCGTATGAGATGGCAGCTTCCGTCGGTGCAATGATGCTGTCGGTATGCATGGCAGCCAACAGCATCGGCAAGATCGTACTTGGTGCAATGGCCGACAAACTCGGTTCCCGCATCTCGCTTCTGATCTACAGCGCACTCACCATTACAGCCGTCTTACTGATGTGGCTGGTCCGCATCCCTGTATCCATGTACGCAGCAGCCATCCTCTATGGCCTGACCTATTCTCTTGGCACCGTCGGCGTCGTCATGATCACTAAGGACATGTTCGGACTTGAAAACTACAGCCGCACATATCCCACGATCTCCCTTGCCGGCACCATCGCCAACGCCGTATTCTCTTCCCTGATCGGCTTCCTGTTCGACTTCTCCGGCAACTACACCGGCACACTGCTTTTGATGCTGGCAATGCTCGCTGTGAATACAGTGCTGATCTTTATTGCCTATCAGAAAAAGACAGCTTAATTCTTCTTACTGACCGCTTGTCTGTGCATACAGGCAATGCGGTTTTTCTTTTACGGTCAACAATGATGCATCTTCCTCACAAGTGAAAGATGCTTACATTTAGAAGCAATGATGCAGAAATGCGAAAAAGGGGAGATCGGGAGATTTTTATGCTGTATTCCTGCCAATTTCACCTCGTTTTTTCTCCCGGTCTCTTAAAGCAATGTACGTTATTTTGCACAGCAGTCAAAAAAGTGCTTGTTTATAGTATTTATTATCAATTGTAAATTGTTTCACTTCACCGAGATTGGGAGACTTTTTCATCTGTTTTTATGATATTTCTTAACTCTCTATGGTATATTATGTACAAAGGTAAGCATTTTACCTTAGTTCATATTTACCTATAAGGAATTGAAACGCGGCAAGTTTTGCGAGTTCAATGATTTGAGTCTTAGTATAGTTCACATTTACCTATAAGGAATTGAAACGTCGTAGATCTAAACTGCTTTATCAGTGCAATTATGCCTGTTCACATTTACCTATAAGGAATTGAAACTTGCTGCCGTCGCCGTCCGGATCAGGCTTCTTACCACCTTGTTCACATTTACCTATAAGGAATTGAAACCTGTATCTTTCTCTGAGTCCAGGGTATCTGTCGCACTCGGTTCACATTTACCTATAAGGAATTGAAACGTCGGCAACGGAAGAGTCGTGGGATCGATTGAATAATCCGTTCACATTTACCTATAAGGAATTGAAACGAACATCGGCACAGGCGCCAGTTCGCGTCCCTCTTTGCAGTCGTATTCACATTTACCTATAAGGAATTGAAACCGGTTTACACCTTCGACTCTCTGATAATGCAGCGTTCACATTTACCTATAAGGAATTGAAACGTCTGGGGGTTGCTAAGATCCTGTTTCTGAACAAAACGGAACTTGTTCACATTTACCTATAAGGAATTGAAACAGCATAATCACTGCAAAAATGATGAGCCGATAAACGGCTTTCCGAGTTCACATTTACCTATAAGGAATTGAAACTCTTTAGTAGCACCGTCAAGCGAAGCATGACTATCACATTCACATTTACCTAGAAGGAGTTCAATGTTCTGTATGGAACAGACGACATTTACATCCCGGTTCAGGAAATCGGGATGTTTTGCCGTATAATGGGGGAAGAACGGAAAGGAGGACGGTATGTCATTCTTTAGTAGTTTTGATGATCCGACACATTCCATAGAGCTGGAACATGTGAACGGACGGGAAGATCTTGTTACAGACCGGAGATACGGAGAACTGCGTCTGTATTACAGCGAAGGCATACCGGGCGTCGTCTGGTTTGATCAAAGACACAGCCGGGAATATGAAGTGCTGGGATATAACTGGGACGGACCGCGTTTTCAGGATGTGCTTGTACAGGATCAGGTATCCAATACACAGACACGGGGAAAGCGGAAAGGACGTCTTGCCGGAGCGATTATCGGTACGATCCTGATGCCAGGCGTTGGCACGGTGATCGGTGCAGCGGTAGGTACCGGGCGGAAAGAAGTATCGGATACACGGGGCAATGTACGCTCCCATATTGAGACGCAGGAAATACCGGTGATGGCAGAGATGCGCTTGCGGGATGTATATACCGATGAAAGCATCTATATTACATTCCCATGTACGGCTTCGATCGATGCCAGGATCCGCAACAATATCACATTGAATCTGGATGACAGTGAGCCATTGTATATCGGAAGTACATCGGCAAAAGAACTGCCATACGGTGCAGAAGTCATCGATATGCCGGTGGTGGAACGGGAAACTGTAAATGTTAAGCCGGTACAGGAAGAACGTCAGAAAGAAGACCTGATCGCACGGATCCGGGAATTGAAGCAATTGCTGGATGAAGGGGCGATCTCGGAAGATGAATATGACATGCTGAAGAAGAAACTGCTGCAGTAAATATGAAGACGATAGCATTGCAGGGAAATACCGCATACAGCGAAGTACGGGACAGTTTTGGCAGATGGTACTGGTCAGCGAATGAACCGAACGGGGATCTTTATGATGCCGAGCAGATGGAAAAAGACCATCCGCCCTTTATGGGCAGCCGTCTGCTTTTTGTGCGTGCATCGGATGGTGAAGTATTTGCCCCGATCGGAAAAAAAGAACATGAAGCACTGGGAGAACCGCTGTGGTATAAACGGTGCATCTATATCCCGTGTGTAAATTTTGAAGAACATGCTGTTAAGATCCTGAAATGGAAACCGGGAAAAAAGTATGCTGACACGATTGCAGAAATCGAACAAAGAGAAATCGAAGACTGCTATAATCTGCGTCTGTTTGCTTCGCCGCTGACACTGGTGCGTCAGAAAGAGGAGCTGCTGCAGATCGTATGGCCTGAGAAGCGCAGGATTGAAATTGAACCCAGGGAATCGTTCTATCTGCGGGAAGGGGATAATCTGTATCTTTCCCGCTGGAAGGAAGACCCCGCATACCGGGAAGAAACGATCATACGCAATGTATATTCCGGAGAGATCGAAGCGATCCTGCCGGGAGATATACAAAGACAGAAAAACGGGGAACTGTGGCATCTGTCTCCAAATGCGCTGCGTGCAGAGCACCATGGCATTTCACGCGGTGTACTGGCAGTGATTCTGGTATGTGCACTGGTTCTTATCACCGGTGCCGCTGCCACTGCCGTTCTGCGCTTTGGAACAGCCGTGATCCCGCTATATTGCGCATCGATACTGCTTTGTGCATGTATCGGCGCATTATTGGGAAAACTTGTTCCCATCAAACTGCAATTGCGTCTTGCTATGCCGGTGTATGCAGTGATTTCACTGGGACTGGCCAGTATCGCCGCATCACATACCGGCACAAGGCAATTCCTGCGGATCGGGGATCTGGAAGCCGGCCCGCAGGCATTGATCACATTGCTCTATATGGGCGGAGCCTATACGGTCAGTAAATATACCAGTTACAAATTCCGTCATCTGGGACAGCCGTTTCTTGTCCTTGCGGTAATTCCGCTCGTATTTGCGTTAATGTTTCATTCGATAAACTGGATACTGGGTGTGCCAATTGCAGCACTGCTGTATGCCGGACTGCTGGCCGATGAAAACCGGTTTGAAAGGGGACTGCGCAAGCCCGTATTGCTGTATATCATCGCTGTGGTGGGACTGCTGTTTACGTCTCCGCTCTGGTCAAAGCTGATCGCACCGGGAATTGAAAGGCCGTGGACTGCAGAGTATATGGAGACATTAAAGCAGGTGCAAATGCTTGGAACATCTTCCTATACCATGTATGATATGCCGGCGGTGGATTTCTATTCCATGGGATCACTCCGGGAGTTGCCTATGGCATTCCTGCTGAAAGCAGGCTGGATCCCGGGCATCATCATATTCATGAGCAGTATTGTGTTGGTGTGGGCTTTGTACAAAGGAGCTGCCAGGGCAGCCAACAGCTATGGACGCAATCTGATGCTGGCACTGGCGGCTTTGTATGGTGCACGGATTCTGCTGTTTGCATCGCAGTTTTCTCTGTTTTCTCTTGCATACTTCCCATTGCCGTTATCAGGGGATATCTTTCAGGCAATGGCAGATGCATTTGTGCTGGCATATGCCATTCCGTTATGCACAAAGAGCGAAAACGGGGAAAGCGGTATTATTGACCGGGAACGCGGTGTCGGATCCATGCTTGACCGCATCATTGAATTGACTAGAAATGAACTTTGCATTAAAGATGATGACTGGCTCACGGAGGAAGAATACGAAGAGATGACATTGTCCCGGAAGTCTCTCAAAGAGATGGTTCTGGACCGCGAAGCACTGAATGAAGGGGAGATCAGCGAAGAAGAAATGCTGATAAAGTATGGCGAAGTGATCGGTGAAAAGCTCGCACCGGGCAGTTACCGGCGCACCCTTATCTTCATCAGCTACAACCACCGTGACAGTGCAGCTGCCGTAAAACTGGCGCGCATGCTTGAAGAAAACGGGGAGAAAGCATGGTATTATGAGCGGGATATTCGCTATGGTTCCTATCCTGAACAGATCATGAAAGCACTGAAACAGACAAAGATTTTCATCGTATTGATCTCCTCAGGATCCAATGCTTCTTCAGAAGTGGAATGCGAAGTATTCAATGCCCAGAAAATGAGCCGAGACGGTCTGGAGATCCTGCCGCTGCAGATCGAAGATGTCGAACTGTCGGATTTCTTCCAGCACTATCTTTCCCGCTTTGAGCGCGGCTTTGCAATGCACCGGCCAATCGATGCAGAACTGCAGAAATTCGTACAGAGAGTATTATCCGTTTCGGAAGAGATGGATCAAAAACTGAACAAACAATGAGCAGGAGGTCGAAAGACTGCCTGTTTTTTCGTATAATACGGACGAAGAGGAGATGTGAATTATGCTGCGTTGGGGAATTCTCGGAGCCGGAAAGATCGCCGGACGTTTTGCGGACAGTCTGAAACATGTGCCTGACAGCATGCTATATGCGATCAGCGGACGCAACATGGAAAAGCTGGAAGCCTTTGCCGAAAAGCATCCGTGTGAAAAGATCTATGTCGGTCATGAAAACATGCTGGATGATCCGGATCTGGATGTGATCTATCTTGCATTGCCGCATGCTTTGCACAAAGAATGGGCACTGAAGGCACTGGAAAAAGGCATTCCGGTGCTGTGTGAAAAGCCGGCATCCCTGAATGCGGAAGAGATGCGTGAAATTGCAGAATGCGCGAAACAGCACAATACATTGTTCATGGAAGCGATGAAGCTGCGCTTTGTACCGGCATATCGGAAACTGAAAGAAATGCTGGAAGAAGGCGTGATCGGGGACATTGAGGATGTATCTGCTTCCATGTGCTTTCCGTTCCCCAAGGAAGCATTTGGAATGACCTATCATACCCAGGCAGGAAAGGGCAGCGGTGCATTGCTGGACGGCGGCATTTACTGCGCCGGTATCGTGGAAGACTGGCTGAAGGGAACACCGGTTCCCTGCATGACCTATGCCAATTATTATGGCTTCGATCTCTACAGTGAGGCATATCTGAAATTTGATAACGGTACGGCACGCATTGAAAGCGGCTTTGACAGAGCACTGCCCAAAGATGCAGTTATAAAAGGCACAAAGGGCATTGTCACCGTTCATGACTTCCACCGTCCCACCCGCTTTGTCATCTGTACAGACGAAGGGGAAACGGAATATGAATTCCCCTATGAACATGATGATTTCTATTCCGAGATCGCACACTTTGCTTCGCTTGTACAGCAGGGAAAAACGGAAAGTGATATCATGACCTATGCGTCCATGATCCGGGAAGCGGAAATACTGGATACCATTGCCAGTCAGTTTACCTGCTATGATGAAGCAGACTGTCAGGTCCTGGAAGCACAGGAAAAGGAATTTGCCGTGGAACAGTTTACATCGCAGGATGCACTGGCACTTGGCAATACGATCGTATCGCTGTTAAAAGACTATGACCGCGGTGTTGCGGTGCGCATTGACCGGTGTGCGGATGATGTAGCTGTGTTCCAGTATGTATCGGATGATAAGAAAGACGCAAACCTGCGCTATGCGGATGGAAAGAAAGCCTGTGTCAGAGACACCGGACATTCCAGTGCATGGGTGTATGTGAAAAACCGCATGGACGGATCCTATGAAGACTGGAAGAAAGACGGCGTGCATGTCGTCAGCGGCGGTGCATTCCCGCTCTATGGGAAAGAAGGCATCCTGGCAGTGATCCAGGTGTCCGGTCTGCACGAAGGCAAAGACCATGAACTGATCGTGCGTGCATTAGCGAAGCAGCAGAAGAAAGCATATACACATTTCATCAAGGCAATTGGCTGAGCCAAAAAGGAGGATACGATGAAACTGGTTATTGGAAACGACCATACAGCAGTAGAAATGAAAAATGAGATCAAGGCATACCTGGAAAGCAAGGGACACGAAGTAATCAACGTCGGTACGGATACGACAGACCGCTTCCATTATCCTGTTGCCGGATACAAGGCCGCAAAGCTGGTTGCCTCTGGGGAAGTAGACGGCGGCGTACTGATCTGCGGTACAGGTGTCGGCATCTCTCTTGCGGCAAACAAAGTCAAAGGCGTACGTGCCTGTGTGTGCTCGGAACCCTATACAGCAAAGCTGTCCAAGATGCACAACAACAGCAATATCATTGCATTTGGCGCACGTGTCATCGGTGTTGAACTGGCCAAGATGATCGTGGATGAATGGCTGAATGCGGAATACGAAGGCGGCCGTCATGCAGAGCGCGTTGCCATGATCAGTGAGATCGAAGAGACCGGTTCTTTAAAAGCAGCAGAATAAACGATACAGACGGGATGCATATGCATCCTGTTTTTGTAAGAAAGCGGAAAAACACGCTGTTTTCAGGTATAATTTGGAAAAAGGGGGCACGCATGAAACATACATATAATTACGGAGATCTGGTTTTGTGCGATGGGAAACTGATGTTTGTGGAAGATCCTGCGGACAAAGAAGGCAGGATCGGACTGCTGGAAGAAAATGCCAGCCGGATCGAGCATCCGCTGTTTGATGACCGCAGTGCGGGAACCTACTATGTGGATCCTTCCCGCATTCGTTCGCTGCAGGAAAGAATCACGGAGCCGGATGTACTGCGTACGTTCTTCCGTCTCGAAATGAGTCCATGGCAATTGGTGCGTCTTGGCCGCTATCCGTTTGCGGATGACGGGGGAACGTTTGAACTGGCAGAACAGGATGTAGAACGCTTCCTGGAGAAACTTCCCGGCAGTGATCACAGTGAATGGATCATCTGGAAGAAAGAATTCCTGCACAACAAACATGTATACTGTCCCGATCCATCACCCGGTACATTCTCACTGGCCTTTTTATGGCAGTGTCTGCAGAAGGCATTATCAGAGATGGATCCTGCAAAAGATGATCTTGCGGCGATCAAGGAACTGTGGCAGGACTATTACGCTTCCCGCCACTATCCGCCAGAGTCCATGCGTCTGCACCGCTCGTTCCGCAAAGATATGATCCTGCATTTATTGGATGTGTCTGGCCGCATGCATCTGTCCGACAGCTCGGTACGCGCTGCAGAACGCCTGCTGGATGAACTGATCGATGAAGGGGATCTATGGGCTATGGAATGCAAGGCACATGCCTGCTTCGACGGACATGGCATTCTGGAAGAAGATCACGAAGAAGCATTGTATCTGTATGAGCGTCTGTATGAAGCAGGGGTAAAAGATGCATGTCTCTATCTTGGGCAGTTATTTGGCGAGAAAGACGGGGAAAAAGCCAAACGGTATCTCCTGGAAGCCATCGAAAACGGACATGCCTATGGCCGCATTGCTCTGGCAGATCTATTGCATGATTCACGGAAAGAAGAAGCCGTAGGACTTCTGCAGGAATGCATTCATAATCCATTGGTACAGGCGGATGCCTGTGTGCGGCTTGGCGAATACCGCGAAGAGGATGGCGACGCTGAAGGCGCAAAGAATGCCTATGAAGAAGCAGCACGTGCTTACGTCCTGCATGTGCATGAGAATAATGAAGCACTGCGCAGACGCATCCAGGAAGGATGCACACGCACGAACGCGGTCATCGATGAGCAGGTGCAGGAAGCCCTGCAGCCGCGGCGTACACTGCGTGTCAGTGCAGCGGTGATCATACAGAAGGGATGTGTCCTTGCCACACAGCGTGGCTATGGCGAAGGCAAAGACGGCTGGGAGTTCCCAGGCGGAAAGATCGAAGACGGCGAGACAGGGGAAGAGGCATTAGTGCGTGAGATCAGAGAAGAGCTGCAGATGACGGTAGAGCCGCAAAAACTCTTAACCGTCATTGAATACGAATATCCTGCATTCCATCTCAGCATGGAATGCTGGCTGTGTCATATTACAAACGGCACCCCGGTCTTAGTGGAACATGAAGCAGCACGCTGGCTGCTGGAAGAACAGATCGACAGCGTCGACTGGCTGCCGGCGGACCGCACGATACTGGATCTGGTCAGAAGGGAATTATCAAAAGAAAGCGTATATTGACAATTCTGCAGAATGTTCTACACTGCTGTTCATGGCAAGACATCTGCGTAAACCGATACGGTATACTTTATATCTGATCACAGGAGCAGCGTCGGCACTGACGCTGTTTCTGCTGTTTCGAACCATTGGTTCTTTTTTCAGCGAGATCTATGTGATCCTGCGGCATGGCAGTCAGGCAGAACTGATGGAATACCTGTCCAGACGCTCCCAACTGGGCGGATTGACCATTCTCTATTTCATGTCCGTTCTGCAGGTCATCAGCATCATTCTTCCGGGCATGCTGATACAGGTGTCCGGCGCACTCATCTTTGGCTGGTGGAAGTCCTTTATCGTATGCTGGCTGGGCTTTGTGTCCGGCAATGCACTGGTCTTCATCGCAGCCCGCATCATGGGAAAACAGATGAGTGAAATGCTCAGTCTGGACCGTAAGAATACATGGCTTGTGCGGCAGATGAACCGGCATGATCCTGCCTTTGTCACGGCACTTGCCTGCATGGTACCGGGCATTCCCAACGGCATCATTCCATATATCGCTGCCCGCACCAGACTCTATCTGCACGAATTCATATATGCCGTGGCAGAGTCCTGCTGGATCCAGATCCTGCTCAACTGCATCGCCGGTCATTACCTGATCCGCGGACAGTATGCCTTTACCATCTTTGCCATCATCCTGCAGGTAGTCATCCTGCTGGTCATTGCAAAAAACAGGGACCGTCTGCTGAATGACCAGAAATAACAGCAGGAATATCTGTACAAGGGGGAAATATGAAGATTGAAGTAAATGAAAAAGGGAGCAGAGAGTTTTATAGAGAAGTTGTAAATGTCACTTCACAGTATCAGAAACTGATCAAAAAGCCGGAAGGAAAGATCAATGACAACTTCCGGCTGCTGAAAGGCTATATCCTGTTATGCGCAATCGTACTTGTGATCATAACGGCCATGGGAATCGCCTGGGGAATGGATGGACTGACAACTGCGGCTATCGTTCTGCTGGTTGCTGCTATTGCAATGAGCGGTGTGCTGCTGTATCGGCTGATGCGGATGTGCGATTCGCTCATGAATGATCCGCGCAGTTCTGTCTTTACGATCGATGAAAAGGGAATCGACTTCAGCAAGCCTGAAGCCGAACAGATCCGGATCGCATGGGATCATGTGGCCTTTGTCCGCGTATTTGATCATTCTGTCTGCTTTGTATCAAAAGGCGTACCGGGACTGGTGCTGGCACTGGAAAAACGCTGGCAGTCAGAGGTACTTGCCTATATCCGCGATAATCATATCGCTGTCACTGTCATCGGCGGATAGATCGCCTGAAAGCACTTCCTGCAGGTGCTTTTTTTCTTTGCTGCATACTTGGGAAAAGGGGCATATACATGGATACTTTGTTCAGGGAAATACAGAAAGAAGATGATGCGGCAGTCGAGCAGGTGATACGGGCATGCATGATCGAATTCGGCGGTGATCATGAAGGCACGGCCTGGTGTTATCTCGAAACACTGGAAAACATGACAGCAGCACAGCGGTTCTATGAAAAAAACGGATTCATGCGTATCGATGAACCCGTTATGGATACAGGACATTTCCATTGTGATGTCCGGTATATCAAAGAACTGAAATGATTCCTGCAGTGTCTTAATCAAAACCAAATGCAGTCAGATAAACGATCATAAAGAAGCACACGATCCCAAACCACACGGCGAGACACCCCGGCGGCACAAACAAAGCCCGTAACACCATCCCCATGTTTTCTTTCGTAAACAGAGGCGGAATGCTTTTGCTGTAACGGTGTTTTGCACTGTTTTCATCGATGATGTAGATCCAGGGACGGTCATGCAGTTCCACAATGCCGAATTTCAGCAGATACACCGGTACAACGGGGACAGCAATGCAGAACCATACCGCCGATCCGCCAAGATTCAGTTTTGAAAAATCAAAGCCGTTGAGGAGTAATGCCAGAATCACCGGCAGAAAGAGAGCAATGAAACAGAGCAGTGCCATCCGGATCACGCGCCATACGGTTGTAAAGCGCAGTTCCACCGGCACTGTTTTTCCTTCCAGTGTTTCAAAGAACACCGGGGGCTCCGTTTTGCGCTCCAGGATCGCATCGCTTTTTACCAGCTTTCCGTATTCCCGTACAAATGTCTCTTCTCCGGATGTGAATATCTTTCTGCCTTTGTCAATGCGGAAGGCATTATGCACCGTATCGCTGTAAAGGCATAAGAAGACGATCAGGAAGAAAAATCCGAGGATCCCTGTCAGAAGCAAGGCACCGGATGCGTTCATTCCAAACAGACGCAGTGCGCCGAAAACAAGCAGGGATATCACGATCGACGCGCCAATTGCCTTGATCCACCATGGTACAAAATACCAGCTGGATTCCTTCAGCGCACGAACACTGACTTTCCCGGTCTGCCCATTGACTGCCGCAGCCAGATCCCCGTCATGGATGTAATACACCGGCAGAAGCACCGGCATGGCAATGGTATCCTGTGTGCCGGCATGCACTTCCACGGCTTTTGTTTCCAGCACGGTGCGTACGGATGGGGTATAGGTTTCTTCGCATTCTTCTTTTATCCGCTGATCGGTGTCTTTCTGATCAAGATCTTTGATCTTGACGCGGGTGCCGGCGATATAGCCGAATTCAAACCCGGTCAGTGCATCGGTATCAAAGGGCTCCATGCCATCCAGCAGCAGGTTATCCAACTGCTTCGATGTATTGACGAATGTATCTTTCACCACGCCGCCGCATGTATACGTGCGTTTGCCGTCCATGCGCGACACACTCATGGAAACCGGTCCCTGAATCAGTTCATAGGGCAGATAGAACCCGTTGATGCGGGATACTGCCTGACGAAGGCGCTTGGCTTCCTTCTTGCTTTTGTTGGCATCACACCATGCCAGAACGCGCTGTCCTGCTTCCTCTTCCGTAATGGCAAAGGGAATGACGCACTCTGGCATATCTTCGGACAGCAGCCAGCTGCTGCGCACCAGCTGACGGGTGCAGAAAGGGCATTCCTGCAGTGCTTCGCTTTCCGCAAAGACGAGGTCTGCACCGCATCCGCTGCATTCCGCATGAAACAGCTGCAGCGACTCCGCGCTTTTCTGCATCTTTTCCCGCTGAATCTTCCGGTATCCTCTTTTTTCATTTTTCGCTTCTGCAATGCCTACCGTCCCGCCGCAATAGCCGCAGACATATTCCTGCCGGATAATATCAAACTTGGCGGGGGCACCGCACTGCAGGCAATGTATATCAGTTATTTTTTCTGTCATGGCTGGATCCATTCCGGAACGGCCGCAGTTCCTGTTTCTGCTTCATGGCGGCCTTTTCTTCATTTTAGCATACGAATCCGGTACCGTCGCATCATGCAATTCGTGCATGGTGATGGAAAAAACTGCAGATTTTGGGTGCCTTGGGCTTATAATGAATCATGTAGTTTTAAACGGAGGTTGAATGCATGAATATCGTTAAGAAACTTCTGGGTGCTTCCCTTGCCATTGGCATGCTTGCCGGCTGCTCTTCCAAAAGCGCTTCGTCCGGCTCATCCAGCGCACAGCCTGCAGGGGAATCCGGAACATATACCATCGCTGCGGCAATACATTCGTATGAAGATCCTTTCATGAATATGTACAGGGAGGAACTGAGCAGTTATTTCAAAAAGATCGAGACTGACACAGTCAAGTACAACGTGACCATGACGGACAGCAAAAACGATGCCAAAGAACAGCTGAAGCAGATCGATGAATTCATTGCCCAGAAAGTCAATGTGATCATCGTTGATCTGGCGGACCGTGCTTCTGCAGATACGATCGTACAGAAGGCGACAGAGGCAGGGATCCCGCTTGTCTTCATCCACAATGAACCATTTGGTGCCGAAGGGGAAGGCAATTACCGCGGCATCCTCGACAATGCATCGGTATGCTATGTCGGAACACGTGCCAGCCAGGCCGGCACAAGCCAGGGTGAGATCGTGGCAGAACTTGCCAATCATGGTGATCTTAATGGGGATGGAAAAGTATCCTATCTGATGATCGAAGGTGCTCCGGAAGACCTCGATGCCCAATACCGCACGGAATACTCCATCAAAGCATTGCAGGCGTCTGGTATCGAAGTGGAATGCGTAGACGATCAGATCGCTTACTGGGACCGCGAACAGAGCAAGCAGATCACTGCCGATGCACTGGCTCAGTATGGTCATGCCATTGAAGTTGTTTTCTGCAACAACGATACGATGGCATACGGTGCTTCGGATGCAATCAAAGAAGCCGGACGCACTGTCGGTACAGATATCTATCTGATCGGTGCAGATGCCGGGGACGAAAGCATTGAAATGTTCCAGAAAGGCGAACTGACCGGTACCGTCCTCAATGGCATGAATGACCAGTGCCACAAGGCTGCCGATGCCGCAGTACAGCTGATCAAAGGCGAAGCAGTCGAAAACTACTATCTCTTCGATTACGTAAAGATCCGTTAATTCAGAGACAGGCCCTGACGGCTTGTCTTTCTTTTTTACGGCGGTATAGTGTTAATGGGGGAGGAATATATGAAGAAGTTATTATTGTTGTTTACAGCAGTCCTGCTTCTTTTTGCAGGATGCGGAAAGAGTGCACCATCCTCTGCTTCATCCACAAAGCCGACACCGACTCCCGCGCCGCAGAAAACGCCGGAGTCTTCCAGTAAACAGGTCCATGATTTTGATCCTGCCACGAACCAGGTGATCTCCTTTGGTGCCTATACGATCCAGATTCCCAAAGACTGGAAAGAGAGCGAAGACGCATGGTATGCAATGCGCAATGGCAGTGCCTATGTCTCACTGACCGCATTCAGCGAAGAAGCAACCGCCGATGCCCTGACAGAAGAATTTCTGGAAAACGATCCGTCCGTCTTTGGCCACTTCTTTACCAATGGTGACTACACTGCCCAAACCGACCGCATGATCACGGTCAATTCCATACGCATGCGCCAGGCAGTCATTCCCACCGTACGCGGGGAAGCCGAAGGCATCCTGCATGCCCAGGCGTTCCTGTCAGAAGAAACCGGCACGATCAACTATGTCCTGATCTTTGAGGTCAGTGATTCACCATTCGACTTCTCTGCTGATATCAAAGACATCCTGTCTTCCGTTCATACCGATGAAAGTGCAATACAGCGCTATCGCAAAGAACAGGAAGATATCGCTGAGATTCAGCTGCGTCTGTCCCAGGCAGAAACAACATTTACAACAGATGTCCTGGAATACTCGGATAAGTCCGTCGATCCGCTCTCTTTGATCCATTGCAGTGATCCTGAGATTGCAATCTCCACAAATGATGCGATCGATCTCAAAGTTCTCGATAAACAGACAGTCACGTATCTGTTGGAACTGCAGGGAGAACGCAGGGAAGTATCCCACACGTTCGAAGTCAAAGATACCAAAGCGCCGGAGATCAAACTGGCGCAGGAGAATGTCACTCTGGAATATGGTGCAGAGTATGATCCGGCATCGAATGTCGTTTCCGTCAGTGATCCGGTGGACGGGGAACTGAAATGGTGCCAGGGACCGGAATATGCCATCGTCGGCAATTACTATCTGGAAGGAACCGTCAATGCAAAGCAGCCGGGAACCTATGAGATCAAGGTCCACGCCATTGATCTGAATATGAACATGGCGGAAAAGACCTTCCATGTTACTGTCGGTGAACAGCCGCAGTCCGCGACGCGCTCCGCTCCGACATACGATTATATCGGCAACGCCAACAGCATGAAATTCCATCTTCCGGGATGCCGCTCGGTCGCAAAGATGAAAGAATACAACAAGGTATATTTTACCGGCGTGACACGCCAGTATATGCTGGATCATGGCTATGATCCATGCAAAGTATGCAATCCCTGATCCACTGACCTGAGCGGTCATATCCATATTCGAAAGAAAACACCAGACGTATTTTGCCTGGTGTTTGTTTTGTTATAGCTCCCAGCTGAAAGGTATGTTCACTTCACATGCAAAATCCCTTGGATATGCATCTGCTGTTCCTTTCAGTTTCCAGTAGGTTCTCCAGTATTCCATCCATTTATCAGATGCTTTCTGGATGTCTTCTTCTGAATATGCACCATTTCTTCCAATGACAGAGATCTCATCCCCGCCGACAATAAAACATACATCGCCGCAACTGGCATACATGAAATGCTTGGCGGAAGCCAGTGTTTCCAGACCGTTATAGTCTTTGATTGATGTTTTCTGTTCATACCAGTTCAGAATGAACTGAGCTTTTTCCATATCATCAAATCCCATGTAAAATTCATCAACAGGATACAGAATGGAATCATCCTCCTGAAAATGTGTGTGCCAGCCGTCTTCCTGGCGGCGATCTGCAAATACAGCAAAAGTATGACCGCTGAAGCGGACTGCCAGAACATCTGTTGTATGTATATCTTTTTCTGCCCTGGATTCATCATAGAGCTGCACATTGCAGAATTCCAGCTGGATGATGTCATCCTGTATATTCCAGCAATACCAGTATCCAGTGTCAAAAATAGTTTCTGCCAGTAATTGAAGTGTTTCTCTGTTCATATTGTCCTCCTGTGTTTTTTTCTTTCTGCTGTCTGAGGACAGCATGTCATTCTAGCAGAAAGGATAAGGTGGTTCAGGAGGGGGGAATTTCATTTCCTGAAGGAAAGAGAAGGGAATATGCGGCGAACGATGACATTTGTCTCTTTTACATGCTATAGTGTGAAAAAGAAGCGTAATTTTACAATCATTTGATCAATATAATCAGGAGACCAAAACAATGATCAGCAGAGAAGAGAAGAAGAAACTGAAACTGGCTGGTGCAGATATCCGCAAGGGAATCATGACGTCCACCTACTATGCCCATAGCGGTCATCCGGGCGGCAGTCTTTCCGCAGCGGACATACTGGCCTATCTGTATTTTCATGAGATGCATATCGATCCTGCTTCTCCGCAGGATCCGGACCGGGACCGCTTTGTACTTTCCAAGGGACATGCGGCACCGGCATTGTACAGTGCACTGGCGTATAAGGGCTATTTCCCCAAGGAGGATCTGACAACACTGCGGCATATCGATTCGCATTTGCAGGGACATCCGAATATGAATCTGACACCGGGTGTGGATATGTGCACCGGATCCCTGGGACAGGGACTCTCTGCAGCGGCAGGAATGGCCAAAGGAGCGAAGATGACCGGCCGGGATTTCCGTGTCTTTGCATTATGCGGAGACGGGGAAATGACAGAAGGCATTATATGGGAAGCCGTCTTGTTTGCGGCTCATTATAAGCTGGATAACCTGTGCATTCTGGTGGATGTGAACGGACTGCAGATCGATGGGCGGACAAAGGATGTGATGAATACCGATCCGCTGGATCAGAAATTCGAAGCATTCGGATGCCGTGTCATCAGCCGGAACGGACATGAACTGGAAGACATCGATGAGGCATTTGAATTCTTCCGGAAAGGACAGGGAAGCGGGAAACCGTGTGTTCTGCTGTTTTCTACGGTGAAGGGCAAAGGCGTTGCCTATATGGAAAACGAAGCAGGATGGCATGGCAAAGCACCCAATGACATTCAATATAAGATTGCCATGATGGAACTGGAAGCCCACAGGGCTGCCCTGGAGGTCATATGACGGATAAGAAAATGAAGGCAACACGCGTCAGCTATGGCGAAGCAATCACGGAACTGGGACGCCTGCATCCAGATATTGTGGTATTGGATGCGGACCTGTCATCTGCGACCAAAACAGAACTGTTCCGTAAGGAATTCCCGGACCGTCATATCCAGTGCGGCATCGCTGAGCAGAATATGATCAATGTCGCAGCGGGACTGTCAACGACCGGTCTGGTGCCGTTTGCGTCCTCTTTTGCCATGTTTGCGGCCGGACGTGCCTTTGAAATGGTGCGCAATACGATTGGATATGGTCATCTGAATGTCAAGATCGCTGCGACCCATGGCGGCATATCGGTCGGGGAGGACGGCGCCTCTCACCAGTGCTGCGAAGACTTTGCTCTGATGCGCTCCATTCCCGGCATGACCGTATTATGCCCATGCGATGATGGTGAAGCCAAAGCCATGGTCAAAGCTGCATACGAGCATGAAGGACCGGTGTATCTGCGCTTTTCCAGAGCCGCATCCCCGATCATTCATGAGAAACCATGTGACTTTGTGATCGGCAAAGGGGAAGTGCTGAAAGACGGAAACGACGGCTGTATCATCGCCGTTGGCATTACTGTCGGCGAAGCACTCAAAGCCGCAAATTCCCTGGAAGCAGAAGGCATCCATCTGCGTGTAGTCAATATGGGATCGATCAAGCCGCTGGATGAAGCACTGATCCTGCAGTGTGCAAAAGAATGTGAATGGATCATTACCATCGAAGAACATAATGTGATCGGCGGTCTTGGCGAAGCTGTTGCGGCACTATGCAGTGAGCACCATCCCGTACGCATCAAAAGACTCGGTGTGCAGGACCGTTTCGGACATTCCGGCAGTGCAGCAGAATTATTAAAAGAATACGGACTGACAGCGGAAACGATCATACAGACAGTAAAGGAGATGAGAGAAATACACTCAACAGAATAAGGTTTTGGAGGTTTTGCAATGACGAAAAAGAAAGTGGTCATCCTGCATTCCAATGATATGCACGGTGATTTCCTGCCTTCCGTCAAAGACGGAAAAGAAAGAGGCGGACTGCCGCGTCTTTCCGGTTATGTGAATAAAGTACGAAAAGAAGAAAAGAATGTCATCTATGCGATGGCAGGGGATATGTTCCGGGGATCGATCATCGATTCCGAATACATGGGTCTGTCCACGATCGATCTGGTGAATACACTGGATCCCGATGTCGCTGCCATCGGAAACCATGAGGTGGACTACGGCATTGCACATCTGCTGTTTCTGGAAAAGTGTGCAGCCTTTCCCATCATCAATGCCAATCTGTTTGTGACATTGAATAATTCCAGAATGTTCCGTCCGTATATGAATATCGATGTGGACGGCATGCGCATCCTGTTCATCGGTATTCTGACAGAAGAAGTGCTTGCCAGCACCCGGATGGAAAAAGTCATCGGTTCCTTCATCAATGTGGAAGAAGCCGCAAAAGAAGTCGGGATTATCTGTGACAACTATCGGACCAAGGATACCGATATGACGATCCTTCTGACGCATATCGGCATTGAAAAGGACAGGGAATTGGCATCGTTGCTGAAAAAGGACTATGGCGTTGATCTGATCATCGGCGGTCATTCGCATACGTTTATGGATGAGATGGAAATCGTTAACGGCATTCCCATCGTACAGGCCGGCACCGGCACCGGGATCATCGGCCGCTTTGATATCGTCTATGATACATGGCGCAATAAGATCACGGATCTGCAGTGGCAGTGTCTGGATGTGGACGAAGACCTGTGCGACAACGATTCCATCATGGAAGAACTGTTATCGTATTACCAGACAGAGACGGATGCCAAATACAGACGCATCGTGACCCGCTTTGCCCGCCGTCTCACCCATCCTTCCCGGATCGAAGAAACGGAGATCGGCAACCTCTATGCGGACCTTCTGCAGGAAGATTCCAGTTTCGATATCATGTTTATGGGATCAGGAGCACTGCGCAAGAAAGAACTTGGACCAATTGTGGAATACCAGGACATGCTGGAGAATACACCGTTTGACGATGTCGTCCACATGGTCAAAGTGACCGGTGCCCAATTGCGCCGCATGATCATGCATATTTTCCGGGATGAGGCATGGCTTGGCCATACAGAGTTCTACCAGTATTCCAAAGGCATGCGCATCGTCTATCGCAAAAGCACGCATACACTCGAAGAACTCAGCTTCAAAGGAAAGCCGGTGGAAGAGGAAGATACGTTCTTAATTGCCATGCAGAATTATCATTTCAAAAGCTTTACTGAATTCTTCGGTGTGCCGGTGCAAGAGGTCATTGCCAATATGAAGCCGCGCATTGTCATGACATCGGTCAATAATATCGTTGAGGAATACTTCTCAATTCATCAGGGACTCGATGCCCATGTGGAAGGACGCATCGTGATCCTGGAGTAGGGGGAATTATGAGAAAAGTGATCTGTACGCTGGCGGCAGCCATCCTGTTGGTAGGATGTGCACAGCCGCCTTCTTCTGCTTCGTCCAAAGAACCGGATCTGACGCCGCTTCCAACTGTACAGCCGGCCATTACACCGACACCGGACGCAGAGATCCCGCCGCAGCCGGTGGAACCTGCATCTGTATTTCAGCCGGTCAGAGCATATGCGGAAGAAGAATGGCTCAGACAATACCGTGATGCAATGTCGGACAGCATGGCGGATATCGCATACCTGGGCACCACGGCAGAAAGCAGTCTGGATGCGGTCATCAAGCGGGCTGAGGATATTGCGGAATTCCGCTTCCTGCAGGAAAACGGAAACGAGCGCACCTTTTATGGCGAACGCAGCAGAAACGGCGAAAGTGTATATCTGATTATTCCGGGACGCGGCGTGCGTGTGTCCATCTGGGACAGAAGCGGCACCGGTGCGGATCAGGAAGATATTTACTATCATGCCGTCGATGATGGACCGTTCCTGTTTGTAGAAGAGGACGATCATATGGAGGCACCTTCATATCTTCTCTTCGAACGATCCGATACAGAGTATGTCAGTCTATTCAGCGGCTTTGATGCCATACACGGACAGCTGCGCGCAAACCAGCAGGAAGGCATACACGATGTCACGCCATATTCTCTTTTCCCTGACAGCACAGGACGCCGCTATGATGATCTGTGTCAGAAGGCACTGCAGCAGGATTACCGGGTAAAGCCGTTCCTGGAAGCCGGTGCGGAGATCGTGATAAAAGAAGAAGCAATCATCGATGATGATGTATGCATTGTGTTTATATTGAAGCAGAATGACAAAGAAGCAGCGTTCTTCGCCGTCCATTATGATGACGAAGATCAGGAAGCGGACATCTGCCAGAGCGAAGACGGCATCCGCTGGCCGGCTGATTAAACCGCCGTACATGGTAAGAGGATAGGACTGGACCGGCAGGATGCCGGACTGTTCTATCCTTTTTTTCTTTCAATGACATACCGGATCCTGACTGACTTCAGAATATGGCAATCCCTGATATATGTGGCAGAATAGTGGACAGGAAATCTATGCGGGTTTCTGCAGAGATTGTTTGAACACCCTCCCAAAGTGGTCTTAAAATCTATATAGATACATGCAGAGATCTGTGCCGGCACAGATCCTGCTTTCATTGAAGGGGGAATCATATCATGAAACAATTCAAGGTTCTTATGGCAGTTGGTCTGGTATTGTCTTTGACAGCGTGCAGCGGGGGAAATGCACCGGCCGCATCATCCGGCAGTGCAAAAGAGACACCGGAGACAACGCCGGAAACGACACCGGAACCAACACCGGAAGCAAAAGCAGAGTTCTCACCGGATCAGCTTTCTTTTGAGTATGGTGAAGAAGATTTCGAGGGTAAGACGATCGTTACGGTAAAGATTACCAATAACAGTAAGGATCGTCTGGTGAGTACACAGCTGTTTTATTCTCCTTCAGCCGGGCATTCGGCTGAGGAAGTATATCATAATGCTGCTGGAGAGGATGCCGAGTTTGATGAAAACAGTTATCGAAATGTATGTGTAAATGCAAATGAAATTATCGAACCAGGTGAAACAAGTCATGCATATCGTCTTTATCTGTCTTATTTTGGAAGTGAAAAGACAATATATATAACGCCGGAAGCAATGGATCTGCTCACTCTCTCAAATGTAGATGTAAATATTCCGCAGGAGGATCATACCCTTTCTTCTACAAAATTCGCGTTTATCACGGATCTATCCAAATGGGATGGGAGACCAGATGAACTTGTAACACTGCTTTGGAATACATGGAATAGTGAAGGAAATGACTGGCTGCCGGAAATCAGCGGAAAAGAGTACTCATTGTATGTTCCGGAGGGAGCAGACAAATATTACATAAAGGTCTATGGCGCGGATGAGGCATTTGTCAATTCCTATCTGGAAACGCTGTGCTCATCTTCACCGGATCTGAAAGTTCAGGAAAATGGAACGGAATATTGGTCTAATGGAATGAAAGGAACCATGTGTTATGTGTCTGATGACGATATGACGAAAGATGTCATGTTAGTTCTGTATGAAGAAATCGGCTACCTGTATATAATAGCCGGAAATTCCCACAACTAATGTGACAGGGAACGTATTGTCTGATCGTATATACAGAATTTGTGACAGAATAGTGGACAGGAATTCTTTCGCTGTTTTTGGCACATACCGTGCGTCACCCCGTCAATCGGCGTTAAAAAAATTATGTAAGTAAGTACAGAGATCTGTGCATTGTATTGTACAGATCTTGGTTTTTTTGGAGGGAATCATAGCATGAAACAATTCAAAAATCTTATCGCAGCTGCTATGGCATGCGTGGGATACAGTGTCTGCTGACTGGCTGCCGGAAATCGTTGATAAACCGATCATGACGAAGGGTGATAAATATGTTCCGACCCTCAGAATGCTCTATGTGTATAACGTAGATGAAGCGTATGCAGAAGCATATATTGACAGCGTACAGGCATCTTCTCCGAAATTACAAAGGCAGGGTGATAAAAAAATATGCATGGATTATGGTGCATACTATTATGAATATGAACTGCAGGGCGGGAATAAATCTCTGAGAATTTCCTACTACCCGGACTGCCAGGCAATGGAGGTCATCGCATCCTGACGGGGAGATGAAAAAAGCGGATCACAGGATCCGCAGTAAGGTAAATACAGACAGATGAAGAGGATAGAACAGACGGTAGAACCAGCGGAATACCGGGCTGTCCTGTCCTTTTTTTCCGTTATAGAAGGCAATGAGCGGGACACTTGCAAGCACGCCGGTCTGCGTCCATGTGCTGCGTTTGAAGACAGCGATCACGGTGGATGGATCCATGGAGCGGGCATTGTGGCAGAGATAGTAGCCGCCAAACAGCATGGCGATGCCGCAGAGGATCAGAATGCGTGTCCCGGTGTTTTTGTCTTTGCCATATTGCACATAGAGATGATACAGCAGGATCAGCGTGACGCCGGCATAGCCATAGGAAGAATGGATGAACTCTGCTGTATACGCACAAAGGACAACGATCACTGCCTGCAGCGGCAGGGAAGAAGTATGTGAGATGCCGTACAGCATCAATAGTCCGACAAGAAGCGTGAAGATCACATTGGTATGGTCCATGCGGGGAAAACTTCCGTACAGGCCGATGTCATAGGGGATTTCCGAGATCAGTGCAAGCAGGACAAGACGCATCAGATATTTGCCGGTATGTCCGCTTTTTTCCGTATGGGCAAAGCCTTCTGCGATCATGAAAGCATACAGGGGAAAGGCAATGCGGCCGATGCAGCGAAGAAAGCGGTGCTGCGGGAAAAAGACGAGACCGATATGGTCAATTGCCATGCATGCCATGGCAAACAGTTTCAGTATGAATTCACTCATAGGTGTATTGTACACCGTATACATAAAAACGGCATCCGAAGATGCCGCGGGTATTATCTGTTGAATACGTACGTGTTCAGGCGCTCAAAGGCTTCCTGCACACGGTCGAATGGAAGGGCAAGGTTCATGCGGATCGCATAGGGGTCAAGGAACTGGCTGCCGTCCTGCCACATGACACCGACTTCCCATCCCAGATGAATGAGGGTATTGAGGTCCATATCATGTTCGTTGAGCCATTCTTTGCAGTCCAGGAAGAGCATATATGTGCCTTCCGGTTTGGACAGGGTTACGCCTTTGAAGTGTTCCTGGATGTAGTCATATGCCCAGTTGACGTTATTGGAGAGGACCTGTTTCAGTTCTTCTACCCATTCATAGCCTTCTTCTTTGTAGGCACCGATCAGCGCATGCATCGAGAGCACATTCATGCTGTTGTAGTGGCACAGGCTTTCTTCCTTGATCAGCCGGTCACGTAAGCGCTCGTTGTAGACAATATTGTAGCTGCCAATCAGGCCAGCAAGGTTGAATGTCTTGCTTGGTGCGTAGAAAGAAATGGTATGCATCTTTGCCCATTCATTGACGGACTGGGTCGGGATATGCGTATTGCCGTTGAGGATGAGGTCGCTCCAGATCTCATCACTGATGACATAGACATCGTGCTTTTCGTAGATGGCCATGGCTTTTTCAATTTCTTCTTTTTCCCAGACACGTCCGCAGGGGTTGTGCGGAGAGCAGAAGATCGCGGTATGAATATGATTCTCAACGATTTTCTTCTCCATATCTTCGTAATCCATGCGCCAGACGCCGTTTTCATCTTTGACGAGCGGGGTGTGGATGACGTTGTAGCCGTTGTTGCTTAATACCATTGTGAAGCCGATATAGGTCGGAGAATGCACCAGGACCGTATCACCGCGGCTGCACAGAATGCGCAGGGCACTTGCAACACCGCCCAGGACGCCGTTTTCATAGCCGATCATTTCTTTTGTGAGATCTGTGATGCCGTGATTGCGGCGCTGCCACTCGATGATCTCATCATAGTATTCATCACGAACGGCATAATAGCCATAGGCCGGATGCTCGGCACGGGCAATGATCGCGGCCGGGATCGTCGGGCAGGCTTTGAAATTCATATCGGCGACCCACATCGGGATGATGTCAAAGCCATCCCGCAATTGCATGTCGCTGTAATTGCCGACGCGGTTATAAGGAAGATCAACGGCGATCGCATCTTTGCCGACGCGGTCAATATGGGAAGTGAAATCGTACTTCATATTGGGCTCCTTTATCTGTTTGTCCTATTATACTTTCTTTTTGCTGTCTGATACGGGGAATTGCTTCCGCCAGGAAGGCTCATGGCGGTCTTTGACCGTATGCTTCTTGCCGGAGAGGGGATCGCGTACCGTGACTTCGTATGCCCATAATCCCATACCCTCATATGCATGCGTTGAAATGCCGTACAGGGGATCGTTGACGATGGGGTAGCCGGCATCGGATAGATGCACGCGGATCTGGTGGGTGCGTCCGGTTTCCAGGATGCAGCGCATCAATGAGAAGCCATTGTGACTGTACAGGCATTCTGCCTGTGTGCAGGCTTCTTTCCCGGTGGCAGAGACGCGGTACTTTCCATTCACATGGCGGTCTTTGCCGATGGGCTTGCGGATGGTCATCTTCTTTCCTTCCGTGCAGTTGCCTTTGCACAATGCCAGATAGCATCTGCGGATGCGGTGCTCTTTGAGGGCATTATCAAACCATGGCTGAAACAGCGGAACCAGACTGTAGAGCACCAGTCCTTCGGTATCTTTGTCCAGCCGGTGCAATGGGCGTACCGGTGTATGTATATTCTGCTGCAAAAGCCATGCGGCGACGTCCGCATTGAGGCAGTCTGTTCCATAGCCTTCGGAATGGATGATGCGTCCGGCGGGCTTATGAACGGCAATGAGAAAGGCATTGCGCCATACGACTTCTGCCAGTGTATCGGAGGCAGGCCAGTCCACATCTTCTTCTTTCTGCACAAGACACACGGTATCCCCGCTCTGCAGCAGGGCATCCGGGCTTTCTGCTGCGGCATCATTGATCCGTACGGCATGATCCGCAAACAGGCGCTGTTGTGTTTTCGGGGTGATCATAAAGCGTTCAAATAGTGCCGCAAGAGTCCGCTTATGCAGGCTTTTATCGATCGTAATCGTGATCGTAATGTTTTCTATTCTATATTGCATATGTTTTTCCTGCTATCCACAATACCACAAAGGAGGGAATTCCGACAGTCCATGACAGATGTATAGTCAAAATGACTATACATCTTAAAAGAAGTGTGATATAACGTTGTTGTCACAGGAGGTGACCGATATGACACGTGAAGAATTTCTGGAAAAGAAAGATATCCGTTTCTCTCTTTCCCGCTATGGGATCGATGCCATGGGTGCCATGGCACAGGGTTTATTTGCTTCGCTCCTGATTGGAACGATCCTTTCCACCGCCGGGAAGCAGCTGGGAATTCCCTTTCTGGTGGATGCCGGTACTTTTGCGTCTTCCGTAGCAGGACCTGCCATGGCAGTATCCATCGGCTATGCACTGCACGCACCGCAATTGGTTCTGTTTTCGCTGGCGGCAGTCGGCGCAGCAGCCAATTCACTGGGCGGGGCAGGCGGTCCGCTTGCTGTCTATCTGATCGCGATCGCTGCCTGTGAAGCAGGCAAGGCCGTATCCAAGGAAACAAAAGTAGATATTCTTGTGACGCCTGCCGTCACGGTATTAGTCGGCGCAGGACTCAGCGTTCTGCTGGCTCCGGCCATTGGCAAAGCGGCCAGTTCGCTTGGCTCTGTGATCATGTGGGCAACGGAACTGCAGCCGTTCTTCATGGGCATTATCGTATCCGTTCTTGTCGGCATCGCACTGACATTGCCGATTTCTTCCGCTGCGATCTGTGCGGCATTATCCCTGACCGGACTGGCAGGGGGAGCGGCAGTTGCCGGCTGCTGTGCGCAGATGATCGGCTTTGCGGTCATGAGCTATAAGGAAAACGGGGCCGGCGGACTGGTGAGCCAGGGACTTGGCACATCGATGCTGCAGATGCCTAATATCATTAAGAATCCGAAAGTATGGATCCCGCCGATCCTTGCTTCGGCTGTTACCGGACCAATTGCGACGTGCCTGTTCCGTCTGCAGATGAACGGCACACCGGTCTCTTCCGGCATGGGTACGTGCGGACTGGTCGGTCCGATCGGTGTCTATACCGGATGGATCCAGGATATTGAAGCAGGTCTCAAGGCATCTGTCACATTCATGGACTGGGCCGGACTGATCCTGATTGCCTTTGTTCTGCCGGCTGTACTGACACTGCTGTTTGCGTATGCATGCCGCAAAGCGGGCTGGATCCATGACGGCGATCTGACATTGTAGTATACTGACATACCGGAGGCATACGATGAATATACGAAGAGCAGAAGAAAAAGACATTCCCCGCATCAATGATCTGTTATACCAGGTACTTTCCATCCATGCGGCAATACGTCCGGATATCTTCATTCCCGGCACAAAGAAATACAGTGATGAGGAACTGAAGGTCATCCTGCACGATCCCGCACAGCCGGTGTTCGCGGCAGAGGATGAAACAGGAACGGTATGCGGCTATTGTTTCTGCCAGATGCAGACACCTGCTCATAGTGACAACATGGTGCCCGTCAAAACGCTGTATATCGATGATCTGTGCGTGGATGCGGCCAGCCGCGGACAGCACATTGGTCAGGCATTATGCCGCTATGTGCTGGACTATGCAAAGAGCGAGGGATGCTACAATGTTACGCTCAATGTATGGGAAGGCAATGACAGCGCCCGTGCATTCTATGAGAAGGCAGGCTTCGGCATCCAGAAGACATGCATGGAGATCTGTTTGAAATAATTGCGTCATGCAGGCAGTGATCCTGCTTTCTGTCAGAAAGCAGGGCACTGCTTTTTTTCGAATCTTTTTTTAATTTGACTGCGTACGATGCGATGGAAGCGATAAATGTGTAAAATATAGTTATGGAAATTTATGTGAAACTGATGCTGACCGGTGCAGTTCCTGTTCTGGCAGTGATCGGTCTTTTATGGGGATTCAGCAAAGATACCGCTCAGCGTCTGAATAAAATTCAGAAGCAGATCATAGCCGGTATCGTTTTTGGCGTTACAGCGATCATTGCCACGGAGTGCGGGGTTTCCTACAGCGGGACGACAATCAATGTCCGCGACTCTTCGCCATTGAGCGCCGGTCTGATCTTTGGACCGTATGCGGGTATTATTGCCGGTCTGATCGGCGGTATTGAGCGCTGGGCAGCGCATGCCTGGGGATTCACCCGGGCAGGATGCACCATTGCCACCATACTGGCAGGTCTGATCGCTGCGGCACTGCGCAAGTATGTATTTGAAGACAAAGTGCCAAGTGCAGGTCATGCAGTGGTGATCGCAGTCGTGCAGGAAGTCATTCATATGCTGATGATCTTCATCACAAATGTCGATGTGCCCAAAGCTGCCTTCGCTTATGTTGAGATGTGCACGATCCCGATGGTGACAGCCAATGCACTGACGCTTGGTGCTGCGGTATGGGCTGCGGTATGGTTCACAGAACATGAAAAGGGGGACAAGGGACGTCTTCCGACGCTGTCGAAAGTATTCCAGAACCGGCTTGTGCTTGCGGTCATGGCCGGTTATGTCGGCGTATCGGTGTTCAGCTATCATCTGCAGAACCAGATCGCCAAAGACAATACGTCACAGCTGTTCTCGCTGAATCTGCAGGATGCCGTCATTGACGTCATGAACCAGTGCAATGAAATGATCATGCAGACAAACCGGCATATCGCTTCCAGCATTCTCAGCGAACCCGATCCCATTCTGGAAGATATCAAGGAGCGCTATGGCGTGCATGAGGTCAATATCATCGGTGCCAGCGGAATCATTCGCGATTCCAGTGAGCAGGAAAACATCGGCTACGATATCAGCGAAGACTCTGTACTGACCCAGTTCCGTGAAATGTTCATGCTGATGGGACCGGATGAAATGCTGCTGGATTTCCTTCCGACAGACAGGGATCCGAATCTGTCGCTGAAATACAGCGCCGTACGGACAACGGACAGACAGCTGATCCAGATCGCCTATGACGATGAACAGATGTCAAAACTGATGAGTTCGCTGATGCCCACGGTCGTATCCAATCGTCATATCGGTGAAAACGGCGGCCTGTTCGTCATGGACAGCGAATTCCAGATCATCTACTATACCAACGGTCTGTTCTTTGCAGAGGATGAAAAAGAGATCACCAATGCGGTCTCCCGCCAGCCGGGCAGTGAGGAATATACACTCTACAGCATGCAGGTCGAAGGGGAAACCTACTACTATATGTATTCGCGTACCGAAGACTATTTCCTGGCGGCGGTGCTGCCGGAGTCGGAAGCGGACTTCTCCAGAAATCTGTCGCTGTATCTGAATTTCTTCCTGCTGACGATCATATTCGGTACGATGTTCGTCACGATCTATCTGATTATCAAGAATCTGATCGTCCGCAATATCCGCAAAGTGAATACATCGCTTGCTGCGATCACAGACGGCGATCTGAATACCACCGTGGATGTACGATCCTCGCGAGAATTCAATGATCTCTCCGATGACATCAATGAGACCGTTGATACACTGAAGCGCTATATTGCCGAAGCCAATGCACGTATTGATGCCGAACTGAAAACAGCGCGCGATATTCAGCGCTCTGCTTTGCCGAATGTATTCCCGGATCGGGAAGAAGTGGATCTGTATGCATTGATGAATCCGGCGAAGGAAGTAGGCGGTGACTTCTATGACTTCTATTTCCTGGACCGCAACCGCCTGATGTTCCTGGTGGCGGATGTATCCGGCAAGGGAATTCCTGCTTCATTATTCATGATGCGTGCAAAGACGCTGTTAAAGACATTTGCTGAAAACCGGATGAAGGTCAATGACAACTTCAGAAATGCCAATGTACAGCTGTGTGAAGGCAATGATGCCGGCATGTTCGTCACGGCATGGATGGGCAATCTGAATCTTGAGACCGGTGTACTGCATTATGTCAATGCCGGTCATAACAAGCCGCTGATCCGCCGGAAAAACGGGGAATATGAATTCCTGGATGATAAGCCCGGATTTGTTCTGGCTGGTCTTGAAACAACGAAGTATAAAGAACAGACGGTCGTTCTGGAACCGGGTGATGAACTGTTCCTGTATACAGATGGTGTGGTAGAAGCAACAGACGCAAATAATATGCTCTATGGCAATGAGCGCCTGCTGCAGTGCGCCAATGCCCATATTGGCGAAGATGCGAAGACGTTATGTGAAAGCGTTCTTGCCGATGTGAATGCATTCTACAACGGCGCTCCGCAGTACGATGATCTGACGGAACTGTCGGTGAAGTTCCTCAAATACGCACCTTCACGCTTTGCGGATGAACGCACAAAGTCCAAAGCATAATCGGAAGAAACGGTCAGCTGACCGTTTCTTTTTACGCCGAAAAGAAAAAAAGCCGTGCGGCTTTCTGTTACAGACGCGGCACGGGTCTTGCGCGGGAGCGCAGGGTTTGAATCAGTTCGTTCATGGTGGAGCAGCGCTGTTCGTCCCGTTTATATACAAAGACGACTTCGACGACTGCTTTTGGCAATAACGGCACCGGTACAGTATTTTCCTGATGGTAGACAGTCAGGTTGGAGATCGGCAGAAGGGCTACGCCCTTGTTGGCTGCAGCGGCTTCGAGGATCTGCTCCATGGCTGCACTGGTAACATTTTCCGTTGAAATATGACGGTCGATCAGCAGCTTGCGGCAGATGCCGTACGAAGGGGATGTGGACGGGGCGAGGTAGAAGCTTTCGTTCTTCAGATCCGCCAATGCAACGCCCGGTTCATCGGCCAGCGGATGGCCTTCCCACACGATCGCAGCGATCTCATCGGCAGCCAGGTGGATCGTTTCAAGACCCTTGGAACTGACCATGTTGCGGCGTACGACAATGCCGTCGTAGTATCCGCTCTTCAGGCCGTCGATCAATTGCTTGCCATCGTTTTGTTCCATGATAAAGCCGGCATTGGGATGCTCTTCCGTAAAGCGGTCAAAGACACGGTTCAGCCGGTACTGCCGCAAGAAGGGCAGCGTACCGATACAGACGATCCGTGATTCATCCGGACGGAAGCGGTCAATGCGCCGCTTGGCAATGCGTACATCGTGCAGGATCCTTTCGGCATCCCGCGCAAACACTTCGCCGGCCGGTGTCAGTATGCCGCTGTTGGTTCCTTCGCGTATGAAAAGCAGTACACCGAGTTCTTCCTCCAGTGCCAGGATATCCGGATGGGCGGAAGAATCATAGCGGTGATGGTCGCCGGTCGGGGTTAGAAAAGATTCACTGCGGACAGCAGCGATAAATGTTTCCAATTGTTTCAGATCCATGAGACTGCCTCACTGTATGACTGTATTATAACAAATTTTACTGTATGCGCTTATTCCCGTATGCAAAAAAAGAGTGTATCCTTACGGTTAGCGGAGGAAAACAAATGCGTATTGATCTGTATAATGCCGGAAAAGCCGATGTGATCCTGTTTCGTACGGACAACAGTACGGTTCTTTTGGATACCGGTCATGACAATACGTCTTCTGCAGTCGTGCGATGGCTCAAAGGCATGCAGGTGAAAACGATCGACCGCCTGATCATTACCCACTTTGACCGCGATCATGTCGGCGGTGCCGAAGCAATCCTGAAGAATTTCAAAGTCTGGGAGATCTTCTCCAGCTATGTAACGCGTCAGAGTACCTCCTTAAGGGGATATGTGCGGGCACTGCAGAGAGCAAATCTGACACCGGTCATTATCCGTGATGAGGAAGTATTTACACTGGATGGGGTAACGTACCAGATCATTGGGGCAACACGCTCCTATACCAATGAGATCTCGAATAATTCCTCACTCATTACGGCGGTGCGCTATGGGGAGTGCAAATACCTGTTCATGGGGGATGCCCACAATGAACGGATCGAAGAATTTCTGGATACGTATGATATGCATGCGGACTTTCTCAAGATCCCGTATCACGGCTATTATCTGACAGCACTGGAGGATCTGCTGCAGTCGGTGTCCCCGTCCATGGCAGTGATCACCAATTCCCGCAATGATCCGCCGAGAGAAGAAGTAAGCGCCACACTGTCTGTTCTAAAAGAATACGGCGTCAGAACATGGCAGACGGCAAACGGGACGGTGAGTGTCTATTGCAATCCATATACATGTACCGTTTCCCAGCGGTGAATGCTTTCCATATTTCTGGTATAATGCTTCCGAAAGGAAACCAGAACTATGAAGGCATTTTTTTCTGCATATCTGAAATCGATCGAACCGGGTCTGAAACAACTCGTAGAGATCCTTTCAGAAGCATATGACTATGTCAGTATTCTCTCTACAGATTCCAAAGGCCTGCGCGTGATGATCTCACGCCATGCCCGCTCCGTCGGCAGTGAAACAATGACGACCGAGAGGGGAACCGTCGTCCATGTTGCCAGAAACGGTCTGTACAGCGAATACGCATTTAATGATTTTGACCCGACGCATCCGGAAGATGCAGCGGCGATGCTGAAGAAGGAACTGGATGCACAATTGGATCTGCTTGCATCATTGAACACACCTGTATACAAGACCGGTGTGCTGGACGATGAGCCGTGCGAACTGTTTGTTGAAAAAGAGACTGGTGAACTGCCGGAAGAAACCGATGTAAAGGCACTGGTGGAACGCCTGTCTGCGATCAGTGATAAAGCCATGGGCTTATCGGAATACATGATCGACTGCATGGCTGTTGCCCAGTCCACCCATGTAAACAAGCTTTTCCTGACAAAGAACCGTCACATGGCGCAAAGCTATGTGTATTCGGAAGGCTTCATCCAGGTGCTTGTCCATAAAGACGGACAGACACGTGCCGGCCGTGAGGGTATTTCCGGCCTGGCTGGTCCGGAGATCTTTGAACAGCTTTCCGATAAGACGGAAGCCGCTGTGCAGCAGGCATTGCTTCTGCTGGATGCCGGACGCATTGAACCGGGTGAATATGACATCATCTGTACGCCGGAAGTATCCGGACTGATCGCCCATGAGGCATTCGGACATGGCGTGGAAATGGATATGTTCGTTAAGGGACGTGCGCTGGGACAGCAGTATATCGGACAGCGTGTCGGCAGTGATCTTGTTACGATGCATGAAGGCGCACTTTGTGCAGACAATGTCACAAGCTATGCATTTGATGATGAAGGCGTACTGGCAGGGGATGTGATCGAGATCGATCACGGCATCCTGAAGACCGGCATCTGCGATGCACTCAGTGCAAAGCGTCTTGGCACAGTGCCGACCGGCAATGGCAAGCGGCAGAACTATGCACACAAAGTCTATACGCGCATGACCAATACCATGTTTGATTCCGGTACATGCACTGCCGAAGAAATGATTGCTTCGGTGAAAGACGGATGGCTGCTGGAAGGCATGCAGAGCGGCATGGAAGACCCGAAACACTGGGGCATCCAGTGCATCATCGATCATGCCTATGAGATCAAAGACGGCAAAAAGACAGGCCGCGTCGTTGCACCGGTGATCATGACCGGCTATGTGCCGGATCTGCTCGGCAATGTAACGATGGTCTCGAAAGACCGCGAAGTATTCGGCACCGGCGGGTGCGGCAAAGGCCATAAGGAATGGGTCAAGGTCGCAGACGGCGGACCGTATCTGAAAACGAAAGGATGGCTCGGATAATGACAGACAGGATCATTGAACTGCTGAAACACTCCGGCGCAGATGCGTGGGAAGTGACCTCCCTGCATGAAGAGGGATGGGAATTCTATTTCATCAAGCACGATCTCGATCAGAACCGGGCAAAGAAGACAGACGGAATCCGCATCACGGTATATAAGAACAGTGAAGACGGCAATGCCATGGGTTCTGCATCCATGGAGATCGCACCGACGGAAAGCGAAGAGAATGTTAAGAAGGCCATTGCTGACCTGATCTACCGTGCTTCGCTCGTACAGAATAAGATCTATGCCCTGAATCCGAAGAAGGATGCCGAAACAGAGGCACTTCCAATTACACCGGTCGCAAAGACGGCACGTGATTTCCTGGAGACGATGAACAGCATCCATGAAACAGAGACGGAAGATCTCAACAGCTATGAGATCTTCACCAGCCTCATTACACGCCGCTATGCCAACAGTGCCGGTGCGGATTTCACGGAGACCTATCCGAAGTCCATGACAGAAGTCGTTGTCAATGCCCGTAAGGATGACCATGAGATCGAACTGTACCGCCTGTATGATTCCGGTACATGCGATAAAGAAGGACTCAAACGTGACATTGAAGAGACGCTCTCCTTCGGTCATGACCGTCTTTCTGCCGAAGCAACACCGCAGATGACCGATGCATCCGTCATTTTCTCCACCGATGCGGCAGTACCGATCTACCGCTACTTCCTCGATAACATGAGCACTGCCTTCGTTTTCCGGAAGATGAACGACTGGCAGCTGGAGAAAAACTATGCACCGGAAGCAGAAGGCGATGCCGTGACGCTGAGGGCACTGCG
>JAFYHC010000050.1 GCA_017539385.1 Solobacterium sp. | reverse complement strand
TAACTCCTTTGGGGAACCCGGTCGTGCCGGACGTATACTGCATATTGCATACATCGTGGACACTGACGCGGGATGCCATCCACAGGATCTTTTCCTTCGGCACCATCGGTGCTCTTGCCATCGCCTCTTCAAAGGTCAGACAGCCCGGGGAGCGGACTCCGACGGTAATAACATTGCGCAGAAACGGCAGACGCTTGCAGTGAAGCGGTTCGCCCGGCGTATTGTTCTGGATCTCAGGACAGATCTCATTGATGATCTCACGGTAATTGGAATCCAGTGCGGATTCGATCATGACAAGCGTATGCGTATCCGACTGGCGGAACAGATATTCCGCCTCATGGATCTTATAGGCGGTATTGACCGTGACCAGGACTGCGCCGATCTTGGTCGTCGCCCAGAATGTGATATACCATGCCGGCACATTCGTTGCCCATATGGCTACCTTGGAACCGGCTTTGACGCCCAGCGACACCAGTGCTCTGGCAAAGGTATCGACATCATCGCGGAACTGTTCATAGGTGCGCGTATAATCCAGCGTCGTATATTTGAAGGCATACTGGTCCGGGAATTCTTCCACGACCCTGTCCAGCACCTGCGGGAATGTCAGATTGATCAGTTCATCCTTCTTCCAGATATATTCACCCGTGCCGTCATGGTTTTTATACAGATGCGTACGGTTGGCACGCTGGCGCTCAAAGCGGCGCATATAGCTGATAAAATGCGGGAAAATGAACGAGTAGTCCTGTACATCCTGCACCCATTCCGGCTTCCATTCCAGCGTGATAAAGCCATCGTAGTCGATCGATGACAATGCCCGCATCATTTCCTGCACTGGCAGTTTTCCTTCGCCCATGATGGTATAGCTGCCGCTTTCATCATAGTCGCGGATATGCACAAGCTTGACATAGCCGCCGAGATTGCGGATCGTCGTATCAGCGGATTCCCCATGGTCTTTGTACGGATGATGCAGATCCCATAAAACGCCCAGACTGTCTTCGGCATAGATATCCAGCAGATCTTTCAGACGTTCTGTATCCACATAGATGCCTCTGGTCTTGATCAGAAATGTCACATCGGCTTTTTTCGCCGCTTCCACGATCTGATCCAGCGAAGTGCGGATCTGTTCTTCATCATCGTGCATTGCTTCGGCACTGACAAAGCCGACGCGCATGTCACGGGCCATGGAAATGGTCCACAGGATCTTGTTCAGGCTTTCTGCCTGGGAAAGATCCAGCGACGTATCCAGATTGGCGATCTCAATGGAACGGTCGCGCAGAGAACGCATCGTCGCATTAACGGAATATGGATCCAATGCACCGCCGCGGGCAGTAAAGTGCGGATACTTGAACAGATCATACAATTCAAAACCGGCAAACTGCATCTCTTCGGCGATATCTGTCAGTTCACGGAACGGAAGTGATGACCATCCCCGTGTGGAAAATGAGAGTTTCATGCATTCTCCTCCTCATAGACGATCTTATTGACAGCATTGATATATGCACTGATCGCAGAACCGATAATATCCGTTGAAAGACCTCTTCCGGAGTATACCTTTCCTTCGCAGCGCAGTTTGACGATAGCTTCACCCATCGCTTCCCGTCCTTCCGTCACTGCCCGGATCTGGAAATCATCCAGTTCAAAGTGGCGGCCGGCAATCTGTTCAATGGCCAGGAAAGACGCATCGACCGGACCATCGCCAAGCGCAACGCTTTCCAGCATCTCACCATGTTTCCACAAGCGGATCTGTGCGGTTGCCGAAAGCATGCTGCAGCAGTTGACGATATAGTCGCCTACCCGGTAGGTCGGCGGCACCTGCATCGCATTGGATGCAACGATGGCTTCGATCTCACGTACCGATACGCTGTCTTTCTTATCCGCAATGCGGATGAATTCTTCATAGACTCTGACCTGATCTTCATCGGAAAGATCATAGCCGAGTGCTTTTGTTTCCGCTGTGATCGCACGAATATCATCACTGAGGCTGAATGTGCGTCCATCGCTGTCATCGCGCACACCGCTGTCAAACGGCGATGTCTTGGAACGGGACGTCTTCAGCATCTCTTCTGCTTTTTCTTTCAGGCGCTTTAATTCAACGGTACGCACCTGCATGGACAGACCGAACTCACTGCCGCGCTTATGAATGATCTCTGCCACAGTATCAAGAGAAACAGAATCTTCCGGACATACCGATGCCTTGACTTCATCCGCACCAGCCAATAGACCGGCTGCTGCACAGGCATCTGCCATATGGATCGTATCGCTGCATGCAAAGCCAAGCGAAACCTGCTCAGCAGAAGGAACATTTGCCTGAATATCCTTCAGGAATGCAGCAAATTCATCCGGCAGCACATTGCCGGCACTGTCGCATACCGTAATGGTACCTGCACCGGCCTGCACAGCTGCTTCCAGGATCTCATACAGGAAATCGCGCTCACTGCGCACAGCATCTTCTGCCTTGAATTCCACGTCATCGGTAAACGTACGTGCATAGCGCACGGCTTCGCACACCGCATCTTTTACTGCCTGCGGACGCTTGTGATCCAGATATTCCATCTGTACCAGAGAGACCGGAGATACGATCTGGATGCGCGGATGTGCGGCATTCTTCAGTGCTTCCCATACCGTATCAACGCCTTCTTTCGAACAGACCGTCTCCACCGATACGGCGCTGTACGCAGCTGTATCAGCAGCCGTCTTTACAAACAGGCTGTCTCCCTTGGATTCGATCCGGGGAAGTTCAATACAGTCTGCCTGGAGCTGATCCAGCAGACGGACAAGTTCGATCTTCTCACGAAAAGAAAGATTTCTGGCGGAATTCTGTTTTAATGTGACATCACTTATGCGGACCATATGCATTTCTCCTCCTGCATCTATAGCGCTTCTCCTGTTTGAATAAAAAAGCTTTCATCTCATCAGGATCCTCCTGAGAGACGAAAGCTGCAAACTCCCGCGGTACCACTCTCATTGCTTTTACAAGCCACTCATACGATCGGCCATATGGCGAATCGCGCCGATGATAACGGACGGCATCCCGTACAAGCCTACTCCTCGTTTCAGCTTCTCTGCTCCGGGGCCAGTATGCTGTTCTGCGCTTCTGCCTTGCACCGGACGGCAGATCTCTGGATAGACGCATACGAACAGGTTTCTCCCCTTCTTCGCATTTTTAAGGTAACGAAGAAATCATATGGTATCTTTTCAGTAAAGTCAATCATACATTTTCTGAAAATAGTATTGTATTTTCAGAACAAAGAATGACTGACGGAAGCTATAATCGACATGGAGGTACACGTATGAATGAACGTACCATGCGCCTGGAAGCACTGCTTGGTGCAGATGCACTGGAAAAACTGAGAAACAGCCGTGTCGCTGTCTTTGGCATTGGCGGTGTCGGCGCCAGTGCCGTGGAAGCACTTGCCCGCAGCGGCGTTGGTCATCTGGATCTTGTCGACAGCGACAAGGTAGTGCTTACCAACCTGAACCGGCAATTGATCGCTTTGCAGGATACACTGGGCATGTATAAAGTCGATGCCGCAAAACAACGGGTTCTCTCCATCAATCCGGACTGCATCGTACATACATATCCATGTTTCTATCTGCCTTCGGAAAAAGAACATTTCCCCTTCGAAGAATGGGATTATATCGTTGATGCCATTGATACGGTGACTGCAAAGCTGGATCTGATCAGCGAAGCACAGGCACGCGGCATCCCGATCATTTCTTCCATGGGCACCGGCAACCGCATTGATCCTTCATTGCTGAGAGTGAAAGACATCTACGAAACAAAAGGCGATCCGCTCGCCCGTATCATGCGACATGAATGCCGTAAGCGCAATATTCCCTCTTTGACCGTTGTATGCTCGGAAGAAGAACCGCTGCCGCTGCAGTTTGATCTGATCGAGCTGGAAGGCGGAAAACGCCGCAGCATTCCTGCTTCTTCCCCCTTTGTGCCCCCGGCAGCGGGATTCCTGATCGCATCCCGCGTCATCATGGATCTTACCGGAATCCGCTCTCACAAGGCCGCCTAGCGGTCTTTTTTTCATTCCATGGGTTCTTCATCATCTTCGGCTAAAGCGCCGATATGCCAGTCCACAAGCCACTGCAGCGTTGTATAGATCACTGCCGCAGAAATCATGATCTGCAGGGAACATCTCCTGTACACCAGAAAGATGAATATCAGAAGCAGAGCACAGTCCGCTTCCGCCAGCAGTTCCACACACAATTTTCCAAATTCTCTAAGATAATGCATATGCATCCCTCCCTGTATGACACCAGTGTAAAACAGGCAGACAGACGATTCTGACAGGGAGGTGATTGCATCGGGTTTTGCAGAATAAAAACTCAGCGCTGTCATATGCAGCCGCTGAGCTATGATGTGTGTTGGTATGTCAGAAGATCACTTTACCGTGATGCGTCCCTGCGTCGTTCTGTATTCTTCAGGGATCGTGCCGAGATCCGTGAAATATTTGATCAGTGCCTCAATATCCACCGGTCCGTATTCAACGATCCTCTCACAGTCCTTGAATACCGTATTACCGTCACCGCTTTCAAACAGGAAATACGATGAACCGGAGACCGTATATACTTTATCCAGATCGATCGGCACATATGCATCATTTTCAAGAACCATGACATCTTTGACCCGTCTTTCGCCGGTGATGCCCGTAAACATGTTCTTTTCATCCATTGTCACCGTGGAAGCAATCGATGTATCGATCGTATATTTCAGGCCGGATACCTGCAGGAAGCCGCCGAATTCACCCACTGCCTGTTCATCGAACGCAGTGATCGGCTGCGTATCCTTGGAACAGAATTCCAGTGCATCCAGGATCTGCTGCCCTGTTGCCTTGCATGCACCAAGCGAATTGGAGAACGGGAAGACATCCAATAGATTGCCATATGTGACATCTCCTGCCTTGACCGCATGACGGACACCGCCGCCGTTGGCGAATGCGACATCGGTTTCCATGAGATGGCGGATCGCATCTGCCGCAAAGTCACCGGCATTTGTTTCACGGCTGCGGACAATGCGGATGCCCTTTTCATCCGTGATCGTAAGATCATAATCAAGTGTGCCTACTTTATAGGAAAGGATCTCCTCCATTTCCTGATCTGCCTGTTCAATGGCTTTTCGGACGGTCTCATCCTCATGATCATATTCTGCGATCAGGGCTGTTTCGATCGTACCGTCCTTGGTGATGATCAATTCCCCTGCATTTGCCATCTTTGTGCCGACGGAGGAAAGCACGACGTCTTTTCCGTCCGCATTGGGATATGTATCCCCGATGATCACAGAGTGGGAATGACCGTCAAGGACTGCATCGATGCCTCTGGTGTTGTGGATCAGTGAGATGGAATCATTGGGAGAATTCTCCTGTACAGAACCAAGATGCGTCAGTGCGATCACATAGTCAGCACCCTCTTTTCTTGCGGCATCGACCGTTTTCTGCACCTGCTCTGCCAGTTTTTTCCCGTCATCGCTGTAGCAGAAGTCATAGACATACGCATCGCCTTCCTTAAAATACTTCGGTGTTGAAGTCGTGAGGGTTTCCGGTGTGGTGACACCGATGAATGCAACTTTGGCACCGTCATATTCCTTTATGATATACGGCGGCACATCCGCAAAGATATTGGTTTTGTTTCCGCTGTACAGGATGTTGCATACAGTGAAATCAAAGTTTGCTTTCTTCATCAGTTCAGAAAGACGTTCCACGCTGTAATCAAACTCATGATTGCCGAAAGTGACTGCATCGTAATTCATTGTATTCATTAATTCAATGACGATCTCACCCTGCGAAATAGAGCCGTACGTTCCGCCCTGCAGAAAATCTCCCAGATCCACCAGAGCGACATTTTTATGTTCGGCTTTGGTGTCATCAACAAGTGCTTTCAGTTTGGCAAAGCCAAGATTCTCATTGATCCCGCAGTGAACATCACTTGTATAAAAGATATAGATGTCATCGGTGCGCTGTGCTTTTTCTTCCTGAGAAGCGGATGGATCGGACGCACATGCAGAAATCATGAACATGCTTAAAACCATGAAAAGCCGTATCACTTTTTTCATAAATACCTCTTTCCAGCCATATATTTTATGGAACCTATGCTTATATGCCCTCATTATTATTGATTTGCCGGATGGAATCAATGGCAGGCAGCCGAAAACGATTCCTGTGCTTGTTTTCTTAAGATATCAGCGTTGTCCTGCCATATAAGTCATCCCATTTACTGCAAAGGCATAAAAAAAATCGGATCACTCCGATTTCTTATGGTGCGGATAACAGGACTTGAACCTGCACGGGTCGCCCCACATGAACCTGAATCATGCGCGTCTGCCAGTTCCGCCACATCCGCGTCCGCAAGAATTATTATATACACTTTATTTCAAAAGTCCAGTACAAATTTTTCTTACTTGCAGATCTATTTCATCATCCCACCCTTTCATTGGGTGTGTAAGGATCATTTTTTCCTTAAATTCAGGCATATTTCCATCATCGAGAACAATGAATCCGGCAAAAAACGGATGATCCAGAAGATATTCCAAGATCTCTGTCTGGCGTGTTTTCTCGTAAGTGATCTCTGTTGTATCGATCACTTTCACCGTATCGTTCATGCCTGCTTTGTGCAGATAATCGATACAGTAGTCAAGACCGGCATACCGCCAGGAAGAAGAGATCACGATCTCAATATGGTAATCCCTTGCCAGTGCATTCAGTCTCTGTACGCATTTTTCATCCCAGAACTCAAACGTTTTCTTTGAGATTGCTTCTTCGTATTCCGGTGTGCCCGGTTCCCGGAAAACATTGATCACTCCGTCAAAATCCAGAAACAGATAGATCAGATCTCTGCCGTCTTTTTTATTCCGGTTCATGATGCGTTCCAGCTTTGCATCAGCAATGATCCATTTCAATATGTTTTCTTTTTTCATTTATTCCTCTTTGCAGCTTTCGCGATCCAGCCGGATACACTGTCATATGCCGCTGAAAGATATTGTATCAGAAATATGAGACCTATGCCGCATGGAACAATGATCAAAAAAGTAGTCCATCGGAAATGCAGTTGCAGCAGTGATTTCAATAACAGCATGGCTGCGACCGTCAGTATTGTCATCGAAACGATCACTGCAGTTCTCATCTTTGTCGGAGGCTGGTACACCCTGTAGAGCGTATACATATAAATCATGCCGGTCAGCGATACAAAGATCGCATAGTTTTCTTCCACCGACAGTTTCAGCAGCACCCGCAGCAGCAGACATGCAAAGGATGCCAGGAAGACTGCACAGGCGGAAGGAATGGCATTGCGGAATGCGGTGGAGAAGAAGCGTCTCTTCACGCGTTCCATGCTTGGCTCCATCTGCAGCACGAACGTCGGCAGTCCGACGCCGAACGTACTGATCAGTGTCAGATGGATCGGCAGGAACGGATAAGACTGCTGCATAATAACTACGTAGAGGGACAGCAGGATCGAGAAGACTGTCTTCACCAGATACATCGAAGATGCACGGGAAATGTTATTGATGACGCGTCTGCCCTCTTTGAGGATATCCGGCATCAGAGCAAAGTCATTATTGAGCAGAACAATGTTGGCACTGTCTTTGGCCGCAGCGGCTCCGGCTGCCATGGCGATGCTGACATCTGCTTTTTTTAATGCCGGCACATCATTGACGCCATCTCCGGTCATAGCAACGGTATGTCCGTTTGCCTGCAGTGCTTCTACCAGTTTCTTTTTCTGATCCGGCAGCACCCGTCCAAAAACGGTATATTGATCTGCCAGTTCTTCATAATTCAGCCGTGCCTTGGACATATCCACATACTGATCGGCATGGGGAATGCCTGCCTGTCTTGCCAGAGAAGAGACGGTTGCCGGATCATCACCGGAGATCACCTTGATGGTTACGTCTTCATCGGTAAAATACTGCATGATCTCCTGCACATGATCGCGCAGAACATCCTTAATGGCGATCATGGCCACCGGTTCGAGATCTTCCGGCACATGATCTTTCCGCACTTCTGTTTCATCACTGTGCGCCAGTACCAGAATGCGCTCTCCTTTTTCCAGAAACGGTGTGATCCTGTGAATGACTGCAGGACATCCCTGGGGAAAGAGGAAATTCACTGCACCGGTATAATACGAGCCCATCCCCTGCAGGGATTTGCCGGCATATTTGCGGTCAGAGGAAAACGGCAGATCCGATGTCTGTGCATACTTGGCCTCCGTGCCGAAGCGTTCAATCAGTGCCTGCTGCGTTGCATTGGCCTTTTCTGAGCCGTACAGATAGCTTTTCATGACCGATGTGATCTCTTCTTCATTATGACCAAACAGCGGTATCACGTCCGTTACAGCCATACTGCCGGCTGTCAGTGTTCCTGTCTTATCCAGACAGATCGTATCGACTCTGGCAAGTGATTCAATCGAGAAAAGATCCTGCACCAGTGCCTGCCGCCGCGACAGACGCATCGTACTGACGGCAAGTGCCACACTGGTCAAAACAACCAAACCCTCCGGAATCATGCCGACCATAGCCGCTACCGTCTTAATGGCAGCTTCCTGCCACACCAGTCCGATGCCGTTCTTCTGCACCAGATACAGAATGATGCCGGTCGGTACAATGGCAAAAGATATGATCTTCAGAAGTTTCTCCAGATCCTCATGGAGCTTGCTGCGGGCTTTTTTATATTTGCGTGCTTCCTCCATGATCGATGCGGAAATGCACTTTTTGCCGACCCGGTATACTTTCCCAATACAGTTTCCCGATGTCACCACCGTGCCGCCGTAGGCATGATCGCCGACATGTTTTTCCACCGTGTCCGCTTCGCCCGTCAGCATGCTTTCGTTGACTTCGAGATTCCCTTCCAGCACTTCCAGATCCGCCGGTATCTGCATGCCCATTTCGATCCGGATCACATCATCCAGTACGATCTCATGCACCGGTATCTCTTTCCATGCCTCATCACGCAGCGCCATGCATTTGGATTCCACCATCAGATGCATTCCGTCCAGCAGTTTCTTGGCCTTCAGTTCCTGATAGATGCCAATACACGTATTGGCAATGACCGTACCGATAAATGCCCCGTTTTTAATATTACCGGTCAGAAGAACGATTGCAAAAAGCGCCAGGTTGATCAGGTTGAAAAACGTGACAGAGTTGGCCAGAATGATATCCCTGACCGAACGCGTCATTCGTTCTTCCTGTAAATTGACTTCACCCTGTTCAATGCGCTGCTGAACTTCTTCTTCCCGTAATCCGCGGTATTCCATTCTTATTTCTCCAATATGCTTTCTTTCAGTTTCTGCTTCTCATAATCCCATCTGCCGGATTCCAGATGCTTTCGTGTATAGCGTCCTTTTGCCAGTTCCAGTGCATAGGCGATCCGTCTGTTGATATGAAGGCCTGCACTTCCTGCCGCCGCAAACACTGCCGCAAACAGGTCTGCATCGATCTTTGCGCTTTCTTCCGCCATGGTGCGTTCATTCTCTTTCTGCAGAAACACACCGGTCCCCTGCTGCAGGACGATGACCGCCTGCTTTGTCTGCTTCTGCAGCAGTTCCATTGCTTCATTCAGCTCCTCTGCCCCGGTCAGTTCCTTCAGATATTTTTCTTCCGTAATGATGACCGGATTTCTTTCCAGAAGGTCCGCCACGGCATCATCTTTGCAATACCCGATGCTGTCATTGATATACACGGTCAGCGGCCGGTCTGCACGGAACAGATACTCCAGCAGATCATCCGGCGTATTCCCGTTCATCATATCCGCTGACACAGCGATCATGCCGATCTCATCGGTATCTTCTTCCGCCAGCTGATCATAGATCACATCCAGCTCGCATCCCGGCACACGCATCTTTGCCGTATTGCCTGCTTCATCTTTGAATTCCAGCACACTGCCCATGTCTTCTTCACTTTCATAGGCAAACTCGATGCCATGTCTTTCACCAAATTCCCGGATCTTTTCTCCGTATACATTTTCTCCTATTACAGATGCCGGTATATATGGAAAACCAAATGCCTGGAATACCTGACTGCACAGCAGTCCAAATCCATCCGGCACTTCTTCCATCCGGTTCACGACGACTTCTTCATTTCCTTTCGGCAGAGCTCGTACATCTGCCTGCACCGTGATATATGCCGGTGCAATGATCAACGTTGTTTTCATACCCGCATATTATACAATAGCCATTCCATGGTTACCAATGTCCCTGTGCCCCATGCCTGCCGATTTGCTTTCTTATACGTAAAGATTGCGTAAAAAAACCTGTACTTGCATCGTACAGGTTCCTGTATTTCATCGGTGATGTTATACGTGCTTTGGGTCAGCGGATCTCCATGCCAATGGCACGCTGTACCTGGTCCAGTTTCTTCGAAGCCATGGCACGTGCTTTTTCTGCACCTTCCCGCAGTGTTGTGTCAATGATGTCACTTTCCAGGATCTCATTGTAGCGTGTCTGGATCTTTTCCAGTGTATCGCATACAGCATTGGCAACGGCTTTCTTGAAGTCACCATATCCCTTGCCTTCAAATTCCTTCTCAATGGCATCCATGGATTCACCGGTCAGAGAAGACAATATCTGCATCAGGTTGGAAATACCCGGCTGGTTTTCCGGATCGAAGTGAACGATGCCGAGGCTGTCTGTCTTGGCGGACATGATCTTCTTGCGTGCTTTCGGCAGCGGATCGAGCAGATAGATGCATCCCTTGTCGCCGAGTGTATCGGATTTGGACATCTTCTTGGACGGATCAGAAAGAGACATGATACGGGCACCGACCTTCGGTACAGCCGGCTCCGGCACACGGAACAGTTCACCATAGCGGTTGTTCATACGGATTGCAACATCACGGCACAGTTCCACATGCTGCTTCTGGTCTTCACCGACCGGTACATAATCCGCATCATAGATCAGGATATCGGCAGCCATCAGTGCCGGATAGGTATAAAGGCCGCCGGAAAGATTCTTTTCTCCCTTGGCCTGCTTGTCTTTGAACTGCGTCATTCGGTTCAGTTCACCCAGATACGTATGGCAGTTGATAATAAAGCCAAGCTGGGCATGTTCCATGACATCGGTCTGTAAGAAGATCGTACTCTTTTTCGGATCCAGACCGCATGCCAGATACAAAGCCACACAATCCCGCAGATTCTTCCGGAGTTCATCCGGATCCTGCGGTACGGTAATGCAGTGCAGATTTGCGATAAAGGCGATCATCTCATACTCTTCCTGGTTTTCTACAAAATGGCGCAGTGCACCGATGTAGTTGCCCAGATGCAATTGTCCTGTCGGCTTGATGCCGCTCAGCATACGTTTCATACTATTTTTCCTCCCGATAAAATAAAACGTCCCTTCATCATGAAGGGACGCAGATCTCTGCGCGGTGCCACCCTGCTTATCCTTGCGGATCACTCAACTGGGATAACGGGCCGGCCGGTTCTTTCGAATATGCTCAGGAGGTCCAATGCAGCATTCGTATCGACAGCTTTCATCAGCCGCTGTCTTTCTGTATGAGGGACGTTTGCTGCTCCACTCCGTCAACGCACATTTATTAAATCATACCGGGCAGTCTTTTTCAATGCTCACTCCAGATTTGCGCCGTTGCTGGCAATGACTTTCTTATACCAGAAGAAGCTGTCTTTTCTGGAACGGTGGAAATCACCGGTATCGTCATCATGGCGGTCAACATAGATGAAGCCATAGCGCTTGCGCATTTCGCCGGTGCCGGCGGAAACGACGTCGATGCATCCCCATGGTGTATAGCCGATCAGATCAACATCATCGATCTCAACTGCTTTCTTCATTTCTTCGATATGCTGCTTCAGATAATCGATGCGGTATGGATCATGGATCGAGCCGTCTGCTTCGACGGTGTCGCGTGCACCCATGCCGTTTTCAACGATAAACAGCGGGACCTGGTAGCGGTCATACAGCATATTCAGCGTAACGCGCAGACCGACAGGATCGATCTGCCATCCCCAGTCTGTCATCTTCAGATACGGGTTCTTTCCGCCCATGATGACATTGCCTTCGATCTGTTCCAGTGGCTTTGCACTTTCGATGGAAGAGAAGTAATAGGAGAAACCGCAATAATCGACTTTCCCTTCCTTCATGATCTCAAGATCACCGTCTTCGATATCCGGCTTTGCACCAAGTTCTCTCCACTTGGCTGTGCATGTATTGGAATAATAGCCGCGGATATGGGCATCGCCATAGTAGAAGAGATTATTCAGCTTATTGCGCACAGCGACCTGGTCCTCTGGCGCACATGTTGCAGCATATGCCATCGGCACCAGCAGCATACAGCCGATCTTGTTTTCCGGATCGATGCGGTGACCGGCAATGACAGCTTTTGCACTGGCCAGGAACATATGATGGGAAGCCTGTACGATCGTCTTTCCCTGATCTTCCCCTTCTTCAAATACGATGCCTGCCTGATGATACGGATTGCGTCCGGGGATCATTGTGGCATTGATCTCATTGAAGGTCATCCACCAGTGCACCTTGCCTTTATAGCGCTCAAACAGCGTTGTCGCATACCGTTCAAAGAAATCAACCAGTTTCCGATTGCGCCAGGAACCGTATTCTCTGACAAGTGCCAGCGGCGTCTCATAGTGAGAGATCGTTACGACCGGTTCAATACCATATTTGCGCAGTTCATTGAATACAGCATCATAGAAGGCAAGACCTGCTTCGTTGGGTGTTTCCTCATCGCCTCTTGGATAGATGCGCGTCCATGCGACGGACATCCGGAAACACTTGAATCCCATCTCTGTAAACAATGCAATATCTTCTTTGTAATGATGATAGAAGTCTGTTGCTTCGTGGCTTGGATAGAAGACACCGGGAAGGATCTCAGGATCGATCTGCCGCTTTACGCCATGCCGTGCACCGCGTTCTACGTCCGCAATACTCAGTCCCTTGCCGCCTTCAAGATAACCGCCTTCATACTGGTTCGCTGCTGTAGCACCGCCCCAGAGAAAATCTTTGCGTAATTCCATAATTATATTCTCCTCTTTTTCTTAACCATAACAGAAGACGAACATGCATACAACGAAAAAAAAGGCTTCGATTACTCGAAGTCTTAAGGTGGTCCCAGGCAGAATTGAACTGCCGACACCGGCATTTTCAGTGCCGTGCTCTACCTACTGAGCTACAGGACCAGACATGGTTGCGAGGGCTGGATTTGAACCCACGACCTCCGGGTTATGGGCCCGACGAGCTACCAGGCTGCTCTACCTCGCGATAAACTTTCAGAAAATGGCGGAGGAACAGGGATTCGAACCCTGGCGCCAGTTTCCTGACCTACCGG